>DATBAM010000017.1:0-29325 GCA_036271535.1 Steroidobacteraceae bacterium | reverse complement strand
CAGCCCGCGCGCGATGCCGCTGACGCTGGCCTGCAGCGCTTCGAACAGCTCCCGGTTCTGGCGCCCGCCCGCCCGCCAGCGCTCGAGCAGGTCCACCTGCATGAAATGCATGGGATCGATGTAAGGATTACGCAACGCAATGCCCCGTTGCAGCGTCCGATCGGTATCCAGCAACGACCGGGTTTCCTTGATCTCGAGAATGAGCGCACGACAACGCTCGTACTCCTCGTGTATCTGGGTACCGAAGCGGCGCAGCTCCGGCGGCGCGAGACGATCGTAATGCGCGGCAACCTCGGGATCGCCGCGCGCCAGCATCGCCTCGATGTCATCGATGAGGCCGTGAAAGAATGGCCAGCCGCGATAACACAGTCGCAGCGTATCGATGCCGCGCTCGGCGCGCGCGAACTCGAGCCCACCACCAGCGCCGTACCATCCCGGCAACGTGTGCCGTGACATCGACCAGGCAAACACCCACAACGCCGGACGTACGGCATCGACCCCGCGACGATCGGTACGCTGGAGCGCCACGTTACCGATCTGCATCCTCTCGATGACATCGATAGGTGTCACGGCACGGAAATAATCGAGGAACTGCGGCTGCTCGAACACCAGCCCGCGCCAGACCTGCGCGCTGCGATTCGCCACCAGGCCCACACACTCCGCCAGCGCGGCGCTCTCCTGCAACGCCACGCCTCGTTTGACCGCCAGCGTTGCCTGAGCGAGCGTACTGAAGGCGCGCTCGAGCGTGCGCATCGCGTTCGACAGCAATCCGTAGTTCTGGCTGATGCTCTCGCCCTGCTCGGTGAAACGCAGTACCCCGTTGACGGACTCGGCCGGCGCACCGCGCAGGAGCGAATCGATGCGGCCGCCGCCACGCGGCGCACTGCCGCCACGGCTGTAGAAGAGGATGTGCTGTTTCTTCGTCTGCCGCAGTGCTTCGGTCAGCGAGCGCTGCGCTCGATAAGCGGCAAAACGCGAGGCGACGATACCGCTCTGCTTGTTGCTGTCGGAAAATCCGATCAGCACCGTCTGCGGTTTGCCTCGTGCCTCCAGGTGCCTTTTGTAGACACCATCCTGCAGCAGTTCACGCACGACGGTGCCGCACCCTTCGAGCGATGAAACCGTGTCGAACTGCGGCGCGATATCCAGCGCGACCTCGCCGCTGCTGCGATCGTAGGCGCCTGCCCAGCGCGCCAGCACCAGCGGCGCCAGGATATCGTCGGCCTGTGCCGCGCCACCGACGATGTAGAGCCCGACCGAGTCGGCGCCATAACGATGACGACTCTGGATGATCGCGTCAAACACCGCGAGCGTGCGCTTGGCCAGCGCGTCGAAAGTACCGGTCGGACCGACATCGCGTTCGAGGATCCCGACCAGTCGCGCGTGCCGCTCGGCTGCCGTCAGCCTGGTCCACTCCGGATCGTCGAGACCCTGCGCCAGCACCGCGTGATGCACCGATGCCTGGGCGCGCAGATCGAGCGTGGCCAGATGAAAACCGAAAGTATCGATCCGGTACAGAAGTCTGCGGACATGATAGTAACCGGCGCCCGCGCCGCGATTGGCCAGCAGGCTCTGCGCGATCAACGCGATGTCGGCGCGGAACTGCGACGGCTGCTGATAGCCGTTGGAGCGGCCATCGTAGGTGGCGTGCAACCGCTCGGCGATCTGTCCGAGCAGTATGCGATACGGCATCTTGTCATGACGCGACGGCGCCATGCCCTGCGCACCGGGAAACAGCGTGCGGTATTCCTCCAGCCGACGCATGACCGCCGCGGAGACACCGATGCGGCTGGCGCTCTGCGACAGCGTCTGTGCCAGTCGCAGGCACTCTTCGTAATAAGCATTGATGATCACGTGCTGCGCGCGCGACAGCGTCTCGCGGATGCTCTTGGCGTGCACTTCCGCCGCAAACTTCATGTCGCCGCCGACCCAGGTGCCGAAGCGCACGATCACCGGCAGTTCGAGCGATTCGGGAGGCGTGCCGTACAGCTTCGCCAGCGCGTCGGCGATCTCTTCATAGAACGCCGGCACGATCTTGTAGAGGATCTCTCCCAGATAGAAGATCGCGTGCTCGCGTTCGTCCGCCAGGGTCAGGCGTTCGCGTGGGTGGTCCTCGGTCTGCCAATCCGCACTCACCTCGGCGCGGATGCGTTCGAGCAAGCCGCGTCGCTCGTTCGGCGCGAGGCTGGCGTTGTCGCGCTGGAGCAGCAGCGCTGCCATGCGCTGCTGACGCCGCAGACTGGTGCGGCGGGTCGACTCGATTGGATGCGCCAGCATCACCGGCTCGATCGACAGGTGCTTGAGCAGCGACAGCACCTCGCTCAATGACAGCCCCGCAGCCTTTATCGCGCCGAGCGCGTCTTCGACACCGCCTGGCTGCGGCCGATCGCCGTCCTGCTGGAAGTATTCGCGCCGCCGCCTGATGCGGTGAACCTTTTCGGCGACGTTGACCAGCTGGAACCAGGACGAGAATGCCCGTACCAGGTCGCGCGCGATGCGCGGGGGACGGCCCTTTACCCGTACTGCCAGCGCTTCGCGCGCGCCGGCGACGCCTTCGCGCCAGCTGATGGCCGTCTGGCGGTCCTGCTCGACGGTCTGCCACAGTTCCTCGCCGCCCTGTTCCTTCAGGACTTCGTCGGCCAGCTCCTCGAGCGTCTGGATGTCATCGCGCAGCGGGTGATGACGCGTGGGGAACGGGATGTCTACGGCACTCATGAGCGCGGCGGATTCTAGCGGCTTTCGAGACCGGCGGCGGGCCGCCGGCATGTCCGGTGTCGGCCGCTATCCCGCCAGCAGCACGGCTTCGGCGTGCGCGAGCGCCTCCGGCGTGCCGTAGATCATCAGGACGTCGCCCTCCCGCAGCTCGGTCTCCCCCCCGGGCTCGTAGCCGGTAATGCCCTGGCGGCGCACCGCGGTGAACGCGACTTCCGCTCCACGTCCCCGGATTTCTTGCAGTTTTCGCCCCACGGCCCAACCGCCGGGTGGCATCACGATCGAACGCAGCTCCCAGCTGGCCTGTTGATTGCGCAATGTTACATAACGCTGGCGGCGGAGGGTATCCACCGTTCTGACCACCTCTGCGGGCGGCACGTGCAGCAGGGTCAGGGCCTGGTTGACCAGGGTCAGGCTGGCCTCGAGCGTCTCCGGGACGACCTCGGTAGCCCCCGCCTCCATCAGCTCCGTCAGACGCGATTCGTCCGCCGTCCGCACCAGCACCGGGACGTCGCCACGCAGACGACGGACCGCTCTGACGATACCGATCGCGATCTGCGGATCGGCGAACGTGACAATCACCACGCTGGCGGTGTCCAGGCCGACGTGACGCAGCAGTTCCTCATCGGCGCAGTCACCCCAGACCACGGGCAGTCCGCCCTGGCGCGCAGTGCGCACCTTGGGCGCATCGCGGTCGACGGCGATGTATTCAAAGCCCTGGCTCTGCAGTACGTGGGCAAGATGGCCGCCGACGCGTCCGAAACCGCACAGCAGCACGTGCTCGCGCGCTGCCAGTGCTTCGTTGGCCGCCAGCTCGCGCTCGATCGCGGTGAACGGTGGTCCGTGCTCCCGCAGCACCATGCGGGCGATACGCTTGTTGTAGCGGATGATGATGGGGCTGACGATCATCCCCAGGACCACGACCGACAGCAGCAGCTGCGTCGAGCTGCCCGAATCGGGCCCGCGCGCCAGTATCGTCAGCAGCGCGACACCGAATTCGCCCCCACCGGCCAGCACCAGGCCCGTGCGCAGCGACTTGAAACGGGTAATACCGAAGGCCGCCGTGGTGCCCGCCGTGAGCACGGCCTTGGCGATCAGCAGCAGCGCCAGCAAGCCGATGATCTGCAGGAAATCCGCGGCCAGCACCCGAAGATCCAGCAGCATGCCGACGGAGATGAAGAACAGGCCCAGCAGCAGTTCGCGGAACGGCCTGATCGCGGCTTCGACCTGATAGCGATATTCGGTCTCCGCCAGCAGCATCCCGGCCAGGAAGGCTCCGAGTGCCATCGACAATCCGAGCCGTTGCGTGATCCAGGCCGACGTCAGCACCACCAGCAGAGCTGCCAGCGTGAATAGCTCCCGCAGGCGGCTGTCGGCGCTCTCGGCCAGCAGCGGTCGCATCAGCCAGCGCCCCATCGCGAGGACGGCAACCAGGCCGATGATCCCAAACCCCACCAGCCGTAGCGCCAGCATGGGACCGGAAGCGGACGACGCCTGGGTCTGCGCGCTCGCCAGCGTCAGCAGCGGAACGAACGCAAGATCCTGGAACAGCAGCACCGCAAACGACAGCCGACCATGGGAGCGGTTGAGCTCGTCCTGATCACCGAGCTGCTGCAGAACGATCGCCGTCGAGCACATCGCGACGGCGCCCCCGGTGACGATGGCGCTAACCCAACCCATACCGGTCAGATGCGTAATGACGGCGACAGAGCCGCCCACCATGGCGACTTGCGCGGCGCCGAGCCCGAACACCTCGCGCTTCATCGCCAGCATGCGCGGATAGGCAAATTCCAAACCGAGGGTGAACAGCAGGAATACCACGCCGATCTCGGCGAACTCCTGCGTCTGCGCGCCGGCCGAGAACACGGCCAGCGCATGCGGACCCACGGCGATGCCGACGATGAGATAGCCAAGGATGGCAGGCAGGCCAATGCGGCGGGCCAGTGCCAGCACCAGCACTGTTGCCAGTAACAGAATCAGTACTTGACCAGGCACACCGCGACGTTACGGTGCGCGAGCGTCAGTTGTCCATTGCGATCGTGGTGTCGTAGCGATCGAAACCGTGGATGGCACGCCGGTAGGCGTTGAATATCAGCCTCTCGGCCGCCTTGTCGTTGCGAGGTGCGAGCAGCATACGCATCACCACCTCGTCCGCGGGACGGTTGTGATCATCCGCCAGCAGCTGCTCGGTGAAACGCGCCAGCCTGCAGACGATCTCATTGACGAACCGCAGACGCGCCGGGTCATCGACCTGTTCGACGCCCGCTCCGTAAGTGCTGCGCGCCTCGACCGTCAGTTCATGCAGGAACACCGCCAGCAGGCGCGCCTGGTCCAGCGGCTGCAGCTCGGCGAAATACTGGATTTCGGACTGTAGGTTCAAGACAGGTCCTGAGAGCCTGACAGCACCCTAAGCGCCCGGCACGAACTCGATCGGTTTCGTGGTGGTGATGGCAGCGACATCCTTGGCCTCGAACTTGAATAGTTTGACTCGCGCGACGATCTTGCGCTCAAGTTCAGGATCCTTCAGTTCGCTCGACACCACGTGGCATTCAGTCACGTCGCCGGAAGGGGCAATCGTGAACTCCAGCACAAGTTTGCCTTGCAGATCCGGTGTATCGCGCAGCGCCCGGCCATAGAGCGCGTAGATGGCACCTTTGTTACGGTCGAAGACCAGTGCGATCTCCTCCTCGCTGCGCGAAAGCTTGCCGCTGCCGCCCTTGGAGACGTTGTTGCCGGCGCCCGTGGCAGCAATACGGGAATTGACCGCGGTCGTATCGTGACCGGTCAACGATCCGGCACCGGTGCCGAAGCCGCGGCTGGCGCTTGCGCTCGTAATGCCGGCCGATCCACTGCCCGCCTTGGACGCGATCAGTGAGCGCTCGGCGTGGCTATCCGCCCCGACGGCACCCTGCAGGTTCTTGGTCTGCCCGAGATTCGAGGTATCGAGGTTCTGCCGCAGATCAGCCAGTTCGTCCTGAAATTTCAGCAGGCCCGAGTTCTGCGCTTTCTTGCGCGCATCGGCGGTGTGGTCGACCGGCTTCGGCGTCGGCTTTGCCTCCGGCACCGGCTTCGGCTTGGGCTGCTCGACCGGCGGTGGCGGTTTCGGCTTCTCCTCCACCATCAGGCGGGCGAGGCGTTCGGGCACCGCCTCCGGCGCTTCGGTCTCTTTCGGCAGATGCACCAGCGGAATGATCAGCCCCAGCAGCACCAGCAGCAGCAGTCCGCCGCCCAGGAGCTTCCAGAGCCGGCTGCGTTCATCCGGATCCGGCTCCCAGGGCAGGGCGTAACTGCGGTAGTACTCGGTGAGTTGCATTGCGTATCTTCGATGTTTCGTGTCAGCCGCCGCGCAGCGAATTCAGCGTGTCGGCGCTCACGGGCTTGTCCTTCTGCATGACCGCGAACGACAGCTTGCCGTAGTCCGCATCGGTACAGGTCGCCATCACCTTCTTGATGATGTCGTACGTCAGGGTCTTGTCCGCCATCACCGTAATCTCGCGCTCGGACAGGTCCTTCTCCGTGACGTCCTGTCCGACCAGCGTGGGCTTCTTCAGCGCATCGCGCAGCGGTGGCAGGATGGTGCCATCGGTGGCGCGGACATCGGCGATCGCTTCGACCGGATCACCCTGCACGTACAGTTCGTCGCGGGTCATCATGACCACCACGGTCTGCTTGGGTTGACGTTCGGAGATCGACTGCGGCATCTCGATCGCCTTATCGTTCTGCAGCACTTCTACATTGGTCGAGTAGACCAGCAGGAACGACACCATGACGCTCAGGATGTCGATCATCGGGATGAGGTTCAGCTCGGCGTCAGCGCGATGGCGCAGCTGGTGCTGCATCATGCGGCGCGCGCGGTTGGACAGGCTCATGGGTGGGCTCCTGCAGCTGTGCTGTCGCCCACGGCAGGCGCATCGCCGATCGAGATGTCGGGGAACAGTTCGTACTGCTCGACGCTCAGGCCGGCGTTGACCTCCAGAACGCGCATCCGATCCATGGTCTGTATGACGGTGTCGTAGTCCGTATCGGGCTCGAGCAGGATGGTGGCGTCGGTCTTGTCTGGATACTTCGACTTCACCCGCTGCAGGTACTGCGACAGGCCGTCGTAATCGTGAGCCGCTTCCTTGTCCGGGAAGGTCGCCAGCGGGCCGCTGTTGCGATCCTGAACGATCAGCGCGTCCTTGCGGACTACCACCTCCAACTGCAACCCGGGCGGCGGCGCCTGGAAATCGGCATTCGCGGGCGGCAGGCGCAGCTCGAGGATCATGGTGCGGGAGAACACCGCGGTCATCAGCAGAAAGGTCACCAGCACCGTGAAGATGTCGATCATCGACACCAGCTGCAGCTCAGACGGCTTGCGCTGGTGGCGCTGTAACTTCCGGACGCTGTACGAGCGGCGCATGACGCGTCAACCGTTCAGGCGGCAGCGGGAGCCAGCTGGGGCTGCCGCTCGGTCACCGCATTGAGGAACTTGACCGACGCCATTTCCAGGCTGTCGATCAGCTCCGTGGTCTTGGTCTGAAGCAGCGCATGGATCAGCAGCAAAGGCACGGCCGTCATCAGACCGAACGCGGTGCAGTTCATCGCTACCGAAATACTGGCTGACAGCAGGTTGGCCTTTTCCGCCGGGTTGACGGTTGCCACCGCGGCGAACGCATTGATCAGACCGATGACGGTGCCGAGCAGTCCCAGCAACGTGGACAGGTTGGCGAAAGTCGCGATGTAGTGCGTACGCTTCTCCAGCCGCGGCATGATGTCCATCAGGCTCTCTTCCATTGCCTTTTCGATGTCCTCGCGCCGACGAGCCGACGCGATGCGCGCCAGGCCGTAGCTCAGGATCTGGCCGATGGCCGCGGGCGACTTGGAGGTGAGCTGCACCGCCTGCCGGAAATTGCCCTGCGCCAGATACGGCGAGATCTCATTCCACAGGCCGCGATTTCTCAGGGCGGTGACGGTCAAGTAGACCCAGCGCTCGATAGCGATAGCGACTCCCGTTATCAGCACCAGTGCGATCGGATACATCATGAATCCGCCGCCCTGAAAGAATTTAACGATGTGACTGAACATACTCATCTCCCGTACCCTGACTTCTGATGGATAGCCAGAACGACCAAACTAAAGTGCAGCCGCGGCTTAAACCGCGACCTATTTCTCATCCTTGTGCGTCGGATCCGCCTGCAAGGCACCGTAATAGCGGTTCTGCCGTTTGAATACGTCGCGATCGACCGGCGTGAGTGCCTCGTCCAGCAGGCTGTTGGGGGGCCGACCGGAGAATTCGCCCGGATCCGCCCGCCGCCAGGGAACGACATACATGACTTTGGGCAGTTCCTGATTGCCGCTGATCTGAGTGGTATCCAGCTGGATGCGATCGCTGGACTTGCCGTTGACCGGTTTGCCCTGCCCCGCGGTCGCCGCTGTCGGCGAGGCTGTGGCGCCAGAGGCTGCCAATCTGGCGGCACCGGCGCCGGTCTTCCTGGCAGGCGCGGCCGGCTTGGCGGCGACGGCGGGAGCTGCCGCTGGCGCCGGCTTCGCAGCCGGCTGCACGGGCGCCGCCGAGCTCGACGTCTGCACGCCAGGCTCGATTTCCTGCGCACCGACCGCTGCCGTCAGCAGCGGGGCCGCGATCAACAACAGGGCCGTCCACGATTTCATTTGGGACTTTCCTCCGTTACAGGTGCCGCCGTCTGCGGTGCGGCCGCCGGCGCCGCATCGGGCGATGCATCCGACGACGTTGCGGGAACGGCGTCGGGCGCGGCCGGGGTTGCAGGCGGGGCCGGAGCTTTGATTCCAGTCCTCGTACGCAGTTCAGCGATCCAGGTGCTGACAGGCTTGTCTTCCGACGTCAGCTCCTTGTAACGCTCGAACTGCGCCAGCGCCGCAGTCGGGTCGTCCAGGTAAAGATCGAGCAGCACGCCTTCGTTGCGGTGAGCTGCAGCATAACTATCATCCGCCACGATCGCACGATCGTAAGCACTGTGCGCGTCGGCGAATTTGCCCTCGCGTCGCAGCGTCAGCCCCAGTTCGTCCCAGGCCATCGCGCTGTCGGGTGCCAGCTCGGTCGCATGACGCAGTGACGTCTCCGATTCGGCGAGCTCGGCACGGCTGCGCTGCTGCATGCCGAGTTCGATCGCCGGCTGCAGATCCGCGGGAACCGGCGTGCGCGACGCCTGCGTGTCCGGTACGCCACTCTGCTCCGTCTTTCCATAGCGGGCGGGCTTGAGTTCCGCGAGCGCGGCAAAGCTCTTGATCACCGAGTCGTCGTACACGCCTTCCGTTGCCCGCTTGGTATTGAGCTCATGGATCGATATAGCCTGCTCCTCGAACGGATAAGCCTGCTCCTCGAGCAACGAATCATATTGTTCCCGCTCTTCCGCTGACAGCTTCTTCGGCCGCTCGGACTGCAGCAGGTCCTTGGCGAGGGTGCGGTAGAGCTCGGCAGTCTCGTAGGTAGCCGCGGTGGTCGTCTCCGCAACTTCGTACGCCGCGACCTGCTTGTACGCCTGTACCGCGGCCTCCATGGCTTTCTTCTTGGCGACCAGGCTCTGCTTGAGCGGCGCCACCAGCTTGATGCTGCGGAACGCGTCGCGTTCGGGCTCGGTCAGCACCAGCTGCGCTTTGGCCGCCAGATAGTGTGTTCTCTCCGTGCGTCCGGCGCCCGCATTGGCGTCCGCCTTGACGATCTCACGCTGCCAGTAGCGCTCCCGCTCGACGTTGTCGGCCTTCGTCGCGATGTCCAGCAATCGCTGTCGCACCTCGATCGCATCGGCTACCGGCGTCGGATAGTCGCGCACCAGGCGCTCCAGCAATGGCACGGCATGGGCGGTATCGCCCTGCTGCGCATACAGATCGGCGGCGCGTGAGACGGCTTCGTGCACCACCGCCGGATCTTGCTTCGGATCGGAAGCGATGTGTTCGAACTCGGCCGCAGCGGCGGCGGAACGACCGGCGGCGACATAGGCGACCGCCAGTTTGCGATCGACGTCGGTGGCGTACTCGCTCTTGGGATAGTCGTGGCGGTAGGCCTCCAGTACCGGAATGGCCAGCTCCCACTGCTGTGCATTGATCAATGCGGCCGCAGCATCGTATTGCGCGGTTCCGACCACCTTGGACGACGGCGCCACCTGCGCGACCCGCAGGAAGTCCTTGGCTGCACCAGCCTGATCTCCCGCCGTACGCTTGGCTTCTCCCTGCTTGTAGACGGCATCCGCTATACGCTCGGTCAGATCGGAGCGCTCCGGATCGGTCGGCGCTGCCGCCGCCAAGGCATGCTCGAAGGCACTCTCAGCGTCCACATAGTCATTCTGGTTGAAGGCGACCTGGCCGACGATCGTCCAGGCGATACGCTGCTTGGCGGCGTCCACCGGCGGTGTACGCGCCAGCAGCACCTTTGCAATATCGGACGCTCTCGCCTGATCGCCGGCGGCGTACAGATCCTGCGCCGCGCGGGTCAGAATCACCGGACTCTGCGGGTGCTCCGGGAAAGTCTGCGCGAACTTGAGCGAGCTTTCGATCTCGCGCTGGTGTACCACTGCGCGCGCGTCCGGACTCGATGCCTCTTCCTGCTTCTGCAGCGCCACCAGTGCGGCGTAAGCAGCCTCGGCCGAACGCGCATTGCGAGGGTAATCGTAGGCCGTGCGCTCGAATTCGGTCGCCGCATCCGCGTACTGCCTGCTCTCGAACAGTGCGTCGGCCAGCAGGTAATTGCTGGAAGCCGTATCGGCATCGTTGGGAAACGAACTCAGGTATACGCGATACCAATGGGCCGCGGCCGCGTAGTCTTCCGCATTCTTCGTTTTCTGCGCGCTGGCGTGGTAGTACTCGGCCACGTCGCGCAAGTTGGTCTTGAGGTCCGCGACCACCTGCGGAGAGGCGCTGCGCTGACGGTTTTTCCAGAACGGCGCATCGAACCCGTAGCGCTGGACGTATTCCAGCTTGCCGTCGAGCACCAGATCGGCGAACCCACCCTTTCGATAGGCTTCGATCGCCTCGGTGGTCAGCAACGGCGCATGCTCATCGACCGGATCACGCGTGACGAAGGCGCGGTAGGCGGTTGCCGCGTCCTGGTAGCGCTGTTTCTCCACCAGCAGATCGCCCAGGCGCGAATAGAGCAGATACGCATACGTCGCCGATGGACGATGCGACATGAAATCATCGATCGACTTCGGACCATCGAGATACGAGAAAGTGATGCTCATGACACGCAGCGTGTCTTCGACCAGCTCCCGGTCGAGCCGGCTGAGCGACTCCAGACTGCGAGCACTGCCGCTGGCGTCTGTCAGCATGATGTCCAGCAGCTTGCCGAACGACTCGAGCGACTGCTCGTTCTGACCCTGCTTGAACAGCGACCAGCCATGTTTGTAGAGGCTCTGGGCATAGAACGTCGAGCCGCCACGGCCTTTGGCGATGATCGCGGCATAGGCGCGCTCGGAATCGGCATAGTGTTTCGCCGAGAACAACAGCTCACCGCGCCGGAACTGCACTTCGGCAATGTCGCGGCTCTGCGGGTAGCGGGCGACGATCGAGTCGAGCGTGCTCAGTGCCAGCTCGGGCTGACCGGTGGTCTCGTAGGCACGCGCGAGCTGATAGAGCACCTGATCATTTCGCGGGTAGTTCGGATAGCCCTTCAACAGTAGCGTGTAGAGGCGGATCGCCTCGGCACCGGAACGATCGATCTGCGTCACCTCGCTCGCCATGCGTTCCAGTTCGCCGGATTCGAGGTTCAGGTCCCCCAGGCGCCGCAATGCTTCGACGCGCAGCTTCGGGTCGGCGTTCTGCAGCTTCAGGAACTCGCGATAGTTCTCCATCGCCTTGGAAGCACCACCGCCTGGCGGTTTGGTGTCGGGATGCACCGGCACGGCCTTGGTATCAAGATCGCCGATGGTGGGCGCCTTCACCGGCGGCGCCGCCAGCGCCAACGGCGTAATGCCGGCCAGCACAATTCCCAGCAGGTGCAAGGTGCGCCGTTTCATTTCGCGTCAGGCGTCGGGGCCGGCTGGGACCCGGACGGCTTCTCGGCCGGCTTGTTTGCCGGCTTGTCGCTCTCGTCGGAGCCGCGATCGTAGATATCGGCGAGCTGTACGCGCGCCTGCAGTGCATAGGTTTCGAGGCGGTCGTGCTGCGACTGCAGCTCGCCCGTCGCCAGCGTCGCGAGATATTCGCTTTGCTGCTGCAAGGTATCCTTCAGACGCGCACGGATCACTTTGATGCGCTCGGCCAGCGCCGCGATCCGCGTCGCGAACTCACCGGTATCGTTGGCCACGGTAGAGCGCGCCCGCTGCACGCGGACCCAGCGGTTCTGCAGCTCCTCGAGCTGCGCGTCGACCTGCTTCAACGCTCGCTGCTGTTCGTAGCTGCGCTGCTTGAAATCGGCATCGAGCTGCCAGTAGAGCGCGCCTTTCATCAGACGCAACTTATCGAGCGTCTCGACCCGTTCGATACCCGGCGGCATGGCTTCGGCCTGGCTCACCAGCTGTTCGACCTGCGACCACTGCTCCCGCTGCTCAGCAGTTCCGAGCGCGACGACATCATCGGCGCTCTCGATCGCGTTCAAACGTGTCGAGGCGGCATCGCGCTGCGCGCGCAGCTTCGTCGGCGCGTCACTTGCCAGCATCGCATCGACTTCCGGCATCTGTTTGACATAGCGGCGTTCGCGCGTGTCGATCATCGCCTCGAACGTGTCCATGCTCTCGTCCCAGTGCGTCAGGTCGTGCTGCAGATATCGCAGGTCGCGCCAGTTCTTCAGGCCCTCCTGGAAATCGTTGTCGGCCAGCAGCGCATAGAGATAGCGCGATTGCGGCGAATCCGGCAGCGACTTGAGCTGCCAGTACCAGCCGACGGTATTGGCGTTGCGGTCGTCATCCGTCAGCAGGTCATCCAGCAGATGCCCTTCTCGTATGTGGGCGATTGTCTGCTCGAGGCTGTCACCCTCGTCGGCGAAGGACTTCAGCGCCTGCTCATAGGCATCGGCAGCCTGAGTCGTCGCACCCAGTTTGGCGTAGGCATAGGGTACGGCCAGGTACGACTCCTGTACGGCCGCGTCCAGCAGGCTGCGCTTCTGCAGCTCCAGCCACGGTGCCAGGGCGCCTTTGAAATCGTGAAGGTCGGCTCGCGCCCAGCCATCGCCCAGCAGCGCCCGGCTCGAATAGGGCCCGTCCAGACGCACGCGACCGAGCGGCGGCAGCGCCTGCGCCGGCTGATCGGCCTGCAGATAAGCGTACCCAAGCGCCAGGTTGGCCTTGTCCCGCAGATTGAGCAACTCGGCGCTGGCGGTGTCGAGTGTGCCCACGGCGGTCAGCATGGGATCGCCATCCGATAGACGCCCTACCCGTACCAGCGCCACGCCGAGATTGAAGCGCGAATACGCCATCCAGTCAGGCGGCCCGTTCCAGCTTTGCAGCAGCGTGATCGCCTCGTCGAAGCGCTGTTGCCGCATCAGAAGATTCGCCAGCAGATGAATCCGCTCGGCGTCGGTCGAGGGATCGAGCGTGCCCTGAATGCGGCCGAGCGCCTGCTCGCTGCGGTCGTAGTAGCCGCGCTCGTACCAGATCTTGGCCAGGTAGAACCAGGCGCGGTTGCGGACGAGGGGCGGCAGCCGCGGATCGCCCAGCAGTGCCTCGAAGCGCTTGCCGGCTTCGTTGTGCATGCCCAGCTGCAGATACAGACCCGCGGCCAGCAGCTGCGCGTCCGCCTCGTGATGCGGCATGCGCTGCCATTGCGAGTAGGCGTCGAGCAGGATCAGCGTATGCAGCCCTGCATCTTCATCCGCCCAGTAATGGAACAGCACATCGCCGTAGTGCAGATCCTGCACCGTGATAGCCGGCAGCCGGGTCAGATCCTGGACTTCGTGCTTGTGCCTGGACCATGCGGCGGGACTGGCCGTTGCAATCAACAGCGCAATCGTCAGCCCGAACGAGCGACACCCACGTCTCATGCGCTGACTATTCCCAATCCTTGATCTCGAAGTCCGGCTCCTGGGCGTGCGTGTGATCGGTCACTTTCAGTTCCAGGTACTTGGCACCGACGCCCTTCTCGAATCTCAGATTGGCGCCGCGCCGATAGTTCCTGTCGTGCGGGCCCTTGCCGTTGAAGAGCGCCACCAGTTCGTGTTCGCCGGCCTTGAGATTGCCGACATACAGGCGTTGCACCCCTCCCTTGACGAGCGCTGCGGCTTCGCGCGGGGTGTACAGGTAATTCGTGACCTCGTGGTTGTCGATCTTGAGCGTGATCGAATCGAGCGCAAAGAAATCCCCGACATCGACCGACACGAACACCGCCACCTGCGTATTGGCTGGATACAACAGTTCCTCCTCGAGCACGAAGAGGTCCTTGTTGAGATCGACGACGTCCTTCTTGAGGTCCTGGATCTGACCGTCGATCGAACGTGTGCTCTTCGCATCCGCGGCCTGGTCCGAATCGCTGCCGGCCTGCGCGGTGGCCGCGGGTGCGCTGCTGGCCGCCGGCTCGGCAGCAACAGGCGCGGCGGCCGCGTCCTGGGCGGGGATCGCCGTCGATGGTGCGGGCGGCTGTTGCGCCCAGGCGGTGCCGAGCATCAGGAAGAGCGCGGCAAGGGCGGTGCGGTGCAGTGTATTCATAGCGTGTCTTCGGCGAAGAAAGGTTCTCATGGTACCGCGACGTCGTCGTTCAGCAGCGCGCGTATCTGCATCACATAGGAACGCTCATCGAAGTGATCATCGGAATGGATGTAGCGAACGACCCCGGCGCGGTCGATCATGACTGTCGTCGGCAGACGATCTATCTGAAAGGAGCGGCCGACGCTCTTCGATGCATCGAGCAGCATCGGATAAGACATCGGATGGGCGTGTGCGTACTCCCCGGCGTGCGTCATGTCATCGTCCACGCTGATGCCGAACGTTGCCAGGCCCGATGTCCGGTAGGTCGAGTAGAGGCGATCCAGCAACGCGAGCTGCTTTTCGCAGGCACCGCACTGACTGCCCCAGAACACCAGAATGACGGGCTGGCCCCGATACTCCGACAGGCGCACGTTGCTTCCTGCGGCCGCCGGCAGCGCGAAATCCGAGGGGTGCTGGCCGATCAGGCCCGGGGCCGCGCGCGCCCGCCCTACATATAGAGTGGCCGCCATTAGCCCGAGGACCGATAAGCCGAGGACAATCTGGCGGTGAATCAAGCGGGTAGGAGCCATCATGGGGTGCCCATTTGACATCATTCGTCGACCCACGGCGACTGTTGTACCGCAAATACATGACAGCGCTCGCAATTTTGAATTGCGCGCGCATGACCCCCTGAAGCCTCCGGCGGGCCTCGACGCTTACCGCTCTACGTTGGCGGGATGATCTTGCCGCCCGACACGGATTGCAGCTGTCCGAAGGCGATCTGGCTGTCGTATGACGCCGCGGCACCCAGGCCCGATGGCTGACCGCTCGCATAGGTCAGCGACTGGAAAGCACCCGCCGATCCGTGGAGAGCCATGTAATTGAGCACCATCGTCTCTGCCAGCAGCGTCACCGAGTTCGCGGCCGGGCTGCCGGTGGCATTCACGGTACCGTCCGAATTGAAGTAGCCGATCTGATTCATCATCGCCGACGGCTTACCTCGGGGGTCGAAAACCAGCATCAGCGCCGCCGCCGTGGCAGTGTTGTCGGCCATCCAGGCGCCCTTGCCACGGCCGCCGACCGAGTTGTCCGGCATGCCGCTGGATACCAGCGAGCCGTCGCTGATGACGCAGATCATCAGCGGCACGCCGACGCGTGCCGCGTATTCGAGGCAGGCACCCATCACTTGCCCGGCCTCGAAATCCCGGCCTTCACCGGTGGCGCGGGTGCTGTCGTGATAGTCGAAGCCGCCCAGTTCGATGGTGCCGCCGCCGGCATAACCGTTGATGACCATCTTCATGACCGAGGCGGTGGCGAGGAAATCCCTGTTCTGCAGGTCCGCCGACGTGAAGATACCGCCCGAACCCGTGATATGCGGATCGAGCGTCGGATCGAGGGCCTGCAACGCATTGCCGTACTTGTCGACGAGGTAGGCAGCGTCGACATAGCTGCACTCGACCAGATTCTTGGCCTTGGTGTCGTCCGCGCTCGCGAGGCCGGTACTGACCGTACCCATCTTGGCGGCACTGATACGCGCGGTCGACTCCAGTACGTGGACGGCGTCGGCCTGGTTGAGCAGACCCACCAGCGAGCCGGTATTGATAAGCCCGGTGACGTCCGATGGTTTGGTCACCACGGTCGGATTGACAGTTGCATCCACCATGTACGTCGGCGCCATCGAATTGCCGCCCGATGCGGTGGCCTCGGTGCCGACCAGCACCAGCAGATCGCCAGCCGCGCCGGCCGCGTGGATGCCGTACAGCGGATTCTGCTGGTTCAGATTGGTATCGGTCTGGCTGATGGAGGGGATGACCGCGCCGTTCATGTTGGCCAGCGTGGAAGCCGAGGCGCGCGCCTTGATGCCCCGCAGATAAGCGCTGTCGCTGTGCATCGCAATGCCCATCGACGTATCGACGAAGTTACCGGTGCCCGCCGAGGCATTCGGGATCATGTTGCCGGGCAGGCCGAGTTTGTTGTAACCCGAGGTGGTCAGGAAATCGAGCTGCCCACCCTTGCCGCCGACCAGTGCGTTGGAGCCGGCCATATTGCCGCCACCCGCCAGGTCGATGACGATGAACGGAATCTTGCCCGCACCTGCCTGGATGTTGCAGGGACTCGAAACGAGCGCCTGAATATCCGAATCGAGCGCGGCATAGGCTCTGCGCGGATTCACCAGGCTCAGCAGCGAGGAGGTCCCGACGACCGATGCGGTGGCTCCCAGCAACCCCCGGCCGAGGAATTCGCGACGCGAAACCGGCGGACGGTGGTTGAGGTTGCGCAGCGCGTGCGGCGGGGGTGGCGTGCGGGTTGTCGGTCGCTTCTTCATGAGCAAGCCTCGGGTCGCTTCACTTGATGAATGTCGTGGCGCTGGTCAACACGGCGGTACAGGCCGCCATGGAGATCTGCTGGGTACGCGCGGCCGGTGCCGCACTGCTCGGACTCGCGGTCAGCGTGTCGATCAGCGAGTACAGCTCGGTGCTGACGGCGCTGTTGGCTGGCTGCGTGGTCAAATTCTGCCCGACCAGATTGTTGTAGATCGGCTGCACGATCAGGTCTTCGGCACCATGGGTGACGAATGCCGTTCCGGGTGCGGCCGTGAAATCCATGCCGGGGAAGAACGTCGGGCCGAGGGTCGGATCGTTGACCAGCGCCTGACAGTACTGCATCGCCAGCTGCGCACCGGCAATCAGCGCACCCGAGCCGATGCTCTGGATGTCGAAGACGGTCGGCAGGCCGGTCTGCACCTGGGTGTAGGTTGTCGCGACGGAGGAATTGCCCGCCGAGACGGTCGTGGCCTTCGCCATCGAGGCATTGACCTCGTCGAAGATCCGCACGCCGATATCGGACACTGCCGGCAGATCCGTCGGCGTCGGCGCCGGCGGATTGGTCGTCGTGTAGGTATGCGCAAGCGTGCCGATCTGCGCGAACGTCACGAACAGCTGGTCGCTTCCCGGACCGTTCTGCACCGGGAACACGGCTCCCAGCGGCGACAGCAACTGGCCGTTGGTCGGCGAGTAGTCGGAAGAATCGACGGTGACGTTGAGCGGAATCCAGGCCTGGTCGACCGGCAGCTCGACTCCGTTCTCACCGATGCGGATGCCGGCGATCTGGATCGGGCTGTCGGGCTTCCAGCTGGGATTGAGATTGATGAAGGTCGGCCGCGCCAGCAGATAGCTGTAGCTGTCGTACTGGCTCGCCGTGAACATGATGTACGACTGCGGCACATTGATCAGCTGGCTGACGTTGAACAGCATGTAGTAGCTGGCGCCGACGCCTGCCGCGAAGTTCTCCTGGATCTGCTGTTGCGATAGCGCCTTGTCGTGCACCGCTGCGAAGCGCAGCGTGCCCTGCCACGGCTTGTCGCCCGAGGTCTCGTTGCCGACCAGGAACGCATAACTGTTGTCCCAGTTGCTGAGCGTGCCGCCGGTGGACTTGTCGACGTCACCGGTGAAGGTGCCATTGACGTACAGCTTGCGGCCGTTGGTCGGATCGTAGGTCATCACGACGTGCTGCAGCGCCGCCTGGGCCAGCTGATTGTTGGCGTTCGTCACCAGCGCCGGAGCGCCGTTGAGGTCCGACGAGCTGGTCCGCGCGGACATGCTGTACTGGAACGCATTCTGCGACATCGAGAAGTTGCGGACGCTGTCACCACCGGAGTAGCCGATGATGTTCGCCTTGGTCTGAGTGACGTTGGCGGGGTTGATCCACATCTCGAGACTGTACTGTCCGCTGGCCGTCAGTCGGTTGTAGAGCTTGGTGCTGGTGGCGGTACTCGCCTGCGCGCGACCGTTGGTGGTGAAGCTGATTCCCCAGCCACCGACCCAGGCCGCGTCACCGCTGAGCGTCATATCCATGCCGGGATCTACGCCGCTGGTGTCGTAGGCAGTCGAGCCCGTGCCTTCTTTGAATTCCCACTTGGCGATGTCGTGCACGTCATAGCGGTTGGCGCCCGAGGCGATCGTGCCCTGCGTGAGCGACAGCGCCTCCGAGACGATCAGCGTCGGATCGACCGGGGTGACCTGGATTCCGTTGGCGAGCGCCTGAATCGCGGACAGCATCGCGGCCGCGCTGGCCTGACAGTCGACCGGGCTGCCCCAGCAGTTGTGCGAGTCCTGCGCGAGCCGGTTGTAGAGCACCGACGAGGTCGGCTGATTGAGGGAGATCAGCGGCTGCGCGGCGAGATAGGCCTGCTGCTCGTTCGCGCTGGCGAAGAACGGCGATTGCGGTGAGCCGGCGGTGTCCGAGTGGCACTTGGCGCAATACAGGCGCACCAGCGGATAGACGGTGGAACCGAACAACGTCGGATCGCTCGGGTAGACCTTGCTCGAGCCGACCGTGATGTCGGGTGGCGCGCTCAGCGCGATCTGTGTGCCACCCGCGGTGCCCGTATTACCGCTAGCCCAGTTGGAGATCCAGGTGGTGATGATGTCCGCGCAGGCCTGCGGGCTGGACAGCCAGCAGTTGTGGCCGCTGGCCACCTTCTGCACCATGACCGAATTGTCGGGCTGCGACAGATCGACCACGGTCAGCGCCGCACTGTAAGCCTGGTTGATATCGTCCGAGCGCGCGAACATCGGCGACTGGCCGTTGGCCTTGTGGCAGCCGCCGCAACGCGACGCCGGTGAGATGTTCACCCACAGATTGGCCTCGAACGCCTGCACATCGGCGGACTCCGGCGATGGGCCGGTGTACACCGCGGCCTGCGCCGACGATTGGATGTCGACATTACTGGTCGTCGGCGCTCCACCCGAACAGGATGCCAGCAGCACGGTACAACCGAGTGCCAGCAGGCGAAGATCCGTCAGACATCGCTTCAGCAGATTCACGTGAATGCTCCCTACTGGCCCATGCAGTAGACGGCGCTCTCGGCGAACGCTGTCTTCATGTTGTAGCCTGATGAGACGAAATCGGCGGTGATCTGAGAGACCTTGGATCGATCGGCCGCGTTGCTCGGCGCGCGCAGACACATCGCCTGGAAAACCTTCTGCACCTGGCAGCTGGCGAACTGCGACGAGTTCTCGATCTCCTGACCGAACGTCTTCGCACCGTTGCCACTACCGGGCTGCGAGCTGCTCCAGCCAAGAACCGCATTCGAACCCTGCCGCCAGTAGTTGATCCAGCTGTCGTCGGTGGTCACATGGCCGTACGGAAAGTTGGCGGTGTTGATGCCGTACTTGGCCTGCACCTGCCCCGGCGTATAGACCAGCTGATTGCTGTTGGTGTCGAAGTCGTAATAGGCAAAGGCTCCGGCCAGCGCATCCATGCCCGAGTGGCAGCCGATGCAGGTATTGAGGAACGTGCGGCTGTCACCCCCCGGCGAACGTGACGGATCCTGTCGGATGCGATCGGGCGGCCGGGTGATATCCATGATCGTGTTGAGGTCGTTGCACATGAAATTCATCATCGTGAAACGCAGCATCCGCCGGTTGGTGCCGAGCGAGAAGAAAGCGGATGCGCCGGCCGTGGTCGTCATGACGCCCGCGGTCGCCGCGCTGGGAATACCGGTGAGCGAGGACTGCATCTGCGGCTGCAGCACCTTCGACAGATCGGCGTTGTTGGTGTCCAGGTACTGGTAGTGATTGTTGTTCGAAGGTGAGTAAGCCGGAACGCCCGACATGTTCCCGGTGTAGACCAGATCCGCCGACAGCACGGTGTTGAATGGCACGTTGTCGCGGACCATGCCGATGATGGTGGCGGTGTAATCGTTCAGCGGCACGAACACGCTCTGCGCGACGTTGGTCATCGGCGCCGCAAAATTGCGTACCGTCACGTTGAAGAAAGCCGGATCCTGCATGGCGATCTGCGCCGCGGCAGTCGCGTTGCTGCTGGAGATGTCGGCCGACATCTGCTGCAAAACCGTGGCACTCGGCGGTGTGCCGGTCAGGCGATCGAACAGACGCTTGGCCTGATCGTTGGGACCTGCGAACGCGGGCGCAATCGGCTGCAGGGCGGCCGCCAGCGTAAGGCACGCTGCCATAGCCACGCGGCCGGGAGAAGTCTTCGATGTATCCAACATTGCGCCGAACTCCTGCACTCGTAGGGAGTGCGTTCGATGGGCCATCATAGGCATGACGGCGCGCTCTACGTAATGTCGCAGCACGCCGACGGTCGCATCCATTACGTAAATCGATCTATGCTTTCCGCTATGGTTTGCTGCGACTCAAGTCCGTTTGTTCCGCCTAATCAAGACGCACCACACAGTTTTAGGGGGCTCGCGTCTGGTCTCATAGCAACCGGGCCGTTAGCAGACGCGGAACGATAGGTTATTACCGTGAAGTGGTTGGCAGCGCGAGGTAGACACATGTCACATAAACCGCATACAGGGAGTTTGCTCATGCGCTCCACGATGCTATGCGCGACGTTGTCCTGCGTCGCAGCGCTGACGGCCTGCAGCACCAACGGCGGCGGCGGCTCCGTCACGATCGTCAATTCGCAGCCGGCCGATTCCCAGACCACCGACTTCGGCATTGCCTACGTGAAGCGCACCGAGCCGCCGGCCGGTACACAGGACGATCTGCGGTTGCGACGCGCGTTTCTGGCCAGCGCCGATCTCTACATCCTCAATCCAACCAACAACGGCGGCAAAGAGGTCAATGTCACGGCGCGCATCACCAGTACCGCGCCCAAGGGAACGTTCTACGACATCAAGGACGTCGACGTCTCGAGTGACGGCACTCGCGTCATCTTCGCGATGCGCGGTCCGGTCACTGCGACGCAAATGGATCTGAAAGCGCCGAACTGGAACATCTACGAGTACGTGGTGGCGCAGGATCTGCTGCAGCCGCTGCTGCCGCAGTCCGATCCGCAGGGCACGCTGTCGCAGTACATTTCACCGCACTATCTGCCGGACGACCGCATCATCTTCGCCACCACGCGTCAGATCGCCTCCGGTTCGGTGTTGACCGACGAGGGCAAACCAGGATTCGAGGCTCAGACCGAAGACCTGAACGAGTCCGCGTTCGTTCTGCACGTGATGGGCACGGCGGGGTTCCCCAACCCGTCGAATACGTACCCCAATCTGCATCAGATCACATTCAACCAGAGTCACGATGTCGACGTGACCGTGCTACAGAACGGCCGCATCCTCTGGAGCCGCTGGGACCATGCCAACGGCGTGAACGGTTTCAATCTATACAGCGCCAATCCCGACGGCACCGATGTGCAGCTGGCCTATGGCAAGGGAAGCCACCAGACCGTCAGCACCAATCCGGCAGGGGGCAGCGGCTGCCCGACGGGCGCCGACTGTACGGTGCAGTTCACTCAGCCGCGCGAGATGCCGGACGGCAGGATCCTCACGCTCGTGCGCCCATTCACCGACGCCAACTTCGGTGGCGATCTGCAGATCATCGACATTGGTAATTTCGTCGAGAACAACCAGGCGTTTCCCGACACGCCGCAGAACAACGGTGCGTCGACGACCACGCTTGCGCAGCAGGCTGCCACGCAGAACGCCGTGGTGACGGCGGTCGATACCACGACCAAACTGCCGCTGATCTCGAGCGGAGGACGCTTCTCCTCCGGATTTCCGCTGTGGGACGGCACCGGCCGCATACTGGTCACCTGGAACCAGTGCCGCCTGCAGGATGCCACCGGCACGATCCTCGCGTGCACTGACGCCAACCTTGCGCTGGCGACGGGCTCCAATCCCACGCTCAAGGAGGCGCCGGTGCTCTACAGCGTGTGGATGCTCAACCCCGCCGACAACACCTACAAGCCCGTGGTCACACCCGCCGAAGGGGTGTTCCTGACCGGCGTCGTCGCGTTGCAGCCGCGGCCGGTCGCGCCGCTGGCACTCAATGACGCTTACACCAATACCTCCACTCCGGTCGCGGTGCTGGATATCCGCAGCGTGTACGACTGGGACGGCGCACTCTCCACCGGACTGCCGGCGGGCGGTATCGCACAGATGGCGCAGGAACCTGCCGATCAGCGGCAGGCTCGCTTCCTGCGTCTTGAAAAAGCCGTGTCGATTCCGAACAAACAGACACTGAACTTCGATCGGACCACCGCGTTCGGCGTGGCAGGCAACTACATGCGGGAGATCCTCGGATATGTTCCGATAGAGCCCGACGGATCGGTGCGTGTGAAGGTGCCCGCGAACGTCGCCTTTCAGATCTCGGTCGTCGACGCCAACGGCCAGCGGCTGTTTGCGCCACACCATGCTTGGCTGCAGGCGCTGCCTGGCGAGGAAATCAAGTGCAACGGCTGCCATGTGCCGCAGGCCAATCAGATTCAGATAACGGGTCTGAGCACTTATTCGCACGGTCGCGCAGGCACCTTCCAGTCGGTCTGGGGTGGCGCGACCGGGACAGGCCCGTTTCCCGGCACGGTGGGCAGCTATAGCGCGTGTCCGGGCGACACCATGGCGGAGACGCTGGTCGGCTATAACTGCGGCAACTCTGCCACCTCCAAGACCGCCGCGGCGACGCCCAGCGTGAATCTGTCGTTCACCGATCCGTGGTTCGGCGGCGGCACCGGCAACGAGCCGCTGCTGGTGTCGTACGACGACGCCAGTTTCACCACGCCGCTGCCGACCTCGCAGAGCTGTGCTCTGCCGAACGGACAGCCCGGGGGAGGATGGACCACCAGCTGCCGCGTCGTGATCAACTACCACACGATCCTGCAGCCGCTCTGGGACAAGGATCGAGGCGCCAACACCTGCGTGAACTGCCATACTGTGAGCGATTCGACCGACGGCTACCTGAACCTGGCCGATGGTGCCTCGACGACCGATGCCAATCAGGACAACGCCTATACGCAGCTGCTGCAGCCCTTTACCCTCACGGGTACCAGCGCGACCACCGGGCAGACCACGACGACCCAGTTGAGACCGGCCGAATTCATGTCTGGCGACGCTCGTGACTCGCACTTTTTCCTGGACTTCCAACCCGGTGCCACGCATGACGGATTTCTGTCTCGCGCGGAGCTGAAGCTGCTGTCAGAATGGGTAGACATTGGCGCTCAGTATTACAACAACCCGTTTGCAGCTCCGTTGGCGAACTAGGCTTGCGGCCGCGCTGCTGCTGTCTGCCTTGTCGCTTTTTGCGAGACCGGCACACAGCGCGCACGAATTGCTGCAGCTGTTTATCACGCAGCCCTATCTGGAACTGCATACCGGTCCCGGACGCGGCTATCCCGTGGCACAGGTCGTTGCGCGCGGGGATTCGGTCGATGTCCTGTTCCGGCGCACCGACTGGTACAAGGTACGCACCGAGCACGGACTGGAGGGCTGGGCCTCGGTCCGTGAGCTGACCACGGCGTCGCTCGCCGATGGGTCGACGTTCAAGGTATCGTTGGGTGATCGCGCCGGCTTCACCTCCCATCGCTGGGAAAGCGGCATATTTTCCGGCGCTTATGCCGGCGCGACGCTGGTCGCGGGATACGCGGCGCTGTCGTTGACCGACAATCTCAGTGTCGAGCTCGGTGCGCAGAATTTTCTCGGCAACGTGTCAAATGGTTACATCGTCGAGGCTGGCCTCGCCCATGTCTTCATGCCGGAATGGCGCGCATCGCCGCTGGTGACGGTCGGTACGGGCTATGAGCATATTTCGCCGAAGGTGTTGCTCGCCGGAGCGATCGACCGCGACGACCAGGTGGCCTATGTCGGTGTGGGTGCACGCCTGTACCTGACCCGGCGTTTCTTCTTTCGCGGTGAGTATCGCGAGTACGTGGTATTCACCAGGACCAATTCGAACGAGGTCAATGAAGAATGGAGACTCGGATTCGCCTTCTTCTACTGAGTGCGCTCGCGTTGACCCTCAACGGCTGCGCGCTGATGCACCGACATGAGCATCAGCCGAAGACGCAGGGCGACGGCGCGGACTCTTCAGGGGAAGACAAACAGGCCAAGGACAACGGCGACGACACGGCACCGCCTTCGGTGATCGATCCGCAGGTGCAGCGCCGCACGGTGAAGGTGCCGACTGTCCAGGCCCGCAATCTGGAACTCGGTGGCTATTACGGCGAGCTGTCCATACAGGACTTCGGCGCGCAACCTGTGGCCGGCGCCCGACTCGACTATCACATCACCGAAGACTTCTTCGTCGAGGGCACCTACGGTCGCGCGAAAGCCGGAAGAACCAGCGCCGAGCTGCTCGCCGGCAATCTGAATCTTCTTTCCGATGCTGAGAGGCGCTTCACGTATTACAACGCCTCGCTGGGCTACAACATCTTCCCGGGCGAGGTGTTCATCGGCCACAGCCTGGCCATGACCAGCGCGTTCTATGTGCTCGGCGGCATCGGCGAGGTGACCTTTGCCGGCGATGAGAATTTCAGCGTCAACTTCGGCGCGGGTTTCCGGGTTTTGCCAGTGGACTGGCTGGCCCTGCACATCGATGTTCAGGACATTGTGTTCAGATCCGACGACGTCGGCCCCTCACAGCTGAAGAACAACCTTCAGGCAACGATCGGCGCGACGATTTTCGTCTGGTAGCCGAAACCGTTTACGGGAGGCGTTTATGCGAGTCAGTCTGCCGAAGTTTCTAATGGTATTCGCAGGCGTAGCCGTGATGACCGCGGCGTTCGCGGCACCCGCTGTTGCCGGTATCTCGCCCGGGGCGCCCGCGCCGGGGTTCCAGTTGCCGGCCTCGACTGGAAATCCGGTGGCACTGTCCGATCTCAAGGGCAAGGTGGTGCTGATCAATTTCTGGGCCAGTTGGTGCGGCCCCTGCCGGCAGGAAATGCCAATCCTGGAGAAGATCTACGACAAGTACAAAGCAGCCGGAGTCACGCTGCTGGGCGTCAACGTCGAGCCCAAGTCGGCCGACGCGATCGGCTTTCTGAAGACCACGCCCGTGACGTTTCCGATTCTGTTCGACACCGACAGCAAGGTCAGTACACTCTACGAGGTCGCCGGCATGCCGAGCACGGTGATCGTCGATCGTAAGGGCAACGTGCGCTACGTTCACCGCAGCTACAACCCTGGCGACGAGGGCGAATACATGAACCAGATCCGGGCGCTGATGCGAGAATAGATGTCGATGTCGCGAGGCCGCTGGCAAGTGCGTTATCTGTTACCGGCTGTGTTGGTGCCGGCTGTGTTGCTGCTGGACGGCTGCGCACCGATCAGGCCCTGGGTCAAGCCGTACGAGCGCGAACACCTGGCGGATCCGATCATGTCCTTCGACCGCAATCCGATTCAGGCCGTCTACCTCGACCACGTTTTCGAAGTGCGCGAAGGCGCCCGCGGTGCCACCGGTAGCGTGGGCGGCGGCTGCGGCTGCAACTAGCCTTAGGCGAGCCCGTGACAAAACTCTGGACACGAACCGTGCGGGCGAGCTGCGCCGTGCTTGTGGCGGCCGCGACGCTGGGCCTGGTCACGCGAGCGGACGTCCTGCCGGAAGATCGCGCCGATGTCATGTACCACCGCTACGAGGGCGGCGGGGTGACCGTCGAAGGCCCGTCGGTACTGGTGCGCAAGAAGATCGGCGACTCCTTCTCCGCGTCATATCAGTATTACCTCGACCTGATCACCAGCGCCTCGATCGACGTGCTGTCACAGGCGAGCAAATACAAGGAACGCCGCACGGAGCACCACGTCGGCCTGGACTATCTGCACGGCAATACGCTCTACAGCGTGGGCTGGATCAACAGCAACGAGCCGGACTACAAGTCCAACACCGGCTTCTTCAACATCAGCCAGAGCATGTTCGGCGACCTGACGACCGTCTCGTTCGGCTTCAGCCGTGGCTGGGACAAGGTCTACGAACACGCCCCGCCGGTCGAGATATTCAAGGGAGACGCGGACCATCGCACCTGGACGTTGGGACTGTCGCAGGTGCTCACCCGCAACCTGCTGCTGGGCATCAACTATGAGACCAGCGAAAACGCAGGCTATCTGCAGAGCCCGTACCGGCAGATACGGTTCGTCGACAACAACACCGGCCGCGTCACGTTCGGCCCGGCCACGACACCGAACACCCGTACCGGCAACGCCGTGTCGGCGCAGGCGAAGTACTACCTGCCATGGCACGCGGCCGTGGACGCCAACTACCGCTACTACACCGACACCTGGGACATCCAGGCGCACACCATCCGTCTGGGGTACACGCAGCCCTGGCACGCCTGGACTTTCGACGCCTCGGCACGCTACTACCGGCAGACCGCCGCCGACTTCTACAGCGACGTGTTTCCGTTCGAGAATGCGCAGAACTTCGAATCGCGCGACCGCGAGCTGGCTCAGTTCCACAGCCTGACGCTCGGCGTGGGCGCCGCATGGGAATTCAAGCCGACCTGGCCCAGCTTCATCCAGAAGGGAACGGTCAACGCCGACTTCCAGCACATGCGCATCGACTACGACGATTTCCGCAACGAACTCGTAGACCTGCCCAATCAGAATCCGTCTGCCGAGCCGCTGTACTCTTACGGCGCCAACATCATGCAGTTCTTTATTTCCGTCTGGTACTGAACGATCATTCGCCCCGACAGGCCTGATGGCCGGAGGGGAAACATGATCAAACGCTGCCTGGTTTTCACGATGCTGTCCGTCTGGATGGCCATAGCCGCACCGACGGCATTCGCTCAGTCGACCGACGAATCCAAAGAAGACGTACGGCTGAAGACGGCCACCTCGATCCTGAACGAACTGCGTGACACACCCGACAGCCGGGTCCCAGACTGGCTGATGCAGCGAGCCTACGGGGTCGCCGTCATCCCTGAGGTCATCAAGGGCGCGTTCATCTTCGGCGGCCGCTACGGCGACGGCGTGATGGTGACGCGCGATGAGCATGACCGGTTCGGCAACCCGATCTTCATCCACCTGGCGGGCGGCAGCTTCGGCTGGCAGGTCGGGGCTACCTCCACCGACGTGGTGCTGATTTTCGTGACCCGCCGGAGCGTCGAGAACTTTGCACGCGGCAAATTCACGTTGGGCGCGGACGCCTCGGTCGCCGCCGGGCCGCTCGGCCGGCAGGGAGAGGCTGCAGCGGGCATCAGCGCCGAGGTCTATTCCTACTCGCGCTCGCGCGGCCTGTTCGCAGGCGTGGCGCTCGACGGCACCGTGCTGGCCTTCGACAACAAAGCCAACCAGTTCTTCTATCACAACGAATCGGTCAACTCCGAGCTGATCACCAGCGGCAAGGCCAAGGTGGACTCAGAGGCCGCCCGACGCTTCGTGCGCGCGGTCGAACTCAGCACCCAGGACGATGCCGCGCCGGCCGCCTCGCAGGGTTCGCCGGCCAGCCCGCCGCCTGCGAGCAACATGCCGCCGCCAGCGCCGAGCAGCGCCGCATCGCCTGCCGGCAACGGCGTGAAGACCTACCCGGCTGAAGATCCGAACCCGGGCCAGGAACCCAGATAGCGTTCGCGGCGTTGGTAGGCCGTTGGTAGGCGATCCCGCCCTTAGCGTCGACGCGGTCCGCAAGGTCTATCGCAACGCCGTCGCGGTCGATGGCATCTCGTTCCGGGTGCATGCCGGCGAGATCGTGGGGCTCCTGGGCCCCAATGGCGCCGGCAAGACGACCACGATCAACATGGTGCTGGGGGTTCTGCAACCGACCTCCGGCACTATCCGTATCGAAGGACTCGACCTCGAAAGGCGGCGAGCCCGGGCGCTCGCCAGTACCAACTTCGCCGCCGTCTATGCGGCGCTGCCCGGCAATCTTACGGTGCGGCAGAATCTGCGCTTCTTCAGCCTGCTCTATGACGTACCCGACGGAGCGTCGCGGGTCGAGTCGCTGCTGCGCGAATACGAACTCGGAGCGCTGGCCGACACCCGGGCTGGCGTGCTGTCATCGGGCGAGCAGACCCGTCTGGCACTGGCCAAGGCGATGCTGAACCGACCAAAACTGCTGCTGCTGGACGAGCCGACTGCTTCGCTGGACCCCTCCGCCGCCGACCTGATTCGCCAACGGATCCGGGCACTGGCGAGCGACGGCGGCTGCGGCATTCTCTGGACCTCGCACAACATGTACGAGGTCCAGGAGACCTGCGATCGGGTGCTGTTCCTCTCGCGCGGCCGCATCCTGCTGGAAGGCGACCCGCGGCAATTGCCGGGGCAACACGGCGCGGCGACGCTCGACGAACTTTTCATCCGGCTGGCGCGCGAGCCCCTGGCCGCGCCATGAGGCTGCGCCCGGTAGCCGCTATCGTGGTGCGGCAGGTCTACCTGATGCGCAGCAGTCCGACGCGCGTGCTGCCGATGATCGGCTGGGTAGCCGTCGACATCGTCCTGTGGGGTTTTCTATCGCGCTACCTGAACAGCGTGGCCCGCGGCGGCGGCATCGATTTCATCGCAAGCCTGCTGGGCGCGGTGCTGCTGTGGGATCTGTTCAGCCGCATCATGCAGGGCGTGACCATGGGCTTCCTGGAGGACGTCTGGTCACGCAACTTCCTCAACATCTTCGCCTCCCCGATGAAGATTTCAGAGTATCTGCTGGGTCTCGTGGTCACCGCGATCGTGACCAGTACCATCGGTCTGGTCGTGATGCTGATCGTCGCGACTTTGGTATTCGGTCTGCCGTTCTTCGCGCTCGGACTGCTGCTGATACCGTTCCTGCTGGTCCTGTTCCTGTTTGGCATCGCGTTCGGCATCCTGGCGTGCGCACTGGTACTGCGATTCGGGCCCGCCTCCGAATGGCTGGTGTGGCCGATCCCGGCGATGCTGTCGCCATTCGTTGGCGTGTTCTACCCGCTGGCAACGCTGCCCGGCTGGATGCAGGACATCGGATACGCATTGCCGGCGTCATATGTGTTCGAGAACATGCGCCTGGCGGTAGCGGGGCACGGGGTCTCGGCCTCAGGATTGTGGATCGGCGCCCTGCTCGCCGTCACCTATGTCGCGGTCGCGGCACTGCTGTTCGCCGCGGTCTACCGGTACGGTCTGCGCAGCGGCCTGCTCGCTCGCTACAGCGCCGAGAGCGTGGCCTGAGACGATGGCGGTACTGCTCATACTCGGGATGATCGTCGCCGCAAGCCTGATCGGCTTTGCGTCGCGCGCGTTCCTGGAGCGATGTCTTTTCAGACCCTACTGGTTCGCGCCGAAGCGGCAATACTGGACGGTGATCTCGAGCGGCTTCGTGCACGCCGACCTGTCACACTTGTTCTTCAA
>DATBAM010000016.1:0-57726 GCA_036271535.1 Steroidobacteraceae bacterium | reverse complement strand
ACTGCGTTACCGGGTGATCGTCGATGGCGAGCAGGATGTCACCCGTCTGCAATTGACGCGACGCATCCGAGCCGGCCACGAGGCGCGCGACGCTGAGCACCTCGCGCGCGGACGGATTGGCCTGCGCGATACGCTTGACCCATTCGTCACTGAGACCAAGTCGCCGTGCATTGGCCAGCGGCTGCTCGGTGAACTCGGCCTCGAGCGAATGCAGCGGCCGGTCGGCGCGCACGATGTCGAGCGTCTCGGCGACCAGATCGCTGGAAAGGCCGCGGGTTTCCTGGATCACATCGCGCCCGTTGTCGGAGGCGGCGAAACTCGCCCACAGGCCTCGCACCCTGCCGGTGTTGTCGGACAGCACCCCGACCAGGTCGTCCGGCGCGTTGACCAGCGTCGCAACCTCCAGGTTGCTCTCACGGAACTGCACCGAACGCGATAGGGGCAGGATGAGGGGGTCGACGTCGGCGATCAGCGTACTACGCGACTTGATGACACCGTTGCCATCCATGCCGATCACATTGACGTTCTCACCGGCGCGCAGCGGCGCCGTGTCCAGCCGGGCCGACTTCACCGGCGTCGAACCGATCAGCTTCGGGTCGTAGTGGATGACCGCCAGATTGTGCAGCGGATGCACGTAGACGACCTCACCGGGCACTTCGAGCGTACCGGCGAATGTCAGGCGCACATCGCCCATCGAGACCGGTACCGTGTTGCGGTCGGTGATGACGAGGCCGCGCTCCGCGTCGATGATCAGGCCGACGCCGTGATAGTTACGCTCGGTGACCCCTGAAATCGAGTACGGCATGTCGAAAGTGAGATACACCAGAGAGGGTGCAATCTCGGCCGCGTATTTGTCGTCGATTCGCATCGGCACCGCGGAGGCCGGCGTCGGCATCGCCGCGGTTGCCGCCGGTGGCAGCTCGGTGCAGTTCCACACGCCGGCGCGATCGTCGCGATCGCACTGGCGTGCCGGAAACCATCGCCGGTCGATGCGCACCGAACGCAGCTGACTGGTGCTCGGATCGTCGATCGTCACATAGCGCACGTTGACGTCGGCACCATCGGCCAGTTCGCTCACGGCGTCGGTGAAGCTCTTCAGATCGTCCACTCGTTTGGAGCCGAGTTCGGTGATCACCGCGCCGCGCGGCACGCCGGCCGCATCGAAGATGTAGCCCGCAGCCGCCACGAAGACGCCCTTGATCGGTCGGTGAAACGCACGCGCTTCCTGATAGGACAATGTGTGCACGACGGCATCGCCGATTTCCAGGAACGATGCCGGTGTGATGCTGTCCAGGTTGCCGACCTTCAGTTTGGCGGTGTAGAGCCTGCCACCACGCTGAAGCTGCAGCTCGACGGTATCGCCGACGCTGTCGTCGAGGACCGATTCGAGCGGATCGAAACGCGTCACCAGTTGTCCGTTGACCCGTATCAGAATGTCGCCCGGTTCGAGCACGCCGTCGCTCATCGAACCCGGCTGCACATCCCACACCACCAGCATGCCGGTACCGTCCGGTTGCGCCTTGCGCGCCTCCGTTTCCGTGTCGGTCGCAAGACCCAGGCGATGCAGCTCGTCATAGGGTCGATAACGGAATTCCGTTTCCAGCGTGCCACGCGTCACCGGCTTGCCCTGCTGGATCAGCTGCAGCGCGCGGCGCACCCGGTCGAGCGGCAGATAGAAACTCGACGCGTTGCCGTTGGCGCCTCCTGCATTCAGCGCCACCACGCGACCGTGGATGTCGATCACCGGCGAACCGGACGATCCACCTGACGTCCCCGACGCGGCCTGTATGTAGAACGTGTTGAAGTCGTTGTATCGACCCAGGCCGTATTCGGGCGCCTCGCGGTCCAGTCGCGCAATGGTTCCCGCCAGTATCGAGAGCTGCTCGCCGGCGTTATTGCCGACCACGCGGATCTCGCGACCGATCTGCGCCGCCTGCGGCGCGAGCGGCAGGGCCTTGGGCTGAATGAATTTAAGCTTGGTAGGGTCGTAGTGATAGATACCGAAGTCGTGCACGGGATCGCGATAGACCGGATAGAGCTGCACTTCCTCGCGGTTGAGGAACTTCGCCTCGGCCGTCACCGGTCCTGGCGTCACTACATGCCGGTTGGTCAGGATCAGTCCCCGCTCGGCATCCACGACGAAGCCGGTCGCCTGCGCGGAGGTATTGCGTTCGGTGTCGAACGCGCGCGCCTGGTCGATCTGGATCGCAACCACGCTGCTGGCAATACGCTCCAGCGTCGCGGCCCAGTCCGCCGCCGAGGCCTCGGCCGCCGCGGCCGGCACGGGCACGCCCGGCATTTTCGCAGGCGGCACGTTCGTGGGCGGCTGGCTTCCCGCGGGCGGATTGGCGGGCGCATTGGCGGCCGGCGCCAGCGGCTGCGGGTTGACCGGCGTTGCCGCGCCGGGTGCAGCGATCGCGATGCCAGCGATACCGTTCAGCGCCAGCACGGCTGCGGCCGCCGCTGCGGCGACTCGCCCGCGCAGCTTCCTCACAACGCGCGCCCGAAGGCGGTCTTGAAACGGTCCTTGAATTCGTCCAGGGCGAACGAGTGGTTCTGCGGCCCGTGCTGCTCGATCTTGATCGCACCCATCAGCGACGCGACACGCCCGGTCGTGTCCCAGTCCAGGCCATTCTCCAACCCGTAGAGCAGGCCCGCCCGATAGGCGTCGCCGCAACCCGTGGGATCGACCGCTTTGGCTGTCACCGCTGGTATCTCCAGCCGCCGGCTGCCGGTGAAAATCCATGAGCCCTCCGCACCGCGCGTCACGATCAGCGCCCGCACCCGACCGCCGATCTCCTCGAGCGTCCATCCGGTACGTTCGGACACCACGCTCGCCTCGTAGTCGTTCAGGGCAATCCAGCTCGCCCGGGCGATGAATGAGCGCAATTCCTCGCCGTTGAACAATGGCAATCCCTGTCCGAGATCGAAGATGAACGGCACACCGGCCTCGGCGAACTGCTGCGCGTGCTCGATCATCGCCTGGCGACTCTCGGGCCCTACGAGGCCGAGCTTGATAGCGGTCCCCGTGATATCACCGACCCGGTTGAGATGGGAAAAGTTCATCGCGCCCGGGTGAAAAGCGGTGATCTGGTTATTGTCGAGGTCCGTGGTGATGAAAGCCTGCGCCGTGAATTCGTCCGGCAACGCGCGGATGTGCGTCGTCGGCAGGCCGTGGCGTTCCATCCACGCCGCATAGGGTGCGAAGTCGTGACCGACCGCCGCCATCACCAATCCAGCGCCACCCAGCAATTTGAGGCCATAGGCAATGTTGCCGGCGCACCCGCCGAAGTTGCGGCGCATGGTCGGCACGAGGAACGACACATTCAGCACGTGGATCTTGTCTGGCAGGATGTGGTCGCGAAAGCGCCCCTCGAATGTCATGACCGAGTCGTAGGCCATCGAACCGCAGATCAATGCCGTCATCGAAGGAACCTCTTTAGAGATTGAGCAGACTGGAAGGCTGAGTAATGCTAGCGTCCGGTGAGCACCAGCGCCCAGACCACCGCCACCAGAATGAACGAAAGCAGTACGGCCGCCGAACCGATGTCCTTGGCAAGCCCCGCGAGCACATGGCGTTCCAGGCCGATACGGTCGACCGTCGCCTCGATCGCACTGTTCAGCAATTCGACGATCAGCACGATCACTACCGGGGCTACCAGCATCGCGCGTTCGACGCCGTCGTGTCCGAGCCAGATGCCCAGTGGAGTGGCTACACAGGCGAACAGCAGTTCCTGCCGGAACGCCTCCTCTTCCCGAAAAGCGCCCCGGAATCCCTTGAAGCTGGAGCCAAAGGCGCGCAGGAACCGCCCCATACCCTGAAGCTTTTCGCGCTCCGGGTTCAGCGGGCTGGCTCCCGATAGGCCAGATTCAGCTCGCGCGCCGCGCGCACGTCGTCCAGGCGTCGTACCGGCAGGGTGTGAGGAGCGCGGTGCAGATGCTCGGGATCGTCCTGGGCCTCGCGCAGTATCTGTTCCATCGCCCGCACGAACGCGTCCAGCGTTTCCTTGCTCTCGGTCTCGGTCGGCTCGATCAGCAGACACTCGCTGATCAGCAGCGGAAAGTAGGTCGTCGGCGCATGGAAGCCCAGATCGAGCAGCCGCTTGGCCACGTCCATCGCGGTGACTCCGTGCTGCTGCGCCAGCTTCTTCAACGTCAGAATGAACTCATGGCTCGCGCGCCGCGTCGGAAACGCGGCTTCGTAGCCGGCTTGCTGCAGCCGCGCTGCCAGATAGTTGGCGTTCAGCGTCGCGTACTCGCCGACGCGGTGCATACCTTCGCGCCCGAGCATGCGCATATAGACATAGGCTCGCAGCAGCACACCGGCGTTTCCGCCGAAGGTCGTCAGCCGGCCGATCGACTGCGGCAGATCCGCCTCGTCGAGCCAGCGGTATTGGCCATCGTCCTCACTGCCCTCACGCACGACCACCGGCACCGGCAGGAACGGCAGCAATCGCGCCGATACGCCCACGGCGCCTGCGCCCGGGCCGCCACCGCCATGAGGCGTCGAAAATGTCTTGTGCAGGTTCATGTGGATGACATCGAATCCCATGTCACCCGGACGGACCTTGCCCAGGATCGCGTTGAGATTGGCGCCGTCGTAGTAAAGCAGTCCGCCGGCTGCGTGCACGATGCCCGCGACCTGCTCTATGCGCCGCTCGAAGACACCCAACGTGGACGGGTTGGTCAGCATGATGCCGGCCGTCTTCGGACCCACGGCAGCACGCAGCGCCTCGACATCGACGTCGCCATCCGGACCCACCGCGACTTCGCGCGCCACGCAGCCACACATGGTCGCCGTCGCCGGGTTGGTACCGTGGGCCGCTTCGGGGACGATGATCTCGTTTCTCTGCAGATCGCCGCGGGCTCGATGATAGGCACGAATCATCGCCACGCCGGCAAACTCACCGTGCGCGCCGGCCAGCGGACTCAAGGCAACGCCGCGCATGCCGGTCACGGCCTTCAGCATTTCCTGCAGTTCGAACATGCACTCGAGAAACCCCTGGCTGTGGGGCGAAGGCGCCAGCGGATGCCTGCCTAAGAATTCCGGCAGCATGGCCGCGGCGTTGCAGGCCTTGGGGTTGTACTTCATCGTGCACGAGCCGAGCGGATAGAAGTGCGTGTCGATCGAGAAGTTCAGCTGCGACAGGCGGGTGAAATGGCGAACGACATCCAGTTCGCTGACCTCCGGCAGCAATGCGCGCTGCTTGCGCCGCAACTCCTCCGGAATCGCCGGCACGGCAGCAGGCGCAGGAGGCCACTGCCCGCGTGCGCCACGGCCGGGACGGGAATGCTCGAAGATCAGTTTTTCGCGCAGCTGCATGCTCATCGTTTCAAGGCCCCTATGCCGCCTGCGCCGAGCGCAGCACTTCGCCCAGCGCCGTGACATAGGCCTGTATGTCGCCCTGGGTCTTGGTCTCGGTCGCACACACCAGCATCGACTGTCCAAGTTCCGGGTAGTACACGCTCAGATCGATGCCTCCCTGAATGTCGCGTTCGGCCAATGCCGCCAGCACCGGCGCCACCGGCCGGTCCAGCCTGAGCGCGACTTCATGAAACACCGGTCGTGTGAAGATACGGCGAACCCCGGGCAATGCCGTCAACGCGCGCTGCAACTCGTCGGTGCGCGCCATCGATGTCTCGGCTACGCGCTCGAGGCCCTCGGCTCCCATCAAAGAAAGGTAGACGGTGCCGGCCATCATCAGCAGGCCCTGATTGGTACAGATGTTCGATGTCGCCTTGGCGCGCCGGATATGCTGTTCGCGGGCCTGCAGGGTCAGCGTGAAACCCGGCCGCCCGTCGAGATCGACCGTACGGCCGACGATCCGGCCCGGCATCTGACGCACATATTCCATACGTGTGGTCATGAAGCCGAAATAGGGCCCGCCCGAGGACAGCGGACAGCCGAACGGCTGTCCGTCGCCGACGACGATATCCGCGCCCTTGGTTCCCCACTCGCCCGGCGGCTTGAGCACGGCAAGCGCTGTCGGGTTGACCACGGCAATCACCATCGCTGCGTGCGCGTGCGCCCAGTCGGTGAGCGCGTCGACATCTTCGAGCACACCGAAGAAATTCGGCTGCTGGATCACCACGGCGGTGACGTCCTGCCCGTCGAACGCACCGAGCGACGCCGCATTCACCTGGCCGCCGGCACGATCGAACGGCAGTTCGTCGAACTGCAGACCCTGATTGCTGGCGGTCGCGATGGTCACCACCCGATAGTGCGGATGCAGTGAACGCGGCAGCAGGATGCGGGCAGATTTCGACTTGCGGTTGGCGCGCACGGCCATCAGGCAGGCTTCCGCGACTGCCGTGGCACCGTCGTACAGCGATGCATTCGAGACCTGCATGCCGGTCAGGCTCGACATCATCGACTGGTATTCGTAGATCGTCTGCAACGTGCCCTGGCTCGCTTCGGCCTGGTAGGGCGTATAGGCGCTGTAGAACTCGCCGCGCGTGACCGTCGACCAGACCGCTGCGGGGATGTGGTGCTCATACGCACCGGCACCGATGAAGCAGCGCGCCCGGCCGTCGCGGCGCGCGCGCTCCGCCATCAGTCGCATCACCTCGGGCTCGCTCAATCCCGGCGGTACCTCATCCAGCGATCGGATGCGCAGGTTCTGCGGAATCTCGTCGAACAGTGCCTCGATACTGCCCGCGCCGATGGTCTGCAGCATCTCGCGCACGTCGTCTTCGGTATGAGGGATGAACGGCATGCCCGATGACTCCTACGCTTCTTCGGCGACCGTTTTGTAGTCGGTCGCGGACAGCAGTCCGGCAGCATCGCTGCCCGCGGGCTTCAGCCGCATCAGCCAGCCGCGCCCATACGGATCCTGGTTGATCAGCTCCGGCTCCTTCACCAGCGCTTCATTCACCTCGATCACTTTGCCGCCCACAGGTGCGTAGACATCCGATGCGGCCTTGACCGACTCGACCACGGCGCAGGCTTCCTGCGCAGCGAGATCGCGGCCGACATCGGGCAGCTGCACGTAAACCAGATCGCCCAGCGCTTCCTGCGCGTGGTCGCTGATACCGACCTCGACGTTGCCGTCGCTCAGGGTACGCAGCCACTCATGGCTGCGCGCATAGCGGAGGTCCGCCGGGATGTTGCTCATCGAAACTCCTTACTGAGTCAGTATCTTGCCGTGTCGCACGAATGGCGGCTGCACTACCCGTGCCGGCAGCAGTCGTCCGCGGATATCGACCTGGACCGTATCCGCGGTTGCTTGCGGCACGCGCGCCAGACCGATGGATCGGGACAGGGTCGGTGAGAACGTACCGCTGGTCACCTCGCCCTCCCCGACGCCGGGGATGACCACGCGCTGGTGGCTGCGCAGCACCGCGCGCTCCTCGAGCACCAGTCCCACCAGTTTGTTCTCGCTGCCGCGCGCGCGAATGGATTCCAGCGCGGCGCGCCCATTGAAATTGCGGGTAGGCTCGAACGCGACCGTCCAGGCCAGCCCCGACTCGAATGGATGCGTGTGCTCATCCATGTCATTGCCATAGAGGTTCATGCCGGCTTCGAGCCGCAGCGTGTCGCGCGCACCCAGTCCGCAGGGCCGCGCCCCGGCACTGTTCAGCTGCTGCCAGAAATTCCCGGCCTCGCTCGCGGGCAGCATGATCTCGAAGCCGTCCTCGCCGGTGTAGCCGGTACGGGCGACGAACCACTCGCCCAGCCGTGCGCCGAAGAACGGCTTCAGTGCCATCACCGTGCGTGAACCATCATAAGAGAGGAGCGACGCCACCCGTTCGCGCGCCTGCGGACCCTGCACGGCCACCATCGCCAGATCGCGGCGTTCCAGCAGCCGCACGTCCAGTCCGATGGCATGGGCGCCGATCCAGGCCATGTCCTTGTCCCGCGTACCGGCATTGACCACCAGTCGGAAGTCGTCGCCCTCCATCCGATAGGCGATCAGGTCATCGATCACCCCGCCCCGGTCGTTGAGCATGCAGCTGTACAGCGCTTTGCCGACCGCGCTCAGGCGGCCGATATCGTTCGCCAGCAGACGGGACAGCAGGTCGCGGGCCCGCGAGCCGGTGACGTCGACGATGCACATATGTGATACGTCAAATACGCCTACCGAGTCTCGCACCGCGAGGTGCTCCTCGATCTGTGAACCGTAGGCGACGGGCATGTCCCAGCCGCCGAAATCGACCATGCGGGCCCCAAGGGCTACATGAAGGTCATATAAGCAGGTATGCCTGCCCACACATGTCTCCGCTAATCGTCCGCTCCTGCCCGCACCGGCGTCGCGGAACGCCCGCGCCGCAGGCTACCGCGGCATTGGGAAGTCAGTGTGCTTGACGGGGACTGGATGATAGCAAGCCCGGCTGCTTCGCAACCACGTTTCGCCATCGAGGTACAATTGGGGGATGCAAACCAAGCGCCACCACAGCCGGGCCGTCAGGGTCGCCGGCGTCACGATCGGCGGGACCGCCCCGATCGTCGTGCAGTCGATGACCAACACGGATACGGCGGATATCGAGTCGACCGTCCAGCAGGTCAGGCAGCTCGCCACCTCCGGCTCCGAGCTGGTCCGGATCACCGTCAACGAGGCGGGAGCGGCCGCCGCCGTCCCGCACATCCGGGATCGTCTGGACAAGCTGCGATGCAACGTTCCACTGATCGGTGACTTCCATTTCAACGGCCACAAGTTGCTGCAGGAGCATCCGGGCTGCGCCGAGGCGCTAGCCAAATATCGCATCAATCCCGGCAACGTCGGCCGCGGCAGCAAGCGCGATACCCAGTTCGCTGAAATGATCGAGATCGCCTGCCGCAACCAAAAGCCGGTACGCATCGGCGTCAACTGGGGCAGTCTCGATCAGGATCTGCTGTTGCGGATGATGGACGAGAACAGCCGGCTCGCGGAACCGGCGTCGGCTCAGGAAGTGATGCGCGAGGCGATCGTCCGTTCGGCCATCGACTCGGCCGAGCGCGCGGTCGAACTCGGCATGCCGCGCGAACAGATCGTCCTGTCTGCCAAGGTCAGCGCCGTTCAGGATCTGATCGCCGTCTACACCCAGCTCGCGGCACGATGCGAGTTCGCGCTGCATCTGGGCCTGACCGAAGCGGGGATGGGGTCCAAAGGCATCGTCGCATCATCGGCCGCGATGGGCATCCTGTTGCAGCAGGGTATCGGCGACACTATCCGGGTGTCACTGACGCCCGAGCCGGGTGGTGATCGCAGCCGCGAAGTGATCGTCGCGCAGGAGTTGCTGCAGACCATGGGATTGCGCTCATTCACCCCGCTGGTGACGGCCTGCCCGGGATGCGGTCGCACCACCAGCACCTATTTCCAGACGCTCGCGGATCGGATCCAGAAACATCTGCGTGATCGCATGCCGCTATGGCGCACGTCTTACCTTGGGGTAGAAGACATGACGGTCGCGGTGATGGGATGCGTGGTCAACGGACCTGGCGAGAGCAAGCACGCCAACATCGGCATCAGTCTGCCCGGCACCGGTGAACGTCCGGTCGCCCCTGTCTATGAGGATGGCCAGAAGACCGTGACACTCAAGGGCGATCGCATCGCCGAAGAGTTCCAGGATCTGGTCGAACGTTACGTCGCGCGCAGCTTCGCGCGCCGTCCGGAGGCCGAAGAGGCAGTGGAGGTGCAGACATGAGCGGCTTCTCCGAGCGTCGTTGCGCGCCGTGCAGCGGCAACGCCACCGCATACAGCCTCGAGCAGGCGCAGCTGGCCGTACAGAAGGTGTCCGGGTGGGAGCTGGTGGAGGACGGCAAGGCCATCCGCCGCCAGTTCCGGTTCAAGGACTTCTATCGCACCATGAGCTTCGTGAACGCGCTGGCCCACATCGCGAATATCGAGGATCATCATCCCGACCTCGAAGTCGGCTACAACTACTGCCGGGTGCGCTACTCGACTCACGAAGTCGAAGGGCTGAGCGACAACGACTTCATCTGCGCGTCGAAGATCGATCGCCTGCCGCTCCAGTAGATCTCGCCAGCAGCGGCAGTTCGCCTGTAAGGCCGAGTGCCTGACGCGCGAAGGCCTGTTTGAGCCACGCGCTGCGCTGAACGGTAGCCAGCGCCCGATTGACGAGCCATGCGCCCGGACCTGGCGCCCTGGCAAATCCCCGACGCAAAGCACTCATCGCGGCATCGGTCGCAATATTGTGTGGCCGGCGTTGCGCCTCGTAACGTCGCAGAATGCGTAGCGCGCCGGGATCCTCACCCTGTTCCACGGCATGCGTCACCGCATCCGCCAGCGCGGCTGCGTCCAGCAACCCCAGGTTGGCGCCCTGCCCCGCGAGCGGATGGATCACGTGCGCGGCATCCCCGATCAACGCGCAGTGCGGGGCAACGTAGGCATGCGCCGCCAGGCTTTGCAGTGGGAAGCTCATCCGCCTGCCGACGACCGTCATGGCGCCGAGTACTTCGTCGGCGGCGGCCGTCAGTCGCTGATTGAACTGCCCGTCATCGGCTGTCAGCAGTTCGCTCGCCGCAGCCGTATCGACGGACCAGACGATCGAAGTGAACCCGTTGAACAATGGCAGCAGGGCCAGCGGGCCCGTAGCGAGGAAGCGTTGCCAGGCGGTGTGCGCGTGCGGGGTTGCCGTCCGCACCGACGCCACGATTGCCCGCTGACGGTAGTCGAACGTGCGGACGTGAAGTGCGAGTTGCGAACGCACCAGCGATTGCGCACCATCGGCGCCGATCACGAGCCGTGCCGTGATGGCATCGCCCTGCGCGGTATCCAGCGTCGCGCCACCGGATGCCATCGTCAGTCGCGTCAGGGTCGAGGCGATACGCGTGCCACCACCGTCCTCGAAGCTGCGCTGGCAGGCGTTCGCCAATGCGTTGTTCTCTGCGATGAACCCCAGATTGGGCTCGCCGATGTCGGCAGCGTCGAAGCACAACGATCCGCTTCCGAGCGGTGGCACGCTCTCGTGCCAGACACGCATGCGCTCATACGGACACAGCCGGGTCTCGTCGAGCAGCTGCCAGGCACCCGCACTTCGAAGGATGCGTTCGCTGGCTCGCGAGACGGCGACGACGCGCAGTTCCGGCAGGTCGCCAGGCGTGAGCGTGAGCGGAAACTCATCCAGCAGCGCCACGCGTTCGGGCGGGAGACCCGCGTGGCGAACGAGCAGTGCCGCCGCACACGCACCGGCCAGGCCACCACCGACAATCACGACGTCAAACTGCGTATTCACGGATACTCTACGGATCCAGTGGAAGCCCGCGCGACAGTCGCGGCAACGACCCGCCAAATCCCCAGCTCAACCGCGACAAAGCCTGCTTGGCCATCGGGGCAGCATCGAACAGCAGCAGGCCGAGATTGCGCGCGGCGATCGTAGTTGGTCGGCGGCTGTTGAAGAGCTGCACCAGCTGATCGGTGAAGCGAATCATGCCATCGCGATCGGCCGCGCGCCGGCGGGCAAACTCTTCCAGCACCGTCGCGGCGCCGGCATCGTCCGCCGACCCTACCAGTTCGGCCAGCACCGCGGCATCGCGCAAACCGAGGTTGTACCCCTGCGCCGCGACCGGATGCAGTGTCTGCGCAGCGTTGCCAATCACGGCAACGCGTCTGGCGGTACTGGCTCGCGCGCGGACCAGGGCCAGCGGATAGCTGCTGCGCTGACCCGCACGCTCGATGCGGCCGGCACGCCAGCCGAAAGCCGCCTGCAGTTCCCGCGCGAACTCCTCCGCGCTGGCATCGCGCAGCAGCGGCGCGCGCGCGGTGGGCAGCGCCCAGATGACCGTATAGGACCCGTCGTGACGCGGCATCATCGCCAGCGGACCGCTGCCGGCGAATCGCTCGTACGCGACACCGGCTGCTGGCCGATCGGTCGCTACATTCGCCACCACGGCGATCTGATCATAAGAGCGCTCGTCCGACTCGATGCCGGCCGCCTGTTTGACCAGCGAATGGGCGCCGTCGGCGGCCACCACCAGCCGAGCCTCCACATCGAGTTCGGTATCCTTGCCGGTGACACGCAGTCGCGCCGCATCGTCCCCGAAGGTCACCCCCGTCACCTTCGCCGGGCTTAAGTTAGTGATCCGCGACGGCGGCGCTGAACGCAGACCCTTCCAGAGCGCCGCACCGATGTGACGGTTGCTGACGGTGAATCCGAGCGCATCCAATCCATGTTCCGAGGCAGTGAGGCGTGCTGCACCGGGCCGGCCGGCCTCGGACACGTGCACCTCGCGGATCGCCGCGGAATGTGGCGCGATCGCGCCCCAGACACTCAGTGTCTCGAGGATCCTGCGCGCGCCGTTACCGAGCGCGGTCGCGCGATCGTCGAAGCTGGGCTGCGAGAGACTGTCGGGCGCGACCGCCTCGATCACCAGCGTTCGAAGCCGCGTGTGCGACAGCGCCAGCGCGAGACTGGCACCGACCATGCCGCCGCCCACGATCGCAACGTCGTAGCGATCCGTGGACGGATCGCTCATGCAGCAGCCATCAATGCTTCGATGGCGTCGGCGTCCGTCGGCACACCGGCTGTGAGCACCTCGCAGCCGCTGCGCGTGACGACCACGTCGTCCTCGATACGGATGCCGACGTTCCAGAACTTCCGCGGTACGCCGCGCGAGCCAGCCGCGATATAGATGCCCGGCTCGACCGTCAGCGCCATGCCGGGCTCGAACACCCGCCACTCGTCGCCGACCTTGTAGTCGCCGACATCGTGCACGTCCATGCCGAGCCAGTGACCGGTACGATGCATGAAAAACCGCCGATACGCGCCCGAGCGAATCAGGCCCGGCAACGATCCCTTGAGCAGGCCCAGCCGTTTGAGTCCCTGGGTGATGGCCCGCACGGCCGCGTCATGAGGAGCATTCCAATGATTGCCCGGTCGCACCTGCTCGATCGCAGCATGCTGTGCCTGCAGGACCACCTCGTAGACCTCGCGCTGCGCTTGGGTGAATTTCCCGCTGACTGGATAGGTCCGCGTGATGTCCGAGGCGTAGTAGCCGTATTCGCAGCCGGCATCGACCAGCAGCAGGTCGCCCTCGTGCATCCGGGCATTGTTCTCGGAATAGTGCAGGATGCAGCTGTTGGCGCCCGAACCGACGATCGGGTGATACGAGATGTCCGCCCCATGGCGGTTGAACTCGTGCAGCAGCTCGGCCATGACCTCGTATTCCATCTGCCCCGGCCGGCAGAAACGCATGGCGCGAGCATGCGCACCGGCGGCGATCTCACCGGAACGCCGCATCAGCGTGACTTCGGATCGGCTCTTGAACAGACGCATGTCGTGCAGCACGTGATCGAGCGACACGAATTCCTGTGGCGGGTGGGCGCCGGTGCGAGCCTGCGAGCGCAGCGTGTTGACCCAGCTCACGACATGCTGGTCGAACTCCTGGTTCAGACCCATGGTGTAGAAAACCCGCGAGCGGCGCTCCAGCAATCCGGGAAGGATGTCGTCGATGTCATCGATCGGAAAAGCATCGTCCGCCCGAAATTCCTTGATGGCACCGGCGGGGCCCGCCCGCTTGCCATCCCAGATCTCGCGTTCAGGATCGCGCTCCCTCAGGAACAGGATGTATTGGGCCTGTTCGCGTCCGGGGATCAGCACCGCGACGGCTTCCGGTTCGTTCAGGCCGGTCAGATAGTAGAAGTCGCTGTCCTGACGATAGTTGTAGTGGACGTCGTTGTTGCGTTGCCGGGTCGGCGCCGCCGGCAGGATCGCGATCCCGTCGGTACCGATCAACCGCATCAATTGACTGCGGCGACGCTCAAACTCGTCTTGCATCGAACCGGCCATGCTCGTCCTTCAGGTTTGCTGATTAATGCAGGACCCGTCCGGGCGCGGGTTGGCCTTCGCGCAGCGGACCGAGTTCGTCGAATACCAGCTGAACTCCGACGCGGACGAACTCGACCAGCTCGGCCAGCGCCGACTCGTTCGCCTCGTGGGAATCATTGCGATCGATGTCCGCGCGGGTGATCTCGACCAGGTCGCGCACGATCTCCCCCAGCTCGCCCGGCAGCTGGTGCGGATCGGCGGCGCTGGTGCCGAGGCCGTAAAGGAAACCGGTGCACCAGAGGGTCAGTGCGCGCGTGCGCTCCTCGATCGGGGAGTCGTCACCGGGTATCAGCAGGTCGAAGTCCATCTCGCCGCCGCTGAGCGCCGACACGGTCGCGTGATAGAGCGTCTCCAGCGCAGGGTCGCATCGCTTGCCCAGGCTGTCTTCCGGCAGGATCTCGGCCAGCCAGTCTTCGATACCGTAGGGAACCAGCGCGCAAAGCGCGCCAGCCAGCTGTCCATGCGCTTCCGCGGGGTCGGCGAGCGCATGGAAGTCCGTCAACGAGCGCTGGATCTCGGCGTAGTCGTGCTGGGTAGACACCGCAAAATGGTATGGCACCGGCTGTACCGGCCGCAACCGGGATTATGACCCGTTTCTCATTGACCTGCGGATCGGGGCGGAACTATAGTTTTCCCATGGCAGACACAAAGATACCCGGCACCGTCGACCTCGAACTCAAGCGCCTCGAAAAGCGCGTCGACGAACTGCTCGCAACCGTTCATCAGCTCAAGGAAGAGAATCGTGCGCTGCGTCAGCGGCAGGACATGCTGGCCGCCGAAAAGACCTCGCTGCTCAATCGCAACGAGCAGGTGCGCACGCGCGTCGAAGCGATGATCGGCCGCCTCAAGGCGATGGAACACAGCGCATGAGCGAGCCGCGGCCGCTCGGCGTTCGGATCCTGGAGAAGGAATACATCGTCGCCTGCACCCCCGAAGAACGCAGCGATCTGATGGATAGCGCCGAGTTCCTCAACACGCGCATGAAAGAGATCCGCGACAGCGGCAAGATCATCGGCCTCGATCGCATCGCCGTCATGGCCGCACTCAATCTTGCCCACGAGGTCATCAAGATGCGCACCCGCGATACCGGCTTCGAAAGCGAGACCGGCAATCGTCTCAAGGTCCTGCGCGAGCGGGTCGAATCCGCGCTGGAGCACGGTCAGCAGCTGGAGTTGTGAGCCCCCTGTTGTGAGCCAGTCCTCTGTTGGGATATTCCCGACGCCCCCTGCCTGAAGTTTGGTGTAGAGTGGTTGCGAGCGTCGCCTGCGGTGTTCGATACGTGGGGTGGGTTACCTCTCGACCCTAATTGAAACACCCAAGGGACCGATTGCCTTGCTGTCAGCATTGTGCAGGTCTGCCTCGTAGCAGAAAGCCTTACCTGTCGCAGGTGGTCCCACTTGTTGCTCTGGTCGAGAGCAACGCTCCGCACCGGCATCTCGGGTGGCGCTCCTTCTCTCCCCTCTTTATTTTCCTCCGCTCCCTCGGTCCGAACCTTTGTCGACTCGCGCCGGCATCTGCCGTCGGCGTTGACTGACGCCGGCACTGCATGCTGTCGTGCATACCCCGCCGCCGCCGATCGAGGATGCCGAGCATGAGTCACTGGCTGCTGAAGTCCGAGCCGTCCACCTTTGGTATCGACCAACTGGAAGCGTCCCCGCGTCGGACCACCGGTTGGGATGGAGTACGCAACTTCCAGGTCCGCAATTACATCCGCGACCAGATGAAGAAGGGTGACGAGGCATTCCTGTATCACTCGAGTTGCGCGGTGCCGGGCGTCGTCGCGATCGTTTCGGTGGTGAAGAGCGCTTATCCCGATCCGAGCGCGTTCCGCCGCGGTGATCACTACTACGATCCCGACAGCGACGAAGCCTCACCGCGCTGGTTCACCGTCGACATCAAGCTCAAACGACGGCTGAAGCGTGTGATCACGCTCGAAGAACTGAAGCAGCATGCGTCGAAGGAACTCTCGGGAATGATTCTTCTGCGCAGAGGCAATCGTCTGTCGATCACGCCGGTCGAGGATGCTCATTGGCGCTTCATCCTCGCACTCGAGTGACCATCGAATGCAGTGGCGACGATGAAACAACTGCGGCTCATGTGTGAGTGGCATCACATACAACGCATTTTGGCTCTACACTCTTGCTTGTAATTTTGCAACGCCTGTATATACTCGGTCCCCGGACTAACTTGACATGGAGTATCTAGTCATGGCGAAAGCAAAGAAGAAGGCCAAGAAGAAAGCTTCTAAGAAGAAGTAAGGCCTTCAAAAGCGGCGGGCTTGGATTAACACTCCTTGCTCGCCGCACTTCAAAGCTTCCAACAGTGCCCGCATATGCGGGCACTGCCATTTTAGAAACCCGATTCTTCGAGAACGTATCCTCCTCCTGATGAACGCAGACGACGTACAGCTTAGAAAGCAGCAGGCAGCACGCGCATCGCTGCAATACCTGAACGAAGGCATGATCCTCGGCGTCGGCACCGGCTCGACCGTCAACGCGCTGATCGATCTTCTGGCCTCGGAAGGATGGGCACCCCGCCTTCGCGGTGCGGTATCCAGTTCTGACGCATCCACCGCACGTCTGCGCGCACTCGGCGTGCCGATCCTGGATCTGAACGATATCGACGGTCTGTCGCTCTATATCGACGGCGCGGACGAGGCGACCCGTAGCCGAATGCTCATCAAGGGGGGCGGTGCCGCATTGACGCGCGAGAAGATCGTCGCAGCGGCAGCCGATCGCTTCGTCTGCATCGTCGACGGCAGCAAACTCGTCACTACCCTGGGCGCCTTCCCGCTACCGGTCGAGGTTGTCCCGATGGCGCGTGCCTATGTAACGCGCGAACTCGTCCGATACGGCGGAAGGCCGGTCTGGCGTCAGGGATGTGTGACGGACAACGGTAATCACATCATCGATGTCCATGGACTATCGATCACCGCTCCCGTGGAAGCCGAAACCACCCTCAACCAGATCACGGGAGTGGTCACCGTGGGTCTGTTTGCAGCCCGACCGGCCGATCTGCTGATCGTCGGCAACGCCTCCGGCGTCGACACGATCTGATTTTCAGGACAACAGATCTGCCAGACGCCGACGCCCCGCAGGCGTCAACTCCACCGCCCTCGAATCGTCCAGTCGCCGTACCCAGCGACGCGCAGCGAAGTGCCTGAACAGTGCCGTCGCGAGCGGGCCCGCGAAATGATCACACCGTTCCGACCAGTCCAGGCACGCAAAGACGACACCACGCCGATGTCCGGGCAAGGTGCCACAGTCGAAATCGAGCGAAGCCAGCAGAGAGCGCTTCGAGCGCGTGCGCCATCTCGCCTGCGGTCGCGTGCTCATTGCCCAGCAGATAGGACAGCATGCGTGCCCGCGTCGGATCGCCGATTGCCGCGGCGATGCGCGCGAAACGTGGTTCAGGTCCGTTGATGCTCATGCCGCACCCCCATCCATACCGTGATGGCCGCGATCCCTGCCAACGTGGACGACAGCCACGCGGCCGCATGCAGACCGGCGACGACTTCTGCACCGCTACCCGCGACCAGTGCGCCGAAAATCGCCACGCCGGTCGCGCCACCGGCCTGACGGGCAGCATTGAGCGCGCCCGACACCGTACCGCTCCACTGCTGCTCGACACTGCCAAGGATGGTGGTCGTCATCACCGGTATCGCTACACCCATGCCGAACGGAATGGCCGCGAACGCCGCCAGCATATCGCGGTAGCCACTGCCGGCGTCCAGACGCGCCAGCAATGCGTAGCCGCATGCGGCGAGGACCGCACCCCCCGTCATCGATGCGCGCGCGCCGATGCGTGCGGTCAGTGGCTGACTGACGAGGTTCGAAAGAATGAACGTTGCCGTGAGCGGCAGATAGGCCGTACCGGTCTGCAGGGCAGAGTAACCGTGCACGGTCTGCAGATAGAGCGTCAGTACGAACAGCATGCCGTAGTAGACGAGATTCATCAGCACGCCGAAGACGACGCAGGAGCTGAAGGTCGTCTGCCGGAAGAATCCGAGTGGCAGCATCGGCTGTGCCACGCGCGCCTCGACACGCACGAACGCTATTGCCGCCAGAACGGCCAGCGTTGCAGCCGTCATGACCACCGCCCGTTCGCTCTGCCACGAGCGCAGCTCGATGATTGCCGCGATCAATCCGGTCAGTGCCAGAATCGCCAGTAGCTGGCCGGCGGGATCGAACGGGCGCGCTTCGCCAGTACGCCGCGCGGGTGGCGCGTACCGCCATGTCATCGCAGCCCCGATCAGACACAGCGGCAGATTGACCAGGAAGATGCTGCGCCAGCTGAACGACTGCATCAGCAGTCCACCAACTACCGGCGCGGCCGCGATCGTGACGCCACCCGCGGCGGTCCAGATTCCTACTGCACGCGCCCTGAGCGCGTGATCTCCAGCCGCGGCCGCGTTGATCAGTGACAGTGAACTCGGTACCAGCAATGCGGCCCCGATGCCTTGCGCGACGCGTGCGCCCACCAGCCATCCGATGTCGGGCGCGAATCCGCACGCGGCGGATGCCAGCGCGAACAGGATGAATCCAAGCAGGTAGGCGCTGCGGCCACCGATGTGATCGGACAGGACACCGGCCGACAGCAGCAGCACGGCAAAGCTGAGCGCATAGCCGTCGACGCTCCACTGCAGCATCGACGTGTCCGTCCGCAGCGCCGTCCGAATGGCCGGCAGCGCAACATTGACGATGGTCACATCGAGCTGGACCACTGCGAATCCGAAGCTCGCTGCAGCAATCACCCGGCCTATCCGCGGCACGCTGATTTCGTTCGTCGACATGAGCCGACGCTATCACTGTTGGTGCGGGCGACGTTTCGATCCAGGTCGAAGCTTCACACGGCAGGCTTTGGATGAGTGGCCCGTCGCGGAACGCGATGGGCCGGCGAAGATGGCTGGGGGACTAGGATTCGAACCTAGGTTGACGGAGTCAGAGTCCGTAGTCCTACCACTAGACGATCCCCCAACGGGCCCTGCTGGGCAAAACTGTTCGCGGCGGCCCGGCGTGTACAGCGCTCGGGCGGCAGTCCGCCCGAGCGCTCTAACCAGGTTATCGCTTGGAGTACTGTCCGCTGCGACGCGCCTTGCGGCGGCCGACTTTCTTGCGCTCGACTTCGCGTGCGTCACGCGTGAGGAAGCCAGCCATGCGCAGCGGCTTGCGCAGGGTCTCGTCGTAGACGACCAGCGCCCGGGCAATGCCATGGCGAATCGCACCGGCCTGGCCGGTGATGCCGCCGCCGGCGACATGTACGTCGATATCGAATCTGTCGGTCAGTTCAACCACTTCGAGCGGCTGCCGCACGATCATGCGGCCGGTCTCACGGCCGAAGAATTCATCGAGCGGACGCTCGTTCACCGTGATCCGGCCGGTCCCCGGCTGCATGTAGACGCGGGCGGCGGCGCTCTTGCGCCGGCCGGTGCCGTAGTTCGAAGTCGCTGCTGGCATATCGAAAATTCCTGTCAGATCTCGAGCGGTTTGGGTTGCTGCGCGCTGTGCGGATGCTTGTCGCCGGCGAACACATGCAGCTTGCGGAACATGCGTCGGCCGAGCGTGGTCTTCGGCAGCATGCCCTTGACCGCGAACTCGAGCGCCCGCTCCGGGTGTTCCTTCAGCAGCTTGCCGAGTGAAATCGACTTCAGGTTGCCCAGGAAGCCCGTGTGGTGGTGATACATCTTGTCGTCGAGCTTATTGCCGGTGACGGCGATCTTCTCGGCGTGCAAAACCACGATGTGATCGCCCGTATCCACGTGCGGGCTGTAGAGGGCCTTGTGCTTCCCCTTCAACCGCAGAGCGATCCCGGAGGCCAGGCGGCCGAGGGTTTTTCCACTGGCATCAATAACATACCAGTCTGCGACTACGGTCGCAGGCTTGGCGAATTCCGTCTTCATATGGCACTTCAACTGCGAAAAGGCGCGAGAGCATACTCAACGCGGAGAAGCTTTGCAAAATCAATGCTCGCTCCTCCCCTACCGCGACGCTCGGCCGCAGCGGCAGCGGGACCGGGATTCAGGCCCGGCGCCGGCCGGCTTTTAGGCCCTCGCATGACATATAATAGAAGTATGCCGGCACCCGATGTGCTCGACTCATTGATAAAGGTCGCGGATGATACCTTGCGGACGCTGTTCGCACCTGCCCGGCCCAGTCGCGAACTCCCGCTGCCTGCCGACGGCGGGATGACCGAGGCTGAAAAGCGGCACGCCGCGGGACTGATGCGCGTCAATCACGCGGGCGAGATCGCCGCCCAGGGCCTCTATCGCGGTCAATCGCTGCTCTCGCGAAGCTCCTCAACCCGGGAATTCATGCAGCACGCGGCCGCCGCCGAGGGCGATCATCTCGGCTGGTGCGAAGAGCGCCTGAAAGAGCTGGATTCCCGGCCATCGTTGCTCAATCCCCTCTGGTATCTGGGCTCGCTGGCGATGGGAGCCGCAGCCGCGGCGCTCGGTGACGGGTTGAGCCTGGGCTTCGTTACGGAGACCGAGCGGCAGGTGGAAGGTCACCTGGCATCGCATCTGGATCGCCTGCCCGCGGGGGATCAACGCAGCCGGCGGATCGTCACGCAAATGAAAGCCGATGAAGCTGCGCACGCGCAGGCGGCCAGATCTGCCGGTGCGGATGAACTGCCTCCACCGCTGCCGACACTGATGCGTTACGCCGCCCGCGTGATGACCGGTACCGCCTATTGGCTGTAATTCGCTTGCGGCCGACATTATTTATGTAATACAAAGCCGCGAGCGCCACAGAAGCGTCGACATACCGAACACAACTACCTTATGAGCGAAGGCCACAAAGTCATGGAAGAGAATGTCAGACCCTTGAGCGACATTCCCGCGATCAATCGCTTCCTCAGTTATTGCCGTATACGAACGGTGCCGTCCAAGACGGTGCTGATCCACGCCGGCGATCTGCCCGATGTCCTTTATTACATCATCAGCGGCTCGGTCGAGGTGATGATCGAGGACGAGGAAGGCAACGAGATGGTGCTTGCCTATCTCAACAAAGGGCAGTTCTTCGGTGAGATGGGGCTGTTCTACGAACAGCCTACCCGCAGCGCCTGGGTCCGCACCCGCAACGCCTGCGAGCTGGCCGAAATGACCTACCCACGCTTCCGCCAGGTAGCCACCGAGAGCCCGGGACTGATCTTCGAGCTGGCCACGCAGCTTGCGACGCGCCTGGACCGGACCAACCGCAAGCTCGGCGATCTGGCGTTCGTCGATGTCACCGGCCGCGTCGCCCATGCGATCACCAGCCTGTGCGATGAGCCCGATGCGATGACGCACCCTGAAGGCATGCAGATCAAGGTCTCGCGGCAGGAGCTGTCACGCCTGGTCGGCTGTTCGCGCGAGATGGCCGGACGTGTACTCAAAGTCCTCGAGGATCAGGGACTGCTGCGCGCCACCGGCAAGACGATCGTTGTCTTCAACGCGCGGCCGAAGATGAAGACCCGTCCGGTGATCGTACCGGCGCGTCCCACTGGCGCCGGTCCTGCGGCCATGGCGCCGCGGCCGGTCGCGGCCGCAAAGCCCACCTTCAACGACGTCGATGATGACGACGATGAGGACGATGACGACGACGAGGAATAGACCTCGTCGTCAGCCCATCGATGTCCGCATCGCGCGGATCGTAGCTGCGTAGTCCTTACTGCCGAAGATCGCCGAACCCGCGACGAACGTATCCGCGCCCGCGCGGGCGGCCTCGGCGATATTCTCCACCTTGATGCCGCCGTCGACTTCGACGCGCACCTTGCGCCCGCTCGCATCTACCCGCCGACGCACCTCCTCGATCTTCGCCAATACGGTGGGAATGAACTTCTGGCCGCCGAATCCAGGATTCACTGACATCAGGAGCACCAGATCGAGCTTATCGAGGGTGTAGTCCAGCCAGTTCAGCGACGTCGCCGGGTTGAATACCAGGCCCGGTTTGCAGCCCAGGGAATGAATCAGCTCAATGGTGCGATCGACGTGCTCGCTTGCTTCCGGGTGAAAGCTGATGAACGTGGCCCCGGCCTCGGCAAAGTCCGGAATGATCCGGTCGACCGGCTTGACCATCAGGTGCACGTCGATCGGAAGCTTCATGCCGTGACGTCGCAGCGCATCGCAGACCATGGGGCCCACGGTCAGATTCGGGACGTAGTGGTTGTCCATGACATCGAAATGGATCATGTCGGCGCCAGCGGCCGTCACGGAGTCCACCTCGGCGCCCAGACGGGCGAAATCCGCCGACAGGATCGACGGAGCTATCCAGTGTTTTTCCGAACTCAGTTGCGCTGTCATGGCCACGCAGTGTACCAGCCGCGCCCTCGGGCTATCGCATACCGCGTCGCTCGCGGATCAGCTCATAAGCGGCCTGAATCTGCTGGGTGCGCTCCTTGGCACGCTCGAGCATCGATTCGGGCAGTCCGTTGGCCTTGAGCTTGTCAGGATGGTGCCGGCTCATCTGACGGCGATAGCATTTGACGATCTCCTCATCCGCCATCGTGACCGTCGCTTCGAGCACGCTATAAGCCTGTGTAACACGCTCACCGGTACCCGCCGCCCGTGCCGAACCAGCGCCGCCATTGCCGCCGTGGGAACCGCCGCCGGCACCGGCACCGGGGCCACCGGGGCCGTAACTCGTCGACGGCCCCTGGCGGAAGCGCAGGAAACTCTCCAGGCGGACGAAGTCGTACGCGTTCACGCCGAGCATCGTCGCCACTCGCTGCAGGCGTGCACGCGGAATGGCGCTCAGGCCGTTGCCGGCCAGCGCCGCCTGCAGCTGTATCTCGATGAAGAAGTGCGCAAGTTCAGGGTATGGCGCCAGCGAAGCCCCGAGACGCGTCAGCAGCGAGTCGAGGTCGAAGCCGGCCTGCTTGCCTTCGGTGAAATAGCCGATGGCTGCCGCCACCTGCTGCGCATTCAGATGCAACGCGTGCATGACCGCCCGTGCCGAAGCGATCTCCTGCTCCGATACGTGACCGTCCGCCTTCGCGATGTGCCCCATGACACGGAACGTGCTGGGGAAGAACAGCTCGTTTACCAGCCCGGGATCGGCCGACGCGGCGGGGCCGCCGAGCAGATTGGCGCTGAACTGGCCCCTGTCGAACTGGTGACCGATGAGGGCACCCACGGCCGCGCCGACAGGACCTCCCACCAGCATGCCAACCGCGCCGCCAATGATTTTTCCGCCCCAGCTCATCCTAGGAGGCTGTCTCCAATGCTTGACCCCGCCGCTTTGGCGGCCGCAAGATGCGCGCCCTTCTCCATAAGCCAGGTATGGTAGCAAGCTTGCGAACGACACCCGGCAGCGGTCCCGCGGCCGCCGTCTTCGAGACCGCCCTCGAAGGCCTGACCCTGACCCATCGCGGCAAAGTACGCGATATCTACGCAGTGGACGACCAGCACATGCTGATCGTCGCCACGGATCGCCTGTCCGCGTTCGACGTCGTCCTGCCCGACCCCATTCCAGGCAAGGGCTGCATACTCAACGAGATCTCGGGCTTCTGGTTCGCCCGTACGGCGCAGATCGTCCCCAATCATCTGACCGGACGCACGATCGCCTCCGTCGTGCGTAATGCCGACGAGCAGGCCATGCTCGACGGACGCGCTGTGATCGTCAGACGTCTCAAGGCACTGCCGATCGAAGCGGTGGTACGCGGTTATCTGATCGGATCCGGCTGGAAGGAATATCAGGCCGATGGCAGTGTCTGCGGCATCCGGCTGCCGGCAGGGCTGCGTCAGGCCGATCGCCTGCCGGAGCCGATCTTCACCCCGGCCACCAAGGCCGCGGTGGGCGATCACGACGAAAACATCTCGTTCGAAGCCGCGGCCGGACTGGTAGGTGCAGATACAGCGGCGGCAGTCCGCCGCACGGCGCTGGCGCTCTACCAGCACGCGTTCGAGCACGCCCGCACCCGGGGCATCATCATCGCCGACACCAAGTTCGAGTTCGGCCTGGACCACGATGGCCGGCTGACGCTGATCGACGAAGTGCTGACGCCCGATTCGTCGCGCTTCTGGCCTACTGACACCTGGCGCCCCGGCAGCAGCCCGCCGTCGTTCGACAAGCAGTATGTCCGCGACTATCTCGAGACGCTCGACTGGAACAAGCGCGCACCGGGACCGCGGCTGCCGGCCGAAGTCATCGAACGTACCGGCGAAAAATATCGCGAAGCGCTGCACCGACTGACCGCCGGGGAGATTGGCTGAGGACCGGCGAAGGAGCCTGCTGACACCCATGCAGCGCTCGCCCCATACCGCGCAGAGCGTCTGGACGCGCTTGCAGCGATGGCCGGACTCGCTGCTGTTCGGCCCCGAATCCGAGCAGCACACCACTGGCGGGCGGCTGCGCCGAGCAGCGCGCTATCCCTATGCTTTGCTGCGAGACCTGCTCACCGGCGGGTTGACGCTGCACGCGATGGGACTGGTCTATACCAGCCTGCTGGCGATCGTGCCGCTACTGGCCTTCAGCTTCGGCATTCTGAAAGCATTTCATGCCCAGGGGGTGCTCGAGCCGCTGGTGCACGAGTTCTTCCGGCCAATGGGCAGCGCGGCCGATGACCTGACCGCGCGGGTGATGGACTTCGCCAACACCGTCCGCGGTGATCTGGTCGGCTCCCTCGGTCTGGTGATGTTGATCTATACCCTGATCGACACCATGACGAAGGTCGAGGATGCGTTCAATTACATCTGGCACGTCGATGAGCCACGCAGCTTTGCCCGTCGAATGAGCGAGCACGTAACCCTTCTCATCGGCGGCCCGGTATTGCTTGGTGCCGTCATCGGCCTCTCGCGTCTGGCGGCGAACAGCGCGCCGGTACGCGCGCTGTCGCAGTTGCCGCTGCTCGATCAACTGACCGCGGTGGCAGTGAGTCTGGCGCCGTTCGTCGTCGTATCGGTGCTGCTCACCGCGCTCTACCTGGTGATCCCGAATACCCGGGTGCGCCTGGGTTGTGCGCTCGCGGGTGGCATCTGCGCCGGCATCCTGTGGGCGGCCGTCGGCCGGTTCTTCACGGCGTTCGTCGTTTATTCGACGCGCCTTACCGTCGTCTACGCCGGTCTCGCCATCATCGTGGCGGCGCTGGTGTGGACCTACTTCAACTGGACCATCCTGCTTTTGGGCGCGCGCACTTCGTTCTACGCGCAGAACCCGAACTATCTGCGGCTTGGCCTGAACGAGCTGCACCTGTCGAGCGCCGACACCGAACGGCTGGCGTTGAGCATCATGTACCTGGTCGCCTACAGTTATCGCAGCGGCGCGCCACATCTGTCGATCACCACCCTCGCCTCTCGCCTGGGTTATCCCGGCATCGCGATCGCGCGCCTGGTCTCGGTGCTGGAAGCGGCGATGCTGCTGACCGCGACGGAGAACGAGGATCTGCTGCCGGCGCGCGATATCGCCCGCATTCGCGTGCTGGACATCATCGTTGTGGCCCGCAATGCCAGCAGCGGATTGATCCGTACCACAGCCGGGATACCCTCCGTCGTCCGCCAGTTCTGTGCCGAGATGGACCGCGCCTGGCAGCATCAGGCCAGCGGGGTGTCCTTGAGCGATCTGATCGAGCGCGAGCGCGAGACTCACGAACAGCCGGTGCTGGCGGCTGGCCCGTGGCCGAAATGAACTACTGACCGGCCGTCATCGGCCTGCCTTTACTGGCCGGCAATGGTCATCGATTCGATCAGGACCGATCCGGTGCGGATCGCTCCCTGTACATCGACATCGTCGCCGACGGCGACGATCGAGCGCAGCATGTCGCGCAGGTTGCCCGCGATCGTGATTTCGTGCACCGGATACGCGATCGCACCGTTCTCGACCCAGAAACCGCTGGCACCGCGTGAATAGTCGCCGGTGACGCCGTTGACGCCCTGACCCATCAGTTCGGTTACCAGCAGCCCGGTGCCCATCCGTCGCAGCAGCGCGTCGAAGGTGCCGTGCTCGCCTGACGAGATCAGCAGATTGTGAATGCCGCCCGCGTTGCCGGTGGTCTTCAGTCCCAGCTTGCGGGCCGAATAACTGCCGAGCACGTAGCCCTGTAACACGCCACCCTGCACCAGATCGCGGTCACGCGTTGCAACGCCCTCGGAGTCATAGGGACTGCTCGCGAGCCCGCACAGCAGGTGGGGCCGTTCGACGATGTTCAAAAAGGCCGGAAATACCTGCTCACCCGCGGCGTTGAGCAGGAACGACGCGCGGCGGTACTGGCTCGGTCCGCGAATCGCGCCGACGAAATGTCCGAACAGGCCGCGCGCGAGTTCCGGCGCATACAGCACCGGCGATTTGCGCGTCGACAGCTGGCGCGCGCCCAGGCGCCGCAGCGTGCGATCGGCCGCGCGGCGGCCGATCGCGGCGGGCTTTTCCAACGCGGCGGGGTTGCGCGAAACCGAGTACCAGTAGTCGCGCTGCATGTCGTCCTGTTCCTGCGCGATCAACGCACAGCTGATCGAATGACTGGTGCTGGTGAGACCTTCCAGAAAGCCGAGGCTGTTGCCGTGGACACGGCCGGCGCTGCCGGTATTGACGGTGCCACCCTCGGAGTTCTTGAGCCGCGGGTCGGATTGCAGGCCGGCGGATTCGCATTCGCGCGCCAGCTCGATCGCCTGTTCGGCTTCGAGCTCCCACGGATGGTCCAGATCCAGATCCGGAATCGTGCTCGCGAGTTCGGCCGGATCGGCCAGTCCGGCGCACGGATCCTCGGAAGTATGCCGGGCAATGGCGCACGCCTTCTGCACGGTTTCGCGCACGGCCTGCGGCCGAAGATCGGCGGTGCTGGCCGAACCCTTGGCCTGACCGAAGTAGACCGTCACGGCGAGGCCGCGATCGCGGTGGAATTCGAGGGTCTCGACTTCCCCTAAGCGCACGGTTACCGACAGCCCGCGCGCGAGGCTCGCGTCGGCCTCCGCCTGGCTGGCGCCGCAGTTCCTGGCTTCGGCCAGCGCGCCGGTAACCACGGTCTTCAGTTCATTGATGCTGGAGGCTTCGATCTGCTGCGGCATGGCGTTCCTGAGGCGTCACCTACGGCGCTGTGCCATCATCGGCCGCACCATGATCGGGTCCATGACTATACCAGTGCGCACGGGCAGTCCTTAAGATGAAGGACGACGAGATCGTTGAAGACGGTGCCCAGGACTGGGACGGCTTCGTCAGCCGCTCCGAGCGCAAACGTCGGGCCGAGGCACTGCAGAAGATGGGCGTGCGACTGACCGAACTGCGACCGGCACAGCTGCAGGCGCTGGCTTTGCCGCCGGATCTGATCGCGGCAATCGAGGAGGCCCGGCGGCTGCGCAGCCGTGCGGCGCTCGCGCGCCAGCGCCAGTACATCGGCCGTCTGATGCGTGAACTCGAACCGGACGTGGCCATGCGGGTGCTCAACGCGGTCACCGACCCCCGTGATGCTAAAATGACGCGATGACAGCGCTGGTCGGCATCATCATGGGTTCTACGTCGGACTGGGAGACGATGCAGTCCGCCGCCACGACGCTCACGCAACTGGGTGTACCGCACGAAACACGCGTGGTGTCCGCCCACCGCACGCCGGACTTGCTGTTCGAATACGCTGGCTCCGCTGCCTCACGTGGACTTGAAGTGCTGATCGCCGGTGCGGGTGGCGCGGCGCACCTGCCCGGGATGACGGCGGCCAAGACGCTATTGCCGGTACTGGGCGTTCCGATGCCTTCCCGAGCGCTCAACGGTATCGATTCGCTTCTATCGATCGTGCAGATGCCGGCAGGCGTACCCGTAGCAACGTTCGCGATCGGCGTCGCCGGCGCAACCAACGCGGCGCTGTTCGCCGCAGCGCTCCTGGCACCGCGCCATCCGCAGATAGCTCAGGCGCTGGCGCGCGCGCGCGAACAACAGACCGCCGCCGTGCTCGCCAAGCCCGACCCGCGCACCTCTTGATGACCCGCGCCTCCTGATGATCGTCGGCATCGTCGGCGCCGGGCAGTTGGGCCAGATGATGGCCCTGGCGGGATACCCGCTCGGTCTGGATTTTCTGTTCGTCGACCGGACCGCCGATACGCCTGCTGGACGCATCGCACCAGTGATGCCCGGCGATCTGGGTGATGTCGGACTGCTTCGGCGACTGGCGCGGCGAAGCGATGTGTTGAGCATCGATTGGGAAAACGTCGATGTGGCCGCGCTGCGCCGAGCCGCCGGACGCACCCGGATTTCACCACCGCTGAAGGCAATCGCGACGGCGCAGGACCGGATCCTCGAGAAACAAGCTTTCGTAAAGCTTTCAATTCCTACCACGCGCTTCACGCCGGTCGATACCCGCCGTGCGCTGGGTCGGGCGATCGACCGGATCGGACTGCCCGGCGTGCTGAAGACCCGCCGCTTCGGCTATGACGGCAAGGGGCAGCGGATCGTGCGTTGCGACGAAGACGTCGAGCGTGCCTGGCAGGAACTGGGCAATGCCCCGCTGATCTATGAGGATCTGGTACCGTTCGATTACGAGGTGTCGATCATCGGCGCCCGTTCACGTCGCGGTGAGAGCGTCTTCTATCCGCTCAACCGTAACTATCACGCGAGCGGGATCCTGCATCTGACGCTCGCCCCCTGGCACGCGCCGGCGCTCGAAAAGCAGGCCGTTTCGGCTCTCAGGCGAGTCCTGGATGCCTACAACTACGTAGGTGTCCTGGCGATGGAATTCTTCGTCGCGGGTCGTAGGCTGATCGCCAACGAGATGGCGCCACGCGTCCATAACTCCGGTCATTGGACTATCGAGGGGGCGGTGACCAGCCAGTTCGAGAACCACGTGCGCGCCATCACGGGGATGCCCTTGGGCGACGCGTCACCACGGGGACATGCCGCCATGATCAATTTGATCGGCTCCATGCCCGATTCCCGCCCCTTTCTGGCGGAACGTGGTCTTCACTGGCACGACTATGGAAAGCAACCGCGACCGGGGCGTAAGCTCGGCCACTGCACCCTGATTGAGCATTCCGTCACAGGGCGGAACGCACGTGCCCGCAAGTTACTGCGGCGGCTTTATCCTTATCTGTCACTTAACCCGTAGTATCCTTGGCCGCGCATGTACCTGGAACTCTTCAATCTCAAAGAGCTGCCATTCCGGCTGAGTCCGGATCCCGACTTCCTGTACCTCAGCAAGTCTCATGCGCGCGCCAAAGCGTACATGGAGTCGACGATCTGGTTCGCGGACGGCTTCGTCGTCATCACCGGTGAGATCGGCTGCGGAAAGACCACCCTCATCGAGACCTTTCTGACCGAACTGCAGAGCGACGTCGTAGTCGCGCAGATCAATCAGACGCAGGTGTCCTCGATTGAATTTTTGCAGTCGGTACTGGTGCAGTTCGGCTTCAAGCCGTTCCGGATGAAGAAGGCGGAACTGCTCGCGACCCTCAACGATTTTCTGATCGAGCAATATCGCGCCGGGCGCAAGCTCGTGCTGGTCGTCGACGAAGCGCAGAATCTGACGTCGACGGTGTTGGAAGAAGTGCGCCTGCTGTCCGGCATCGAGACCACCAAGGAAAAGGTGCTGCGCATCATCCTCGCGGGGCAGCCCGAGCTGAACGACAAGCTCGATGCTCCCGATCTCGAGCAGCTCGCGCAGCGTATTCGACTGCGCTTCCATCTGCCCGCGCTCTCGAGCGCCGAGATGCGGGGGTACATCCTGCATCGTCTGGAAGTTGCCGGCTCGTCGGGTCGCGAGATCTTTGCGCCGGACTGCTTCGATCTGATCTATCGCTACACCGGCGGCGTACCGCGGCTGGTCAATACGCTGTGCGATTCATCGCTGCTGTTCACTGCCAACGACAACCGCGATGCCGTCAGGCGCGACGACGTCATGGCGGTGATCAACGATCTGCAATGGACGGAATACGCGTCGCGCAGCGGCACGCGTCTGATGCGCCTCAACCCGGACGATGTCGGAGCGAACACCGAAGAGCGACGCATCGTCGCCGAGACCAACAAGCAGGCATTGGCCCGCATCCTGCTGGCCTCCGGCGGTCGCACCGTCGCCGAGCGTCCGTTGTCGCCGGGACGGCTCATCATCGGTCGTACGGCCGCCAACGATCTGCAGATCGACAGCCGCTTCGTCAGCCGGCATCACTGCCAGATCGTGACCTCACAGCACAGCTGCGTCATCGAAGACCTGAACAGCACCAACGGCATCTTTCTGCATTCCAAGCGGGTGCGCTCGCACAACCTCAACGATGGCGACGTCGTCACCATCGGTCAGCACGAGCTGCTCTACATCGACGAACGCTCGCTGCTGCAGCGCAATATCCCGCATCCTTCGGATGCTCTGCACGCTACCGGCTCGCAGGCTTCGCCGTCGTCCGCCACGCCGCCGGTCGCGCAGGAAACCGAATCCTGAGAGATGAGAGATCGCTACCGCAGCGCGTCGTCGTCGGTGTCCTTTCTCGACCAGTATTCGGCATCGGCAGCACGATAGTCGCGACGGCGCAGCCAGACGGCGGTCCCGGCGATCAGCGCCGCAATGCCGGACAACAACAGCAACAGGCTCCAGACGCCGGAGTGCAGCCGGTAGCTGCCGAACAGCGACAGCAGTCCGCCCAGCAGGTACAGCGCTTGCAGGCTTTCGTAGATAGGCCGAGCTAGTCTCATGCCACGCGCCTCCCAGCGCGAGCGTGAACCGAACGTGTCCTTAGTGCTTTAAGCCGTACCACCCACGGTCAGTCCGTCGATGCGCAGCGTGGGTTGACCGACGCCCACCGGGACACTCTGTCCTTCCTTGCCGCAGACACCAATGCCCTCGTCGAGCTTCAGATCGTTACCAACCATCGACACGCGCGTCAGCACGTCCGGGCCGTTACCGATCAGCGTAGCGCCCTTGATCGGCGCGCCCAGGCGGCCGTTCTCGATCAGATAGCCCTCGGTGACCGAGAACACGAACTTGCCCGATGTGATATCCACCTGGCCGCCACCGAAATTGACTGCATAGATACCGCGCTGCACGGATGCCAGGATCTCTCCCGGATCGTGCGGTCCGGGGCGCATATAGGTATTGGTCATGCGTGGCATCGTCATATGGGCGAACGACTCGCGCCGCCCGTTGCCGGTCGACTGGCTGTTCGTCAGGCGGGCATTCATCCGGTCCTGCATATAGCCGCGCAGTACACCGTCCTCGATCAATGTCGTGCACTGCGTCGGCGTGCCTTCGTCGTCGATGTTGAGCGAGCCGCGCCGGCGCTCGAGCGTGCCGTCATCGACCACGGTGCAGCCCGGTGCGGCCACGCGTTGCCCGATACGGCCACTGAAGGCTGACGTGCCCTTGCGGTTGAAATCGCCCTCGAGCCCGTGACCGATGGCCTCGTGCAGCAACACGCCAGGCCAGCCCGGACCCAAGACCACCGTCGTGTTGCCGGCGGGCGCCGGGACGGCCTCCAGATTGACCAGCGCCTGCCTCACGGCCTCGCGCGCCAGGTCCAGCGGCCGATCCTGTGCCACCAGCTCGTCGAGCGTATAACGCCCGCCGCAGCCGGCATACCCCTGCTCGCGCCGGCCGTTGTGTTCGGCCAGCACCGTGACATTCATCCGCACCAGCGGCCTCACATCGCCGGCCAGCACACCGTCGCTGCGTGCGATCAGGATTATCTCGTGCACCGCATTCACGCTGCACATGACCTGGACCACGCGCGGATCCATTTTCCGCGTCTCGCGGTCGACGCGCTGCAGCCAGGCGATCTTGTCCTCATCCTTGAGCGTGATCAGGGGATCGATCGGCAGATACAGCTGGTGGCCCGGTGAAGTCGAGCGCCAGGCCTGCACCGCGCCTGTGCCCTTCGCGGAGGCGATTGCTCGCGCGGCCCGGGCCGCTTCCTCGAGGGCCGGCATCATGATCTCGTCCGAATACGCAAAGCCGGTCTTCTCGCCCGCCATCGCCCGCACGCCGACGCCCTGTTCGATGCTCGCGTGACCTTCCTTGACGATGCCATCCTCGAGCGCCCAGCTCTCCTCGCGTGAGAGCTGGAAATACAGGTCCGCAGCATCGACAGCGGAGCCCAGTACCACGCCGAGCGCCTGCTCGATACGCCGCTCGTCGAGGCCGGCCGGCGCCAGAATGCCCTCGCGCGCAAAGCGCAGCGGATCATCGGTAATCGCAGTTGCTGTCACGGTTGCAGATCCTCCTGAAGAACTCACAATACCCGATGCGTCAAAGCAGGGAAATTACGGCGCGTCTCGGCCTGCGCCGCCAGATCGAACTCGGCCACGACGACACCGGCACCGTCCGGTCGCCGGGCCAGTATGCGCCCCCAGTAGTCCACGATCAGCGCGTCGCCATAGGTATCGCGGCCATTGGCGTGCCGCCCCCACTGCGCCGCTGCCACCACGTAACTCAGGTTCTCGATGGCCCGTGCGCGCAGCAGCGTTTCCCAGTGCGCCTGCCCCGTGGGTACCGTGAAGGATGACGGAATCGACAGCCATTGGGCGCCGGCAGCGCTCAACGATCGATAGAGCTCCGGAAATCGCAGGTCGTAGCAGACCGAGAGTCCGAGCAGCCCCGCCGGCGTGGGTACGAGCACTGGGCGTGTGCCCGGGGTGATATCGGTCGATTCGCGGTAGGTCTCGCTGCGGCCCGGAATGTCGACGTCGAACAGGTGGATCTTGTCGTAGCGGCCGGCTCTGCTGCCGTCGTCGCGGTAGACGAGGCACGCGGCTGCGACCGGGCCTGCCGCCGTCACCACGATCGGAACGGTCCCGCCGACGATCCACAGTCGCAGGTCGCGCGCCTGAGAGGCGAGAAATTCCTGCACCGGGCCGTCACCATCCGCCTCCGCGACCGCGCGCTTATCCACCGACTTGAGTCCGAAGAACGAAAAATTCTCGGGCAGGACCGCGACCTGCGCGCCTTCGGCGGCGGCCTGCTCCAGGAGCGAGCGTGCGACGGCCAGATTCGCCGCGACATCGGGTCCGGAGGTCATCTGCAGCGCGGCGACGCGTGCGCGCGTGGCGGCCTTCATGATCGCGCCCCCGCCGCCGCGGCGATGAGCCCCGCATCGGCCAGCAATCGGCCGGTCTCGTACAGCGGCAATCCCATGACGCCGGAATAGCTGCCAGTGAGGCGCTCGATGAACAATGCGGCGCGCCCCTGAATCGCATAGCCGCCGGCCTTGTCGAGCGGCTCATCGCTGCTGCAATAGGCCGCACATTCATCGGCGCTCAGCGCTCGGAACCGCACCTCGCTGATCGAGAGATCGTGCTGCAAGCCGCGCGCATCCATCAGCGCCACCGCCGACAGCACTTGATGCGTACGACCGGACAATTGCCGCAGCATGGCCAGCGCGTGATCGCGATCGCGCGGCTTGCCGAGTAGTTGATCGTCGACGGCCACCACCGTATCCGCGCCCAGCACGGCAGATACCCTCGATTGCGCCAGCTTCTGCGCATCGTTCGCCTGCAAACGCTGCCATACCTGTGCTGCCTTGGCCCGGCACAGCCGCACCACGCACTGCTCGACGCTCTCGTGCGGGCGGCGGCGCTCGTCGATGTCGGCGGGCACCACGCGATGCTCGACGCCGATCTGCTGCAGCAGCTGCGTTCGGCGTGGGGAGGCAGAGGCGAGTATCAGCATCGACGAATTCTGAGCTATTCCCGGTGATAGGGATGGCCGGCGAGCACCGAGCCTGCCCGGTAGAGTTGCTCGGCCAGCATGACACGCACCAGACCATGCGGCAGCGTGAGTCGCGACAGCGACCATCGCAGGTGCGCCTGCTCGAGCACTTCGCTCGCCAGACCATCGGGACCGCCGATGATGAACAGCAGGTCGCGCCCCGACGCGCGGCGCTGTTCGAGCCAGGAGGACAGTTCGAGCGTGGTTTTCTGCACGCCGTGTTCGTCGAGCGCGACGATGAAGTCACGCGGCGCGATCACCTGCAGCACCCGTTTGGCTTCCGTCGCACGCGCGGCCTGCGCGGCACCGCCGCTCTCGCGGCGGCTCGCGGTGGGCAGCTCGATCAGCTCGAGCTTCCAGGTGGCGCGCATGCGGCGCCAGTAGTCGTTGAAGGCCTCATCGACCCACGAGGTCATCCGTGTTCCGATCGCCACCAGACGCAGTCGCATCGAACTGCCCAGAACCTTCTACAGCTGCGCGCCGAAGGTGACGGCCTTCAGCGAACGACGCTCATCGGGCCGACGAGCGCGTCGAGGCGGTGCCGCCTACGACCCGTGGACGACCGGCCGGGGCCGCCGGCTTGGCAGGCGTCTCCCACAGCTGTTCGATCGCATAGAACTCGCGCACACGCGGCAGCATCACGTGCAGCAGCACATCCTGAAGATCGACCAGAACCCATTCACCGTCGCTCTTGCCTTCGATCCCATACGGGCGGCGACCGCTGTCGCGGACCTTTTCCACCACCCGGTCGGCGATGGAGCGGACATGGCGATCGGACGTGCCGGACGCCACGATCATGGCATCGGCGATGTCAGTCAGACCTCTGACATCCAACAGTTTGATATTGACTGCCTTCATCTCATCCAACGCCGCGAGCACGAGCTTTTCCAGTACAGAGTTGCGTCGCGGTGCGCGGCGCGGGCGGGTTGTTGTCATGCGGTTCGGTTCAGACTCCCTATCATGAGGTTGGACGGTTACGCGAAGCATAGCACCCGCTCCGCTGGATGAGATCGCGCACGGCGTCGGGTACCAGATAGCGCAGATCGCGCCCTGACATAATCAGCGCGCGCAGATCGGTGGAAGCGATTTCCAGCTGCGTCACGCCCTGGACGTACACCCTGCCCGCCACCGACGCATGCAAATCCCGCACCGCGCCGGTCCCCCGATCCACCATGACTTCGCCCAGCGGGCCCGTGATCGGCGCCTTCCATCCCGGACGGTGTGCCACGACCACGTGACAAAGATCGAAGATGTCGCGCCAGCGATGCCAGGTGGGCATTCCCAGGAAAGCATCCATTCCCAGCAGCAGGCACAGCGATCGTTGCGGGTTTTCCTGTCGCAATTCGGTCAGCGTATCGAACGTATATGACACGCCCTCGCGTCGTATCTCCCGATCGTCGACGCCGAATCCGGGCTGTCCGGCCACGGCCGCGCAGACCATGTCGTAGCGCAACCTGCCGCTCGCCAGCGGTGCTTCGCGATGCGGTGGATCGCCGGTGGGCAGAAATCTGACCTGCCCCAGCTTCAGCGTCTGCAGCAGTTCGAATGCAGTGCGCAGGTGCCCGAAGTGGATCGGATCGAACGTGCCGCCAAACAGTCCAAGAGGTTCCGCCATGCAGCGCCAGTGTGGTCGGCAACGCGATCCCGCGCAAGCCGGGACTGTACGGCGACCCCCTCAGCGATCGCTCGGCGGCAACGGCAGGGTCCGCCTGCCGGTCATCTCCACGGCCAGCAGCGCAAGCTCGTCCCAGGCATCGCCGGCGCCCATGCCCTTGGAGGCACGGTCCACCCGCGCTGCCCGCGCGCTCAGGCGAGCCGGCGAAATGCGACCCGCCCCGCCCCGCGACGGCGCCTGCCGCATCTCTCTCAGCAGCGCCCACAGCACCAGCGGCGGCTCGGCGCCTTCGGCGCTGAGTCCGCCGAGAATGCGCAGAGCGCGCGCAGCATCGCCGCTGCGCACTGCATCCGTGAGCTGGAAGACATTGAACCGTGCGCTGTCGGAACTGCCAGTGGCCACATCGGCCGCACTGACGGCGGCGCCCGACGGCAGCAGCAGCGCGAGCTTGTCGATTTCCTGACGCGCGGCCAGCAGATTGCCTTCGCTGCGATCGGCCAGCAGCGTGATGGCTTGGCTGTCGGGTTTCAAGCCGGCTGCCGTGAAACGCGCCCGCAGCCACTGCGGCAGTCCTGCGCGATCGACGGTGCGGATCGGCAGCCATGCACCACGCTTCTGCAGCGCCTGCACCCACTGAGCATTCTGCGTCTCCCGATCGAGTTGCCCGGTGACGATGAGCACCAGCAGGTCATCGCCCGCGGCTTCGAACAGACGCAGCAACGCGGCGGCGCCCGCAATACCGGGCTTGCCACCGGGCATGCGGATCTCGACGATGCGTTTGGCTGCAAACAGAGACAGCGCCTGCGCGGTCTGCCCGATATCCGCCCAGACCGAAGCGGCGCGTTCGATGAAGAAAACCTGCCGCTCGTCGAAGCCATCGCGCCGCGCGCGGGCGCGAATCGCGTCGGTTGCCTCGCTCGTCAGCAGCGGCTCATCGCCCGATATCAGATAGACCGGCAGCAGCGCTTTCGACAGGTGATCGTCCAGCGCGTCGAGGGACAGCCTCACGACGCTCGCCCCGCGGTCCTGTTGTGCTCACTCATCGCGATATTTTAAGCTGACTGCGTCTGCGGAGGGCCCAAACATGCCGACATTGTTCGAGCGGATCATCAACGGCGAACTGCCGGCAGAGTTCGTCTACCGGGACGCTCGGGTCGCCGCTTTCCGCGACCTGCACCCACGTGCGCCAACGCACGTCCTGATCGTGCCGAACAAACCGATTCCGACTGCCAACGAGGTCACGGAGGACGATGCGGCGCTGATCGGCCATCTGTTCGCGGTCGCCGCGCAGATCGCACGCAGCGAGGGCATTGCCGAGGACGGCTACCGGCTGATCATCAATTGTGGCCGCAATGGCGGGATGGAGGTCCCACATTTGCATGTCCACCTGGTGGGCGGCAAGCCACTCGGCCCGATGGTCAGCAATTGAATCGCGCACCACGGGCCGGCCGGCGCGCCGCCGGCACTCTGTATCCGACCGTTCGACCCTATCGCAAGGACTTCCTGCGCGTCTCCGATCTGCATGAGCTTTATTACGAAGAAAGCGGAAATTCCAAGGGGAAACCCGTCGTGTTCCTGCACGGCGGACCCGGAGCTGCGACCAACGCATCGATGCGGCGGTTCTTCGATCCGCGCCGTTACCGGATCGTGCTGTTCGATCAGCGCGGTTGCGGTTCCAGTCGTCCCCACGCCGAGCTGCGCGAGAACGATACCTGGGCACTGGTGCACGATATCGAGGCGTTGCGGGTCCATCTTGGAATCGAGCGCTGGATGGTGTTCGGCGGTTCCTGGGGCTCTACCCTTGCGCTCGCCTACGCACAGAAGCATCCGGAACGTGTCACCGAGCTGGTGTTGCGCGGAATCTTCCTGCTGCGACGATCCGAACTCGACTGGCTCTACCAGGACCCACTCGGCGCGGGCTCGGTGTTCCCCGATTTGTGGGAGCAGTACATCGAGCCGATTCCCCCTGCCGAGCGCGGCGACATGATCGGCGCCTACTACAAGCGCCTCACTAGCGACGACGCATCGGTGCGCGCGCGCGTCGCGCGCAGCTGGTCACTGTGGGAGGCGGGCACCAGTTTTCTGCACTTCAACGCCAGCTATCTGTCGAAATTCGACAGCCCGGAGTACGCCGCCGCGTTCGCCCGGATCGAAGCCCACTATTTCATTCATCGCGGTTTTCTAGACAGCGATGACCAGCTTCTGCGTGACATCGGTCGAATTCGTCACATTCCCGGCGTTATCGTGCAGGGTCGTTATGACATGGTGTGCCCGGCGCGCAGCGCGTGGGATCTGCATCGTGCATGGCCGGAAGCAGAACTGCATATCGTGCCGGATGCTGGGCATTCGGCGCTCGAAACAGGCATCACCAGCGAACTGGTCAACGCAACCGACCGGTTCGCGCGCGCAGGAGGCAAACTCTGATGGGTACCATTCATCTGATCGGCGGCGAGAAAGGCGGAGTGGGCAAATCGCTCACGGCACGGCTTCTGGCACAATATTTCATCGATCACTCGTTCCCCTTTATCGGCTTCGATGCCGACCGTTCGCATGGCGCACTGCTGCGCTTCTACGCAAGCTATACGACGCCGATCTGCGTCGATGACTACCAGAGCCTCGACCGCATGGTCGAAGCGGCAGCCGCGGAGCCGGACCGCCGGGTGCTGGTCGACCTGGCCGCACAGACGCATCAGCCGCTGGCCCGGTGGATGGAGGAATCGCGGTTGCTCGAGACCGCGAAGGAGTTGAACATCCGCCTCGTCTACTGGCACGTGATGGACAATGGCTTCGACTCGGTCGAACTGCTGCGCCGCCTGCTCGACGAGTTCAACGACCGCCTGCCGCTGGTGCTGGTGCTCAACCAGGTGCGCGGTGAGCGTTTCGACCTGCTGGAAGCGGCCTGCCAACGCACGCGCGCGGAGAGCCTCGGTGCCAAGATCGTAGCGCTGCACCGGCTGGCGGAGAGCACCATGCACAAGATCGACGCCGAGAGCCGCAGTTTCTGGTCGGCCATGAACCAGGCACCCAATCCGGAAGGCACGCTGGGTCTGCTGGAAAGGCAACGCGTCTGGGTCTGGACGAAACGCGCCTACGAAGAGATCGACAAAGTCGCGCCCTGACGCAGTCCCCTTGAGGTCGCTCACTCGCGCAGCGTGAAAGTGAGCGCACCCCCCGGGTCGAGTATCGCGTGCTGCTGCAGCCAGCGACACGAGTCGTCCGCGTCCTGCTGAATCCACTGCAACGCCGATCCGAGGCGGAAGCTGTAGCCCCATTCGTCCATGTCCGCGCAGATGCGTTCGCGCGCGATCTGCAGCGCCTCGGCCAGCACTATCTGCAGATAACACACGGCACTCTCCTCGGCATCGTCACCACCGGCGTCCCGATCGAGCCCGGTGCGCCGCTCCGGTGTCATGCAGATATAGTGCGCGCCTTCGTGCAGCACGGAGTGCAACGGCGTGTCCGGCCGCGCAAACAGTGTCTGGCCGCGTAATCCCGCCTCGCTCTCTCCCCAATAAGAACCGGGTATAGGCGTGCCGTCGGTGATGAGACGCAGGTTCAGCTGAAATCTCAGCAGCAGTCGCGTGACCGCCGGTCTGTCCACGGTCGACATCAGCAGCATGGTCGTGCCGTCAGTGAGATGGCGCCTGCGCATCGCCGGCTGCTGAGCCGGCAGTGGCCGATGTCGTAGCGGCCGGTGTAGTCACAACCGGCGCAGCGGCAGGCAGACTCGCGGGCAGGCTCGCGAGCCGCCGCATCACCACCGAAACCAGATCGTGCGCGAGCGCGCGGCTCAGGATTGCGCCCTCGCGGTCCTTGGCCAGCTGCGCGTTCTCGCTATAGCTGTAGTCCCGGACCAGCAAGTGTTCCTCGGGTGCGATGACTTCGCGATTTCCAATGGAGACCGAGAACCTCAGATGATAGGTCAACTCGTATTCGGTCGGAACGTTGATCGTCGACACCGTCAGGGTCCGCAGAGCCGGCGAATCCTCGAGGATGTGAATCACCGCGCTGACGCCATCCTGGCCGTCCTTCTGGCCGTCCTCATCGATGCGGGTCCCGGCCTGCATCAGCGCGCGGCGCAGATCGAAATAGAAATCCGACTGCGTATCGGGTGACTCGATCCTGACTTCCGAGAGCGATGACGGCAGCGGCTCGCTGCCCTGGAGGTGGAAACCACAGCCCGTCGAGAGCAGCGCCAGTAGGCCGAGCCCAGACCAGGCAACGCAACGTCGAACGCAGGCAGCGTGATTCATACCACCAGGTTGACCAGTTTGTCCGGCACGTGAATCGCCTTGCGTACCGGTTTGCCCTCGACGAATCGCACCACCGTCGGGTCGGCCATCGCCGCTGCCAGCGCGGTGTCGCGATCGGCGCCGGCCGCGAGCTGCACGCGGCCACGCAACTTGCCGTTCACCTGCACGATCAGCTCGACGACACTCTGCGTCAGCGCGTCCGGATCCGGCTCGGGCCAGTGCTCGTCAATGACGGCACCCGCATGTCCCAGCGCATGCCACAACTCATGGGTGATATGCGGCACGATCGGCGACAACGCCAGCACCGCGATTTCCAGCGCCTCCTGCCTGACCGCATGCGCCGCGTCGCCCTGCTCGGAATAAGCGGCCACCGCGTTGAGCAGTTCCATCACCGCGGAGATCGCGGTGTTGAAGGTACGGCGCTTGCCGATGTCGACCGTGACCTTGGATAGCGTCTGATGGGTCTTGTGGCGCAGGGCGCGCACGCCGTCGCTCGATGCGGCCCGGTCGAAGGTTCTGGCGATCCCGGCGACAGGGCCGCCGGCCTGCACGTGATCATGGATCGCCTTCCACAGCCGGCGCAGGAATCGGAACTGACCGGAAACGGCCTCTTCGGACCACTCCAGCGTCTGCTCCGGCGGAGCCGTGAACATGGTGAACATGCGCAGTGTATCGGCGCCGTATTTGTCGAGCAGCGTCTGCGGGTCGACACCGTTACCCTTGGATTTCGACATCGTGCCCAGTCCGCCGTACTCGACCGGCTGATTGTCGACCAGCGATACGCCGCCGACGCGCTGGTTGCTGGCATCGAACGTGGGCTGCACCTGCTCGGGATTGAAATACTCGCGGCGGCCGCTCGCCGGCGCACGATAGTAGATATGGTTCAGCACCATGCCCTGCGTCAGCAGCCGGCTGAACGGTTCGGAGATCTTCACCAGCGACAGATCGCGCATCACGCGCGTCCAGAAGCGCGAGTACAGCAGATGCAGGATCGCGTGTTCGATGCCGCCGATATATTGATCGACCGGCAGCCAGTAATCCGCCCGCGCATCGACCGGACCGCCTTTGGCATCAGCGCTGGCATAGCGCAGGAAATACCACGACGAGTCGACGAAGGTGTCCATCGTGTCCGTTTCACGGCGGGCATCGCTCCCGCACTTCGGACAGCTGGCGTGCAGGAATTCAGCGCAGCGCTGCAACGGGTTGCCCGATCCATCCGGCACCAGGTTCTCCGGCAGCACGACCGGCAGCTGATCGTCCGGGACAGGCACCACGCCGCACTTATCGCAGTGGATCAGCGGGATCGGGCAGCCCCAGTACCGCTGTCGTGAGATTCCCCAGTCGCGCAGACGCCATTGCACGCGCTTGCGCCCGAGGTCGCGCAGCTCCAGAGCCGCTGCGATCGCATCGATGGCGGCAGCAGAGCCAAGGCCGGAGAACTCGCCGGAGTTGATCAGTTTGCCGTATTCGCCGTACTCGGCCTGCCACGTCTCACCGACCGCGTCGTACGCGCCGCTGCCCGGTACCACCACGGTCGGTATGGCAATGCCATGCTTGTGCGCGAATTCGAAATCGCGCTCATCGTGTGCCGGCACGCCCATCACCGCGCCTTCGCCGTAGGCCATGAGCACGTAATTCGCCACCCAGACTTCCACCGGCTGCCCGGTGAACGGATGTTTGACGTGCAGACCGGTCGGCATGCCGCGCTTGGGCGCGAGCGCGATATCGGCTTCCATCGTGCTGCCGTGACGGCACTCATCGACGAACGCGCGAAGCTTCGGGTCGCGCGCGGCGGCCGCGGTCGCCAACGGATGTTCGGCCGATACGGCCACGAAGGTCACGCCGAACAGCGTGTCGGCGCGGGTGGTGAAAACCTTGAGCTGCCCGTCGGTCCCGATGAGCGAGCGCGTGTCGCCATCGTACGGGAACGACAGCTCGACACCTTCACTGCGGCCGATCCAGTTGGCCTGCATGATGCGAACGCGCTCAGGCCATTCCTGCAACCCATCCAGCGCGCTGAGCAGTTCCTGCGCATAGCGGGTGATCCCGAGGTAATACATCGGGATCTCGCGCTTCTCCACCGGCGCGCCGGTGCGCCAGCCTCGACCGTCGATAACCTGTTCGTTCGCGAGCACCGTCTTATCGACCGGATCCCAGTTGACCACCCCGGTCTTGCGATAGGCGACCCCGCTCTCCAGCATCCGCAGGAACATCCACTGATTCCAGTGGTAGTAGTCGGCGTCGCAGGTCGCAAGTTCGCGTTGCCAGTCGATCGCAAAACCGAGCGAACGCAACTGCCTGCGCATGTAGTCGATGTTGTCGCGCGTCCATTTGGCAGGCGGCACGCCGTTGGCGATCGCCGCATTCTCGGCCGGGAGGCCGAACGCATCCCATCCCATCGGCTGCAGCACGTTGCGGCCCTGCATGCGCATGAACCGCGCCAGCACGTCACCGATGGTGTAGTTACGCACATGACCCATGTGCAGCCGGCCCGACGGATACGGGAACATCGACAGGCAATAGTATTTTTCGCGGCCCGCATCCTCGCTGGCCACGAACGAACGATGCTGCTCCCAATGGTCCTGAGCGGCCTTCTCGACGGCCGCGGGCTCGTAGCGCTCCTGCATCAGCAAAGCATACAACAGCCGAGGAACGGAGCCCCTACGGGAGTCCGCTTCCCCGGGCTATTGCAGCGTGATCGTGATGATCGACTGCTGATCCTCGCGCTGCACCAGCAGGGTTGCATCGTGGCCGGCGTTCTTGATCGCCGTCTCGAACTGGGCAACCGTGTCGATTTTCGTGCGGTTGACGCTCAGGATCACGTCGCCGCTGCGCAGCCCGCCCTCGGCGGCCGGGCCTTTCGCATTGGTGATGACCACGCTGCCGCGCGTCTTGGCCTGTGACTTCTCGTCCGGCTTCAGGGCGCGAACCGTCAGGCCGATGCGGGCGACGGTCGCCGAATCGTCCGTCTCACCGCCGGCGTTGTTGTCCGGGTGCTTCAGTTTGGATTCGCTGCTCTTATCCTTCAGCTCCTCGACGGTCACCGATATCTTCTTCACCGCCTTGTCGCGCCACACCTCGAGCTGTGCGGACTGGCCGGCCTTGATCTCGGCGATGATCGACGGCAGCTGATCGGAGGTATCCACCGGCCTGCCATTGACGCTCAGGATGATGTCGAGCGGCTCGATGCCCGCCTTATCGGCCGGCCCACCGGACTCCACCGACGCCACCGCGGCGCCGCGCGGACGGTCGAGACCGAGGTTCTCGGCGGTTGCCGCCGTGACCTCCTGGATCGTCACACCGATGCGGCCGCGCGAAACGTGGCCGTTCTTGATCAACTGGTCGGCGACGTTGCTGGCGACGTCGATCGGAATGGCGAACGAGATGCCCTCGTAGCCGCCACTTCGGCTGTAGATCTGCGAGTTGATGCCTACCACCTCGCCGTTGAGGTTGAACAGCGGGCCGCCGGAGTTACCGGGATTGACCGCGACGTCGGTCTGGATGAAAGGCACATAGGCATTGCCACTTTCGCCGACATTGCCACGCGCCAGCGCGCTGACGATGCCCGCGGTGACACTGTTCTCGAAGTTGAACGGCGAGCCGATCGCCAGCACCCACTGGCCAGGGCGCAGCTTGTTGGAGTCGCCGAGTTTCACCACCGGCAGGTCGCCCTTGGCGACGATCTTGATCACTGCAACGTCGGTACGTTCATCCATACCGACGACCTTGCCCTCGAACTCACGCCGGTCGGTCAGTTTGACGGTGATCTTCGAGGCGTTGTTGACCACGTGCGTGTTGGTCAGGATGTAGCCGTCCGGGCTGATGATGAAGCCCGAGCCCACTCCGCGGACAGGCGCATAGTTGCGCGGCTGCTGCTGCGGCATGTTCGGCCGCGGCAGACCGAAGCGACGGAAGAAATCTCCGAACGGATCATCCGAATCGTCGTCGCTGTCGCTGTCGGATCCCGGCGCGGCCGCCGCTGATTTCTCGACAACCTGGACGTTCACGACCGCAGGACCTACCTGTGCCACCAGATCGGCGAAATCAGGCAGACCACGAGTCGCCGCGGCTGTCGCCGCGGGCGTGGGTGTAACCGCGGCCGTCGGTACGATGGCCGGCTTGCCGATGTCACCCGCTGCCGTCGCGGGCGGCGAAGCCGAGGACGGCTGCGGCGAGCACGCCGCAAAGAGGGCTACCAGCACCACGGCGCCTGCCAGACGTGACCCGAGCACCTGATTCGACATATGGCGTCTTCTCCAAAAAAACGTCTAGAAAAACAAAGTAAATGATAGACCGGCGGGAACGGAGCCGGTTCCTGTAGTCGGCTCAGGGCCGGCGGCGTCTGATGACGGCGCTGAGGCCAGCACCCAGTAGGCCCAATAGTACGACAGTCCAGTTGCCGAAGCGGACAAAGGGCGGTAGCCCCAGCCGGGGCTGGACCGCGCCGCGCAGCACGGTGGGGGTGAACTGTGCGGCCTCGCCCAACACCTCGCCTCGAGGCCCGACGAGCGCCGTGATGCCATCGTTGGCCGCCCGCACCATCGGCCGCTGCGCCTCCAGCGCCCGCATGCGGGTGAGCTGGAAATGCTGGAATCGCGCCCACGAATGTCCGAACCAGGCGTCGTTGGTGACATTGACCAGCACGCCCGACGTGCGCACCGCGGGCAGATCGGCGCTGCCGTAGGCATCCTCGTAGCAGATGCCCAAGGCCAGGCGCGTGCCGGCCGCCGCCACCGAAGGCTGCCCGGCCGGACCGGGGGTGAAGTCCGAATACGGCAGATTCATCAGCCGCAGCCAGGAGCGCACGAACGACGGCACCGGAAAGAACTCGGCAAATGGCACCAGGTGGTGCTTGTCGTAGAAGCTCGGATCGTCCGACAGCACCAGGATCGAGTTGTGATAATCGTCTTTCTCGTCGGCACGCAGGATTCCCATCACGATGTCGGAATTCTGCTGGCGAGCGCGCGCATACAGCTGCTTCAGATAGGGCTGCACCTCGTTGGCCAGCTGCGGCAGGGCCGCTTCGGGCCACACGATCAGTCGCGCACCGAGAACCTCTTCATTGAGCCGCGTATACAGCTCACGCGTCGGCCCGATACTGTCCGATTCCCACTTCACATCCTCGGGGACTGCTCCCTGCAGTACCGCCACGCTGATCGGCGGACCCGAAGGCCGCGTCCATTCGATCTTCGTCAGCGCCCACCCGAGCGGCCATGCCAGCAGGATCAGCAACCCGTATCGCCGCTGCATCGAACTGCGGCTGCGCACGAGCATCACCAGCGCACCGCTCATCACCAGCAGGATCGCCGAGATGCCATAGACCCCGAGCAGCGGTGCATAGCCGGACAGCCAGGTGTTGGTCTGGGAATAGCCCAGCGACAGCCACGGGAAGCCCGAAGCGAACCAGCCGCGCAGCCACTCGATCAGCAGCCACAGCGACGGCAAGCCGACCAGCCAGCGCCACGGTCCGCCAGCGGGCAACAGGCGTGTCGACAGAAACCCCAGCAGCGCCTGGTAGACCGCCATGATCACCGTCAGTCCGATCACCAGTCCGGCGGCGATCCACAGGGGGGCGCCGGCATTGTCGTGCACGCCGATCGCGATCCACGATGTTCCGACACCGAAGTTGGCGGCGTTGAAGCAGAAGCCGGTCAGCGCTGCCCGCCGTGCCGTGGTGCCCTCCCAGAGCCACATCAGGATGGCGGGACAGATGATCGCGAGCACCCAGTAGTTGAGCGGCGCGAATGCACACACGAGCGCTGCGCCTGCCAGGAACGCAATGACGCAGTCGCGTATGCGAATCACTCGGCTGGCGCCAGGGGCTCGAACTTCGCCGGAATGGTGACGCGCAGCATGTCGATGCGGCGCCGATCGGCGCGCGCCACGCGGAACTCGAATTCCGCCAGCGTGACGCATTCGCCGCGCCGGGGCATGCGTCCGAATTGCTTCATCACGAGGCCCGCAACCGTGTCGAACTCTTCTTCCGGGAGCGAGGAGCCGAAATACTGGTTGAACTCGTCGATGCGGGTGTTGCCGCGGACGCTGTACTGGCGCTCGTCCTCGCGCCGGATGCTCTGATCGTCCTCGACGTCGAATTCATCCTCGATCTCGCCGACGATCTGCTCGATCACATCCTCGATCGTCACCAGTCCGCCGACGCCGCTGTATTCATCTACCACGATCGCCATGTGGTTACGATTACCGCGAAATTCTTTCAGTAATACGTCGAGCCGTTTGGATTCGGGCACGAACACGACCGGTCGCAGGTACTCGCGCATATCGAACCGTGAGCCGGGCTTGGCTGCGAACAGCCGCAGCAGATCCTTGGCGAGCAGGATTCCGACCACATCGTCGCGATCGCCGTCGAGGACCGGGAAGCGTGAATGCCCGGACTCCACCACCGCAGGCAGGATGGTCGAGATCGGCGCATCGCGGCGCAGACACACCATCTGCACGCGCGGGATCATGATGTCGCGCACCTGCAGATCGCTGACCGCGAGCACCCCCTCGAGCATCGCGTGAGCGTCGGCATCGAGCACGCCGCGCTGCTGGGCATCGGACAGTACTTCGGCGAGCTGCGCGCGATCCTTGAGGCCCGCTGCTGCCAGCGTCCGCGTGATTCGCCGCCAGCGCCCACTGGCGGCGGTGTTGGCCGGCGCTGGCGATTTATCCTTGGCCATGAGCGCCCTTGTCCATGCTGCGACTGTCCATGCTGATATAGGGATTTCCGATGCCTAGCTGTCGCAGCACCCGCACCTCGCGGCGCTCCATGCGCTGCGCATCGCGCGCGCGCTCGTGGTCGTAGCCGAGCAGATGCAGCATGCCGTGCACCACCATATGCGCCCAGTGCGAGCGGATGTCCTTGTGCTGTTCGCGTGCCTCGGCCCGCAATACGAGCGGGCAGATCACCAAATCACCCAGCAGCCCCGCGCTGCGACGGGCGACGGGCGATGCCGGGAACGACAGCACATTGGTGGACTTGTCGCGATTGCGATAGTGACGGTTCAACGTCCGGCTGCGCTGCTCGCCGACCAGCAGCACCGACACTTGCCTGGCGCGCATCCGCGGCCCGAGCACGGCGTCGGCCCAGCATTTGAAGTCGCGCGCCGGCGGCACCCAGCCGCGCCTGACCTGCCGTGACACGCTGACGGCGCTTGCCGGCATCACGGCTCGCGCACGACTTCGTGCGCCTCGTAGGCCTGCACGATCCGCTGCACCAGTTCGTGCCGCACCACGTCGCGCGCATCGAAGAACGTGAACGCCACGCCCTGCACGCCCCGCAGGACGAGCTGCGCATGATGAAGCCCAGACATGCGACCGCTCGGAAGATCGGTCTGCGTCAGATCGCCCGTGACCACGGCGCGAGAGCCGAAGCCGATACGGGTCAGGAACATTTTCATCTGTTCGATGGTGGTGTTCTGTGCTTCGTCGAGGATGATGAAGGACTCGTTGAGCGAGCGCCCGCGCATGAATGCCAGGGGAGCCACTTCGATGGCGTTGCGCTCGATGAATCGAGCCACACGGTCGTAGCCCATCATCTCGTAGAGCGCGTCGTACATCGGCCGCAGATAGGGATCGACCTTCTGCGCCAGGTCACCCGGCAGGAAGCCCAGCCGTTCGCCGGCCTCGACCGCCGGCCGGACCAGTACGATGCGCCGCACGCGATCGGACGACAGCGCCTCGACCGCACAGGCTACCGCCAGGTAGGTTTTCCCCGTGCCAGCCGGGCCGATGCCGAATGTCAGATCGTGCGACTGGATGCTGCTCAGATATTCGCGTTGATGCACGCCGCGCGCCTTGATCGAACCGCTGCCGCGCCGTCCATGACCCTGGCCGCCATCCTGTTCGTGCTCGCCGCGCGGACGGTGCGCAATCACGACATGCGCTGCCTTCGCCGGCTCCTCGTCGGTTGCGGTCGCGCCATCGCGCGTCGTGCCGCCGTCCTCGCGCTGCAGGTGTTCCGCCAGGCACAGGTGCACCTGTTCGGGCGTCAGTTCGTGATGCCGCGTCTGAGCAAACAGGTCGCGCAGCACCGATTCGGACGCGGCCGCCCGTGCGCCGCTGACGCGAAATACCTGGCCGCGTCGTCGGATCTGCACGCCCAGCCGTGACTCGACCTGGCGCAGATTCGCATCGAGCGAACCACAGAGGGCGGCAAGCCGCGTGTTGTCGGCAGGTTCGAGTACGAACTCCCGGTCCCGGGCAGCGGCGTCGGGTGAGCTCACGCGCCAGGCGCCGTGCAGAGCAGCCGGCCTCGGATGGAATGGGGTCTGGCTTCGGTCACGGTCACATCGACGAAGCGCTGGAGCAACGACTCAGGTCCGGGAAAGTTGATCCAGCGATTGTTCTCGGTGCGACCCGCGAGTTCGTTCTGATCCTTACGGGAGCCGCGCTCGACCAGCACGCGCTCCACACCGCCGACCATCGCGCTGCTGATCGCGAGCGTCTGCTCGTCCAGCAGCGCCTGCAAACGCGCGAGCCGCTCCTGTTTGACTGCGAGGGGTACCTCGTCGGGCAACGTCGCCGCCGGGGTACCGGGTCGCGGGCTGTAGACGAAACAGAAAGACTGGTCGAAATGCACGTCGGCCACCAGGGCGAGCGTTGACTGGAAGTCGCGCTCGCTCTCACCCGGGAAGCCGACGATGATGTCGGTGGAGACTGCGATGTCCGCTCGCACGCGCCGCAGATCGCGGATGCGCTGCTTGTATTCCAGGGTGGTATAGCCACGCTTCATCAGCGCCAGGATCCGGTCGGAACCACTCTGTACCGGCAGATGCAGATGATTGGCGAGCTTGGGGACGCTCGCATAAGCCTCGATGAGGCTGTCGTTGAATTCGAGCGGATGCGAAGTCGTGAAGCGGATGCGCTCCACGCCCTCGATCGCAGCGACATGGTGGATCAGCGTTGCCAGGTCCACCACGGCGCCATCGGACATTGCACCGGCGTAAGCATTGACGTTCTGACCCAGCAGCACGATCTCGCTGACGCCCTGGCGTGCCAGTACCTGCACCTCCGCCAGCACCGACTCGAATGGCCGGCTCACTTCATCGCCGCGCGTGTATGGCACGACGCAGAAGCTGCAGTATTTGCTGCAGCCCTCCATCACCGACACATAGGCCCGGGCACCCTCGGCGCGCGGCTCCGGCAGGCGATCGAATTTTTCGATCTCCGGGAAACTGATGTCGACGACCGCGCGGCCGTGGGCTTTGAACTCGTCGATCATGTCTGCCAGGCGATGAATCGTCTGGGGTCCGAACACCAGATCGACGCAGGGTGCGCGCCGTGTGATGGCAGCGCCCTCCTGGCTGGCGACGCATCCACCAACCCCGATGATCAGGCCGGGCTTCGATGCCTTCAGGCCCCGCCATTCGCCCAGCAGCGAGAACACCTTTTCCTGTGCCTTCTCCCGCACCGAGCAGGTGTTGACGAGCAGCACGTCGGCCCGCTGCGGATCGTCGGTCGCGGTAAGGCCAGCAGTCTCACGCAGCACGTCCGCCATCCGGGCGGAGTCGTACTCGTTCATCTGGCAACCGAAAGTTTTTATGTAGTAGAAGCCGGCCATGCCGTCTGAGGCGTTCGATGCGGAGCTAAGGGTAGCGTTTTTGCTCGCGCACGGATACGCGCGCTGCGGATTCCGCGGCGCGCTGTAGAGTAAAATTTCTTTTAAAACAATGGATTAGAACGGAATGTCGTCGTCGAACTCGTCGCGCGAACCGCCGCCACCGCCACCGCCACCGCCACCGCCACCGCCGCTTGGCATGGCCTCGGCCGGCTCGCCACGCGGCGACTCGCTGAAACCGCCACCGCCACCGCCACCGCCACCGAAGTTACCGCCACCGCCCCGGCCGCCGAGCATCTGCATCTCGCTGCCGACGACCTCGGTCGTATAGCGGTCGCGGCCCTCCTTGTCCTGCCACTTGCGGGTGCGCAATCTGCCCTCAATATAGACCTGCGAGCCCTTCTTCAGGTATTCGGCAGCGATCTCGCCCAGGCGGCCGAACAGCGCGACGCTGTGCCACTCGGTGCGTTCCTGCTGCTCTCCCGAGGTCTTGTCCTTCCAGCTTTCGGTAGTGGCGAGCCGCAGGTTGGCGACCTGCATGCCCGAGGGCATGGCTCGGGTCTCCGGATCCGCACCGAGATGGCCGATGAGTATGACCTTGTTGATGCCGCGCGCCATGGGACTTGCCTCGTCGTGACTGGGGAATGAGGGAAGCGGTCATTGTAGTGACTTTGAGCGCCGGCCGCGCGCTGCGTTTATAGTGGTTGTTTGGTCTTTTGCCGTGGAGGAAAGCTGGCGTTGCAGACGATCCGAATCCGGGGTGCGCGGACTCACAACCTGCGCAATATCGATCTCGACCTGCCGCGCGAGCGTCTGACGGTCGTGACAGGGCTGTCGGGCAGCGGCAAGTCGTCGCTCGCCTTCGACACGCTGTACGCGGAAGGCCAGCGCCGCTACGTCGAGTCGTTGTCCGCGTACGCGCGGCAGTTCCTGTCGATGATGGACAAGCCCGATGTCGACAGCATCGAGGGTCTGTCACCCGCTATCGCGATCGAGCAGAAGACCGGCTCTCACAACCCGCGCTCCACGGTCGGCACGGTCACCGAGATCTACGACTACCTGCGATTGCTGTACGCCCGGGCCGGCCTGCCGCGCTGCCCCCGCCACGGTATCGATCTTGCCGCCCAGAGCGTCAGCCAGATGGTCGATCAGGTGCTGCAGGCGCCCGCTGGCGAACTGGCGTTGCTGCTCGCGCCATTGATCGAAGAACGCAAGGGCGAGCACGAACAGGTGCTGTCGGAACTGATCGGCCAGGGATTCGTGCGTGCCCGTGTCGACGGCACCGTCTACGAACTGGATGCGATCCCGAAACTCGATCCGAAGCGCAAGCACACGATCGAGGCGGTGGTCGACCGTTTCAGGATCCGGCCCGAGGCCTCCCAGCGCCTGGCCGAATCGTTCGAGACGGCGATCCGCGTCAGCCAGGGTGTGGTTCGGGTCATGTTCCCCGATTCTCCGCAGACAGCCACGATGCTGTTCTCCAGCCGGCACGCCTGCCCGGAGTGCGGGTTTTCGGTGCCGCCGCTCGAGCCGCGGATGTTCTCGTTCAACAACCCGGCCGGCGCCTGTCCGACCTGCGATGGCCTCGGGTTCGAGGAATTCTTCGATCCGGCGCGCGTAGTGGTGCATCCGCACCTGTCGCTCGCCGGCGGCGCGGTCCGCGGCTGGGACCGTCGCAACGCGCATTACTTCCAGATGCTGCAGTCGCTCGCGCGTCGCTATGAGTTCGACGTGGACACGCCCTGGGACGAGCTCCAGCCGCAGATACGCCAGCTCCTGCTCGACGGCAGCGGCGAGGAGCAGATCGAGTTTCGCTACCAGGAAGGCCGCAGGCCGGTCGTCCGGCAGCATGTTTTCGAAGGCATCGTTCCCAACCTGACGCGCCGTTTTCGTGAGACCGATTCGCCGGCCGTGCGCGATGAGCTGCGCAAATATCTCGGCGTGCGGCCCTGCATCGACTGCAACGGCGCACGGCTCAACGAGGCCGCACGCTCGGTGTTGATCGAGAGCCGGAACCTGCCCGATGTGACCCGCATGACGGTTGGTCAGGCGAGTGAATATTTCGGCGCGATAGCCTTGAGCGGCTGGCGCGCCGAGGTCGCGGCCCGCATCGTGCGCGAGGTCGGTGAGCGGCTGCGCTTCCTGGTCGACGTGGGTCTCGATTATCTGACGCTCGATCGCAGCGCCGGTTCTCTCTCGGGCGGCGAAGCGCAGCGCATCCGGCTGGCGAGCCAGGTCGGCTCCGGATTGACCGGGGTGATGTACATCCTGGACGAGCCGTCGATCGGACTGCATCAGCGCGACAACGAGCGGCTGCTGGTGACCCTCAAGCGACTGCGCGATCTGGGCAACACCGTGATCGTCGTCGAACACGACGCCGATGCCATTCGCGCCGCCGATCACGTGGTCGATCTCGGGCCGGGCGCCGGCGTTCACGGCGGGATGGTCGTGGCGTCGGGCACACCGGCCGAGATCGAACAGGATCCGGCTTCCCTGACAGGCGCCTATCTATCGGGACGCCAGCGCATTCCGGTGCCGACGCCTCGGCGCACCCCGACGCCTGGCCAGTGGATCACGATCCGCGGCGCCCGCAGCAACAACCTGAAGAATGTCGATGCGGCATTTCCGATCGGCCTGATGACCTGTGTCACCGGGGTTTCCGGCTCGGGCAAGTCCACGCTGGTCGACGACACGCTGTTCCGCCATGTCGCGGCCAGGCTCAACGGCGGCAGCGTCGAAGGTGTCGAGGGCGCAGGGGAATGCGACAGCATCGAAGGGCTGGAACGCATCGAGCGGGTGATCGAGATCGATCAGAACCCGATCGGCCGCACACCGCGTTCCAACCCCGCGACCTACACCGGCATGTTCACGGTCATCCGCGAATTATTCGCCTCGGTACCGGAAGCGCGCGCGCGCGGTTACGACGCCGGGCGCTTCAGTTTCAACGTCAAAGGTGGCCGCTGCGAGGCCTGTCAGGGCGACGGCGTGATCCGGGTGGAGATGCACTTCCTGCCGGATGTCTACGTCCCCTGCGATATCTGCCGCGGGCAGCGCTACAACCGCGAGACGCTGGAGATCCAGTATCGCGGCCAGAACATTCATCAGGTGCTCGACATGACCGTCGAAGCAGCGCTGCACCTGTTCGAGAACGTGCCCACGGTGGCGATCAAACTGCGCACACTGATGGAAGTCGGACTGTCCTATGTTCGACTCGGCCAGAACGCCACCACGCTCTCGGGCGGCGAGGCGCAACGCGTCAAGCTGGCGCGCGAACTGGCCAAGCGCGGCGCCGGGCGGACGCTGTACATCCTCGACGAGCCCACCACCGGGCTGCATTTCCATGACATCGCCCAGTTATTGCAGGTGCTGCAGCAGCTGCGCGACGCGGGCAACACGCTGGTGATCATCGAGCACAACCTCGACGTCATCAAAACCGCCGATCACGTGATCGACCTGGGGCCGGATGGCGGCACGCGCGGTGGTCAGATCATTGCCAGCGGTACGCCGGAAGCGATCTGCCGGGAGCCCAAGTCGGCGACGGGGCGCTATCTCGCACCGCTCCTTCAGGCGGGCGATGCCGTCGAAACAAAGGCCGCCCGTCGGGTCAACGCTCGCGGCGCAGGCCGGACTCGAAGCGCTGGTGTACCTCGCCGTTGACCATGCGCTCCTGATAACGCCCGCCGGTGTAGACGGATACGACGCGTCGCCAGAACGTGACCGCCGCAGTATTGCGCGGATCTTCGCTGATCAGCCAACGCCCCGTGAAGCGGTCGAACAGCAGCCGCACCGCCTGTGAACCGACCCCGCGCCGGCGCCAGGGTGGCGCGATGAAGAATTCCTTCATCAGATATTCCGTGACCGGCGCGGTCCCGGCAGCACCGCCGCTGGCCACTGCCTGTACATGCTGCTCGACCAGGGCAAAGCCCGCCCGCTGGACGCCGAAGACGACGACCATCACCTGTGCATTGCGATCGGAGTACCAGTGCGTGAGCTGGTCGGGAACGGTGTGGCCGATCTCGCCGAGCGCCGGGAAAATGCCCGTCGGAGTCGGAGCCAGATCGTTGAGATACTCGGGATAGACTCGCTCGATCCACTCTCGATCGTCGCGGCTGGTTCGCCCGTCCCGAAGACTGACTTGATACATAGGGTTTAAATACAGGAAAGCCCGACAGACCGCATCGTTGCGGTCTGCTCGGGCTTTTCCCACGAGCTCTAGAGTCGCTCGTGGCTATCGGACCTCAAGCCTTACTTCGGCGCGGAAGAGCTCGAGGAACCCGTCGAGGGCGCCATGGTCGAGCTGCTGCTGCTTCCATCGGCAGGCGTGGCAGGCGTGGCAGTGCTGTCAGCCGGTGCCGTCGTGGAAGGCGTCGTCGCAGCCGGCGGCGCTGGGGTCGCGGGCGGAGGCGTATTGTCCGTGCTGCTGCAAGCAGAGAGCACAAGCGCCGCCGCAAACGCGCTGAGAGCAAGCTTTGTATTCATCGATAATCCCCAAAATTTGTTTGAAAACAGGCCAACTGAGAAGACCGCAACACCGTCATTCGACCGCCCTAGGCGCCCGAATCATCGATTCTATAGCCTCTGAAACCTATTTTAAACTGGGGCTGACGTTTGAATGCCCGGCAGAATGCTTCCATCAGGCTTTTAACTGCGTCGATATCAGCCTGCAGCAGCCTTCTTCTTGCGCGGTTGTGCCGGCTCGGCGCCACTGCTCGCCGCAGCTTTCCGGCTGCGTTTGGCCTTCTTCTTCGCGGCGCCACCCGCGGCAGCGTCGCCATCGCCCTTCTGCCCCGCCGCGGCGGGGCCGTCGACCAACTGCATCAGCGCCATCGGCGCCGCGTCACCCGGGCGCGGCATCATGTGCAGAATGCGCGTGTAGCCGCCCGGACGAGCCTTGAAGCGCGAGCCGAGATCGTCGAACAGCTTCGTGACGACGTCCGAATCACGCAGCCGGGCGAAGGCCAGGCGACGATGCGCCTCGGTATCGTCCTTGGCCAGCGTGATCAGCGGTTCGACCACTCGGCGCAGTTCCTTGGCTTTGGGCAGGGTCGTGCGGATGGTCTCGTGACGCAGCAGGGATGCAGCCATATTGCGCAGCATCGCGTGACGATGCGAACTGTTGCGGGACAGTTGACGGCCGGAAAGCTTGTGACGCATGGCTTCTACTCTTCACTCATCAAATACGATTCGAACGATTGTCGCGGAGCTACGCTGTCAGATCAGTCCGCTGCTGCTGTTGTTGCTACTGCCGCTGTCCACATCGTGGCGCAGACCGGCCGGCGGCCAGCCCTCGAGACGCATCCCGAGCATCAGGCCGTGGCTCTGCAGCACTTCCTTGATTTCGGTGAGCGACTTCTTGCCCAGGTTCGGCGTACGCAGCAGCTCGACTTCGGTCCGCTGCACCAGGTCGCCGATATAGTGGATATTCTCGGCCTTCAGACAGTTGGCACTGCGCACCGTGAGCTCGAGTTCGTCGACCGGACGCAGCAGGATCGGATCGAACTGCATTTCGGTGGTCTTGGCAACCGCCTCGTCCTCACCCTGCAGATCGACGAATACCGACAGCTGATCCTTGAGGATGCCGCCGGCTCTGCGGATCGCCTCTTCGGGCTCGATCGTACCGTTGGTCTCGATGTCGATGATCAGCTTGTCGAGGTCGGTGCGCTGTTCGACACGGGCGGACTCGACCGAGTAGGTCACGCGACGGACCGGGCTGAAGGAGGCATCCAGCAGCAGCCGTCCGATCGGTCGGCTCTGCTCCTCGAACGCCACGCGCTGAACCGCCGGGCGGTAGCCACGGCCGCGCTCGATCTTGAGCTGCATGGTCAGTTCGCCAGCCTTGGTCAGGTTGGCGATCACGAAATCGGGATTCACGACTTCGATGTCATGGTCGGTCTGGATATCGCCTGCGGTCACGGGGCCCGGGCCCTTCTTGTGGAGTCGCAGCTCGGCGCTGCTGCGCGCATGCATGCGCAGGGCCACTTGCTTGAGGTTCAGCAGCACGTCGACCACGTCCTCCTGGACGCCTTCGATGCTGGTGTACTCATGCAGGACGCCATCGATTTCGACTTCGGTGATCGCCGCACCGGGCATCGAGGAGAGCAGCACGCGGCGCAGGGCGTTGCCCAGCGTGTGGCCGAAGCCACGCTCGAACGGCTCGATCACCACGCGCGCCTGTCGCGGTGCCACGGGCTGCACCTTGACGACGCGGGGCTTCAGAAACTCGCTAATTGATGCTTGCATACTGCCATTCCCCTGAAGCTGGATCGCTCTCAGATAGTTCGTCAAAAACCGATTACTTCGAATACAACTCGACGACCAGGTTCTCGTTGATGTCCGGCAGCACCTCGTCGCGACCGGGAGCGGCCTTGAACACGCCGCGGAATTCCTTGTCGTTGACTTCGACCCACTCCGGAAACCCGACCTGCGTGGCCACAGCGAGCGCTGCCTGGATACGCAGCTGCTTGCGGGCCTTCTCGCGGATCTGCACCACATCACCCGGCTTGACCTGGAAGGACGCGATGCTCACCACCTGCTCGCCCACCGTCACGGAGCGGTGCGCTACGAGCTGGCGCGCCTCGGCGCGGGTCGCGGCAAAACCCATGCGGTAGACCACGTTGTCGAGGCGGCATTCCAGCAGCTTCAGCAGGGTCTCACCGGTGGAGCCGGTGCGGCGCGCGGCCGACTGATAGTAGTTGCGGAACTGGCGCTCGAGCACGCCATACATGCGCCGCAGTTTCTGCTTCTCGCGCAACTGTGTGCCGTAGTCGGACAAGCGCTGACGGCGCTCGCCCTTGATGCCGCCGGGCGGGACCTGAAGCTTGCACTTGTTCTCGAGCGGCCTCGAGCCACTCTTCAGGAACAGATCGGTGCCTTCGCGGCGAGCGAGCTTACATGTAGGGCCGAGATAACGCGCCATGTGTCTGGTTTCCTCGTTGCCGGCGCGTCAGACGCGCCGCTTCTTGGGCGGACGGCAACCGTTGTGCGGAATTGGCGTCACGTCCGAAATACTGGTGATCTTGAGCCCGCAGCCGTTCAGTGCCCGGACTGCCGATTCACGTCCCGGTCCTGGACCGCCGACGCGAACCTCGACGTTCTTGACGCCGTGTTCCTGTGCCGCGACGCCTGCCTTTTCGGCCGCCACCTGGGCAGCGAATGGCGTGCTCTTACGCGAGCCTCGGAAGCCACAACCGCCGGAGGTCGCCCAGGACAGCGTGTTGCCCTGACGATCGGTGATCGTGATGATCGTGTTGTTGAACGACGCATGTACGTGCGCGATCGCATCGAGCACGTTCTTGCGGGCCTTCTTGGGCTTCTTGGGGCCGCCGGCGCCCTGCTGCCCTGATTGCTGTGACTTCTGATCAGCCATAACTGGTGCTTTACCTTAGATTTTCAAGGTCAATGAACGTTGCCGCCCTGTACCTTAGACCTTGCCCGGAGGCGCGTTCAGCTTCACTGCCTGCTTGCGCGGACCCTTGCGGGTACGGGCATTGGTGCGTGTGCGCTGGCCGCGGACAGGCAGACCCTTGCGGTGGCGCATGCCCCGCCAGGTGCCAAGATCCATCAGGCGCTTGATGTTCATGGAAACTTCGCGGCGCAGGTCGCCCTCGACCGGCCACTTGGCGATCTGCGAGCGGATCGCGGCGACTTCGGTCTCCGTCAGATCCTTGACCTTGGTCGTCGGCGTAATGCCGGCGCTCTCGCAGATCAGGACCGCGCGTGAGCGGCCGATGCCATAGATGTGCGTGAGCCCGATGCTCACGTGCTTGTTCATCGGAATATTGATGCCAGCTATACGTGCCATGACGTTCCGCTACCTCACCCTTGGCGCTGTTTGTGGCGCGCATCTGAGCTGCAGATGACGTAGATCACGCGGCGCCGACGCACGATCTTGCAGTTCTTGCAGATTTTCTTGACTGATGGACGTACTTTCATCGCACACCTGAACCTAATTGGAGCCGCTGCGGCTGCCGCCGAGCAGATTCGCCTTCTTCATGAGACCGGGATAGTGATGCGACATCATGTGCGCCTGAAGCTGCGCCATGAAATCCATCACCACCACCACGACGATCAGCAGCGACGTGCCGCCGAACTGAAACGGTACCCCTTCCGAAGACACGAGGATTTCGGGTACCAGGCATACCGCCATGATGTAGATCGCGCCCCAGAGCGTCAGGCGGGTCAGTACTTTGTCGATGTACTCACCGGTCTGCTGTCCCGGACGGATACCGGGAATAAAGGCTCCGGACTTGCGCAGGTTGTCCGCGGTCTCGCGCGAATTGAACACCAGCGCCGTATAGAAGAAACAGAAGAAGACGATCAGCGCCGCGTAGAGTACCAGATGCAGCGGCTGGCCGTAGCCCATCGAGCTAGAGATGCTCTGCAGCACCTCGCTGACCTTGGAATCGGGGTTGGAGCCGAAGAAGCTCGCAATCGTCGCCGGGAACAGCAGGATGCTCGACGCGAAGATCGGCGGAATCACGCCCGACATGTTGAGCTTGAACGGCAGATGGCTGCTCTGGCCAGCGTACATGCGGCGGCCGACCTGGCGCTTGGCGTAATTGACCGTGATCTTGCGCAGCGCCCGCTCTACGTACACGCAGAACCCGGTGACCCCGATCACGATCGCAATCAGCAGGATGGCGAACAGCGGGTTCATCTCGCCCGAGCTCACGGACGAGAACGTGCGACCGATCGCACCGGGCATACCGGCGACGATGCCCGAGAGGATCAGCATCGAAATGCCGTTACCGATGCCGCGCTCAGTGATCTGCTCGCCCAGCCACATCAGGAACAGGGTGCCCGTGGTCATCGTCACGGTGGCCGGGATCAGCCACTCGAATACGCCCTTCGCCAGGGTCATGCCGCCATTCTGCAGCGCCACCGCCGCGCCGAACGACTGGAACAGTGCCAGTCCGACCGTGCAGTAACGGGTCAGCTGCGTGATGCGGCGG
>DATBAM010000015.1:0-3543 GCA_036271535.1 Steroidobacteraceae bacterium | reverse complement strand
CACCCCTGCTAAGGGTGTAAGGGTCAAAAGCCCTTCGAGGGTTCGAATCCCTCTCTCTCCGCCATTCTGCCTGGCGGGACGAGATCGATAGCACCGTTGCCCGGAGCGTCTAGAACATGCCGACGATCTGCCCTCGATCGTCGAGATCGATCTTCACCGCCGAAGGCGCCGCCGGCAGGCCAGGCATGGTCATCACGTCGCCGCAGATCATCACAATGAAACCGGCGCCGGCCGAAAGACGCACTTCGCGCACGTTGACGATGTGGCCCTGCGGTGCGCCGCGCAGCGACGGATCGGTGGAGAACGAATACTGGGTCTTTGCGATGCACACCGGAAAATTGCCATACCCGGCATCCTGCAGCTGCTGGATGCGGGCGCGCACACTGCGATCCGCGCTGACGTCCGCAGCGCCATAGATCTTGGTCGCGACGGTCTTCAACTTCTCCCACAGCGGCAGCGAGTCGTCGTAGACGAACGTGGGACGGGGCGTGTGATGGCGCGTCATATCGACCACCGCGCGTGCGAGTTCTTCGGCACCCGCGCCACCTTCGGCCCAGTGTCGTGCCAGGATGACGGGCGCGATCGGGGACATGGTGTTCCTGAGTAACGCGATCTCGGCATCGGTGTCGGCGGTGAAGTGGTTGATCGCAATGACGCACGGCTGTCCGTAGTGGTTGCGTACGTTGTCGACGTGGCGCTTGAGGTTGCTCAGTCCGCTCAGCAGCGCCGGAAGATTCTCGGCGTTGAGTTCGCGCAGCTCGCAGCCACCGTGGTATTTGAGCGCGCGTACGGTCGCGACGATCACTGTCGCTGCCGGCGTCAGTCCGGCTTTGCGGCATTTGATGTCGATGAACTTCTCCGCACCGAGGTCCGCGCCGAAGCCAGCCTCGGTTACGACGAAGTCGGCCAGTTTCAGCGCTGTCTTCGTTGCCAGCACCGAGTTGCAGCCATGTGCGATGTTGGCAAACGGACCGCCGTGGACGAACGCCGGGTTGTTCTCCAGGGTCTGGACCAGGTTGGGCTTCAGGGCTTCGCGCAGCAGCACCGCCATCGCACCGTGCGCCTTCAGGTCGCCGGCGCATATCGGCTGGCCCGAGCGCGTGTAAGCCACGACGATATCGCTCAGACGCTTTTTCAGGTCGGCAAGCCCGGTCGCAAGACACAGGATGGCCATGACCTCGGAGGCGACCACGATGTCGAACCCGTCCTGGCGCGGGAATCCATTGGCCGGTCCGCCAAGGCCGACGGTGATATCGCGCAGGGCCCGGTCGCTCATGTCGACCACGCGGCGCCAGGTTATCCGCCGCACGTCGATGCCGAGTTCGTTGCCGTGATGGATGTGATTGTCGAGCATCGCGGCCAGCAGATTGTTGGCCAGCGCGATGGCGCTGAAATCACCCGTGAACTGAAGATTGATGTCTTCCATCGGCACGACCTGCGCGTAGCCGCCGCCGGCCGCGCCGCCCTTGATGCCGAAAACCGGACCGACACTGGGCTCGCGCAGGCAGATTGCGGCCCGCTGACCGATGCGATGCAAGGCGTCTCCCAGGCCCACCGTCGTCGTCGTCTTGCCCTCTCCCGCCGGTGTCGGGCTGATGGCAGTGACCAGGATCAGCTTGCCATCGCGGCGCGAATGCAGGCTGTCGAGAAAGTCGAACCCGATCTTGGCCTTGTAGTGACCATAGGGCTCCAGACTGGCCAACGGAATATCGAGCTTCGCCGCGATCTCGGCGATCGGTCGCAGTTTGGCCTTCTGCGCGATCTCTATATTGCTGGGCATTGGGCGCGAGCCGTGAAGGGCGCCGGTGACGTCAGTGCGTCATCGGGCCGACGTAGGCCGTGGTGCGCAGACGCGATTCGCGCCCGGCGACGCTGAAGGCGTCGGTGAGAATCCGGTTGGCCTGCGTCCAGCGGCGCTGCGAGTCGAGCAGCACCAGCCACACGCGATGCCCGGACTGCTCGGCGATCGCGATCAGACAGCGGCCGGCCTGGGCGGTATAGCCGGTCTTCAAACCCATCACACCCTCCGTGTGCCCGAGGAGCTGATTGGTGTTATGAAACGACAGTTTGCGTCCCGACGCCACCGCGATTTCGGCTTCCCTCTGTCGCACGATGCGCGCAATGCGGGGATCCGCATGTGCGGACTTGGCCAGCCGCAGCAGATCGGTCACGGTCGAATACTGGCCGTCCTCGTCGAATCCGCAGGGATGGACGAAATGCGAGTGAGTCATGCCCAGTCGGGCCGCCATCGCATTCATCCGTCGCGAGAAGGCCTCGATCGTGCCGGCAGCATTCTCGGCCAGTACCAGACAGGCGTCGTTGGCGGAGTGCATCAACATGGCCTGCAGCGCATCGTAGGCGCGCACCTGGTCGCCGGTATGCAGACCGGCGCGCGGATGCGTGGTATGCGCGGCGTCGTGACTGACGGTCAGCCATGCATCCGGCTTCCAGTCGCTGTCGAGAATGACCAGCGCCGTGAGAAGCTTCGTGAGCGAGGCCGGTGCGTGAGGGACGTCGACGTTGCGGCCCCAGACCATCTCGCCGTCGATGACGGCGGCATAGGCCACGGCTGCCTGTGGATAGGGGTCGTGGCTGTCGAGGCGGGGTTTGGCCCAGGCACCTGGAATCGCGGTCAGCAGTAGCACCCAAGCCAGGCCAACCAAACGTCTCATCGTCAATGCTCGAGTCCCCCGTCAGGTGGGGCGAGTCTAGCGGCAGCAACGTCTGAGCGAAAGTAACTAATTCACGACGGCGACAGCGGCTTCTCAAACAGGTAGTGCGACACCAGCCACTCGTTGCCGCCGCGATACGCCCAGAGCTCGGCGCACGCCATGAAGAACACGCGCCAGTACGCCATCCAGCGACGCGCCGAGTCTGCCCCATACGTCTCGGCCAGCAGCGGCATCGCGCGCGCGGACTGTCGATCCAGATTCGAGAGCCAGGCCTCGGCCGTGCGCGCGTAGTGCTGACCCGACACCTGCCAATGCGAGGCCAGCGACAGGTCGCGTTGAAACAGCGTCAGCAGGTCATCGCTCGGCATCATGCCGCCGGTAAAAAAGTAACGCGCCATCCAATCGGACGAGTCGCGGGCAACGAAGTGGTAGGCGTAGCAGCGATGCGTGAAGATATGCACGAACAGCTTGCCGTCTGGCCTAAGCCAGCGGGCAATGTTCGCCATCAGCCGCTCGTAATTCTTCATGTGCTCGAACATTTCGACCGACACGACGCGATCGAAGCGATCGGTGGTATCGAACCGGTTCATGTCACAGGTAATGATCGACAGATTCGTAAAGCCACGCCGCGCGCACTCGGCTTCGATGAATGCCCGTTGCGTGGCCGAATTCGAAACCGCCGTGATGCGTGCATTCGGGTAGTGCCTGGCCATCCACATCGACAGCGATCCCCAGCCGCAACCCAGTTCGAGGATCTGCTGACCGTCGCGCAGCTGCGCGCGTTCGCACGTCAACCGCAGCATTGCATCTTCGGCTTCATCGAGGGTGTCGATCCCCGCATCCCACAGGCCACTGCTGTATTTGAGGTTGC
>DATBAM010000014.1:0-4194 GCA_036271535.1 Steroidobacteraceae bacterium | reverse complement strand
GTTGCTGCCCGAAGCGCTCGAGCGCTGGCCGCTCGACCTCTTCGGCAGACTTCTGCCGCGGCACCTGGAAATCATTTACGAGATCAACGCGCGCTTCCTCGATCAGGTGCGGACCGCGTTCTTCGGGGATGAAGCCCGGTTGACGCGCATGTCGCTGATCGACGAGAGCGGCCCGCGATTCGTACGCATGGCGCACCTGGCGACCGTCGGCAGCCATGCGGTCAACGGTGTTGCAGGGCTGCACTCCGAGCTGCTCAAGAGCGATGTGCTGCGCGATTTCTACGAGCTGTGGCCGGAGAAGTTCACCAACATGACCAATGGCGTGACGCCGCGCCGGTGGATGGCGCTGGCCAATCCGCGCCTGTCGCAGTTCATCACCCGGGCGATCGGTGATGGCTGGATCCGGGACATGGAGCAGCTGCGCCGGCTGGAGCCGCTGGCGGAGGACGCCGCGTTCCGTGAGCATTGGCGCGAGATCAAGCGCGCCAACAAAGCGCAACTTGCCGCTCTGATCCAGGAGCGCACCGGGGTCGTCGTCAATCCCGCCGCGATCTTCGATGTGCAGGTCAAGCGCATTCACGAGTACAAGCGCCAGCATCTCAACATCCTGCACGTGATAGGTCTGTACCATCGCCTGAAGACCGACAGTCAGCTCGAGATACAGCCGCGCGTGTTCGTGTTCGCCGGCAAGGCGGCCCCCGGATACTATCTGGCCAAGAAGATGATCCGGTTGATCACCGCGGTCGGCGAGATCATCAACCGTGATCCGGGTGTGCGCGATCAACTCAAGGTCGTGTTCCTGCCGAATTTCAACGTCACCAACTCTCAGCGTATCTATCCGGCCGCCGACCTGTCGGAGCAGATCTCGACGGCCGGCAAAGAGGCGTCCGGCACCGGTAACATGAAGTTCCAGATGAACGGGGCGCTGACCATCGGCACGATGGACGGCGCCAACATCGAGATTCGCGAAGAAGTCGGTGCAGACAATTTCTTCCTCTTCGGACTGGATGCCGCTGAAGTCCAGGCGCTGCGCTCGGGAGGCTATCAGCCGATGGACTACTACCATCGTCACGCCGAACTGCGCGCTGTCATCGACATGATCGGCGAGGGCTTCTTCTCGCGTGGCAATCCGGAACAGTTTCGTGACCTGTTGGACAATCTGATGCATCACGACCCGTACATGGTGTTCGCCGACTACCAGTCCTATGCCGACTGCCAGCGCCGGGTCGACGATACCTACCGGGATTACGAGCGCTGGACCCGCATGTCGATCCTGAACTGCGCCCGTTCCGCCAAATTCTCCTCTGATCGCACGATCCGCGAGTACTGCGCGGACATCTGGTCGGTGCGGCCGGTGCCGGTACAGTCACTGCAGCTGTAATCGCTTATGCTTGCTGGCTGCGATGCCAGTCCTGAAGCGATCCATCACGTTCCCGCGGCGTGTGCTGCGCGCGCGCAGTGCGCGCGCTTTCTGCCTGCTGCTCGTCGGGTGGCTGCCGGCGGGCGCCAGCGCGCAGGATCCGCGCGGCGTTGCCCACGCGGCGTCCTGGCCGCAGGCGCACAGCGTCGGAATCACGGATGCTGCCGGCGAGGCTTTCATCACGACACTGATGAGCCGGATGAGCCTCGAAGAGAAAGTCGGCCAGACCATCGAGGCCGATATCGGCAACATCACGCCACAACAACTGCGTGACTACCCGCTGGGAGCGGTGCTGGCCGGTGGTGCGGTGCTGCCGCTGACCGGTGACGATCGCAGCGCTGCGGCCTGGCTCGATACCACGCGCGCTTTCCATGACGTGGCGCTCGAGCGGCGCGCCGGGCACACGCCGATCCCGTTACTGTTCGCGACCGACGCCGTCCACGGCAACAACGGTCTGCGGGGCGCCGTGATCTTTCCACACAACATCGGGTTGGGCGCAGCGCACGACGCGGCATTGGTTCGCCGCATTGGCGAGGCGACGGCGCAGGAGACCACGGCGGTCGGCATGGACTGGGCATTCGCGCCCACCGTCGCGGTGCCGCAGGATCTGCATTGGGGCAGGGTCTACGAGAGCTACTCGCAGGATCCGGCGCTGGTCGCGAAGCTGTCCGACGCGCTGGTGCGCGGGCTGCAGGGAGAGCCGGACCGGGCCGCCGGTCATGGCCTCGCCAGCGGTCACGTCGCTGCCAGTGCCAAGCACTTTCTCGGTGATGGCGGTACCACGCACGGAATCGACCAGGGCGACACCGATATCAACGAACAGACATTGATCGACGTGCATGTGCCCGGGTATGTGTCGGCGATCGATGCCGGCGTGCTCAGTGTGATGGTTTCCTACTCGAGCTGGCAGCATCGCAAGATGCACGCGAACGCGAGCCTGCTGACTGGCGTACTCAAGGGTCAGCTCGGATTCGATGGCCTGGTCGTCGGCGACTGGAATGGTCATGCGCAGGTGCCCGGCTGCAGCAACGTCAGCTGCGCGGCGGCACTCAACGCCGGACTCGACATGTTCATGGCGCCCGATGGCTGGGAAGAGATGTTTCGGCAGACGCTGGCGCAGGTACGAGCCGGCACCATTCCCATGGTCCGTCTCGACGATGCGGTGCGCCGCGTGCTCCGGGTCAAGCTTCGCCTCGGGATGTTCGAGTCCACGCGTCCCTGGGAGGGTCGTACCGAGGTGATCGGATCCGACGAACATCGCGCGCTGGCACGCGAGGCAGTGCGGCGGTCGCTGGTATTGCTGAAGAACTCCGATCGCGTTCTGCCGATTCGCGCCAGCGCGCACGTGCTGGTTGCAGGGGACGCCGCGGACGACATCGGCCGGCAATGTGGTGGCTGGAGCATTACGTGGCAGGGTCTGGAGAACGCCAACGACGCCTTTCCGATCGGTGACTCGATCTATGCCGGCCTGAATGCGGCACTGCTGGCTGGCGGCGGCAGCGCGCAGTTGCGTCCGGATGGTCACTACACGCAGCGGCCCGACGTCGCGGTGATCGTGTTCGGCGAGCACCCTTACGCGGAGTCTCTCGGCGACGTGGCGACGCTCGACTACCAGCATGGCAGCAAGCAGGATCTGAAACTGATCCGACACCTGAGATCGGCACACATTCCGGTGGTGGCCGTGTTCCTGTCCGGAAGGCCCCTGATCGTCGATCGCGAACTGGCGGGCGCCGACGCTTTCGTCGCTGCCTGGCTGCCCGGCATCGAGGGGGCCGGCGTCGCCGATGTGCTGATCGGAACGCCGGACGGTGCGTCCAGATATGACTTCAGTGGAACGCTGTCATTCGCATGGCCGCAGGCTCACGGCGCGCCATTGCCGCTCGGATTCGGACTGCGCTATCGCTAACGAGGCGGGATGAAATACAGCGCGAACGATTTGCCCACGCGCTGCACCGGCTCGAAGGTGTCGAGCCATGCGAAGCCGTTTTTGTTTTCCTGCAATGTGAGCATCGTGATGGCGACCCAGCCGGTCACCGGCTGACCGGGTTTCAGCAGATCGAAGGGGGGCAATGCTTCGCGCGAGAGATCGGCAGTGCCCTTGTAACCGAGCGTCAGGTGTTCGACGTGGCGCTGCGCGAGAACCCGCTCCAGCCGTCGCAGGTCCTGGCCGCCCCAGTCGAGGTCCGAATCGACCAGGATGCGCTCCGGATGCCGGCCCGCCAGCAGATTGAAGTAGGCCACGTAGTCCGGATAGCTCACGATCAGCGATCCGAGTTCACACAGGACCAGGACGCACAGACCCGCACGCCGCACCGCGCAAGCCCGCGGCCACAGCGAGCTCAAGAGGTAGCCCGCTCCTAGCGCCAGCAGCGGAAAGGCGATCAGCACGTGGCGCACGCCGATGTTGATATGGCTGTAGAGACAGGCAAACAGCATGATCGAGACGAAGCAGGCCGGTGGCGCCAGCAGGAACAGGTTCGCCGACCTCACGCCCCGAACGGCCAGCATCGTCAGACCCGCGAGACCCAGCAGCAGCAGCGGCAGCGGTGTCTTGACGGCAAGGGCGACCGGATAGAAATACCACCAGCCGTTCGGCGCGGTCTGACCGAGCAAAAAGGACATGTGGCCGTGGGTGTTGTGCCACTCGACGCCCAGGATCGCCAGCGGCAACATCTGGAAGCCGTAGGGCAGGGGCACCCGGGCTGCCAGCCGATAGGCCAGATCGTGTAGCGGACCGTGCGTGCCGACCCAGAAGTCGAGTGCGCGGCTGGGCG
>DATBAM010000013.1:0-9782 GCA_036271535.1 Steroidobacteraceae bacterium | reverse complement strand
ATGGCTGGATGCTCGCGCTGCTGATGCTGACCTTCATCGCCACCTACCGCATGACCGACTACACCATGGGCGTGATGGCCAACACGTTCTATATCGACCTGCACTATTCGCTCAAGCAGATTGCCGCGGTGGCGAAGCTGTACGGTACCGTGCTGTCATTGGTCGGCGTGGTGGTGGGCGGCATGGCGGTCACGCGACTGGGCCGCGTGCGCTCGCTGTTCCTGGGAAGCGCACTCATCATCCTGTCGAGCACCTGCTACGGTCTACTCGCCGCACATGGTCAGCCGAGCGTCGTGGGGCTGGCGACCATCATCAGCATCGATAACTTCGCCATCGGCGTGCATGGCACCGCGCTGATAGCGTTCATGTCGACGCTGACGAGCGCCCGATACACGGCTACGCAATATGCAGTGCTATCGTCGATCTATGCCCTGCCGGGCAAGCTGTTGATGTCGAAGTCGGGCGACATCGTCAATGCCATCGGTTATCCGCATTTCTATCTCTATACCGCCGTGTTGAGTCTGCCGGCGCTGCTGGTGCTCATCGGCATGACGCGGCGGCGCGATTTCAATCAACTGGTGGGGCAGTGGGCGGCGAAATCGACCTGACGCGTGTGCTGTGCCGTGTCGCCGACCTCGCCGGCGGCAGCCTGGAGTTTCGTATCGGTCGCGGCGACTGGCCGCTGCGTGGATTGGTAGTGCAGTTGGGTGAGGACGTGCGCGCGTACGTCAATCGCTGCCCTCATCTGGCGTATCCGCTCAACTTTGTGCCGCACCAGTTCCTGACACCGGATGGCAGCATGATCCATTGCCAGGCGCACGGTGCGGTGTTCGAGAAGGCGACCGGCTATTGCGTGATCGGGCCCTGTGCGGGCCGCTCGCTGATTGCGTTGCCGGTGATCGTGGAGAGCGGCTACGTGCTGCTGTCGGACGAAGCCGATCCGGATGCGCTGGCAGCGCTCTATGCCTGAGCGGTAGCAGGATTTTCAGCGGAAGTTGAACGAGTCGCCGAACGAATCGTTGCTGTCGAACAGGTCCAGGCCATCGAGACCGCCTGAGATATTCGCGCCGCTGTCCCAGTGACTGCTGAGCGCGAAGTCGCGCTCGCCGCGATCGCGCTCGTAGTCTTCGCCCCCGCGCCAATCGTCGCTTCCACCGGCAGAGTGAATGTCGCCGTTGGCGTCCTGCGCTTCCCAGTCGGCGAGATCAAGCTCCTCGACGGAGCCGTCGCTGTATTGAACTTCGATCGTGCCATCGTGCTCGTCGACGGCCACGACCTCGAACTGATGACCGCCGCGAATCCGATACCATTCGCCTATGCCGGGGTGCGCACTCATCATTCATGCTCCCGTACGCGTTAGTTCCTTCCAATCCATGGTGCGCCCGCGAAGCCGCGCATATCAAGATGAATCTGATCGTGCAGAGCATCAATTCATCTGCACCACGTCGCAGTTTTCAGATGCGACGATAGAGCAGATCGTGCACCGTGTGTCCCAGGCGCTCGCCCCGTCGCTGGAATCGTGTTGCCCGGCGTGCCATCACTTCATCGGCGGCAAGGTATGCGCCGTCGCGTGCACAGTTGGAGAGCATCGTGCATTCGTTCAGCACTGAAAGCATGTGCTCGGCGTACGGGGTCCAATCGGTCGCAGCGTGAAAACGCCCGTTCGCCTCCAGCCGCGTAGCCAGCAGTTGTGCGAAGTCGGCATTGAGGATGCGGCGCTTGTGATGTCGTTTCTTGTGCCACGGATCCGGGAACAGCAGTTGCACTTCGTTCAGGCTCGCTGCCGCGATCTGCTGCTGCAGCACTTCGACTGCATCGTGTGCGATCACTCGCAGGTTGGACAGACCGGCCCGCTCCGCCAGGATCAGCAGGTGGCCCACGCCGGGCGGATGCACCTCGATGCCCAGGAAGTCGCGCTCCGGGGCGGCCAGTGCGCGATCCAGCAGATGCTCACCGTTGCCAAAGCCGATCTCGAGCGTGCGGGGCGCCTCGCGCGCGAACAGGCACGCCAGATCCAGGACGCCGGGTTGGAAATCGATTCCGTACTTCGGCCACAGTTGCTCGAGCGCCCGACGTTGTGCGTCGGTGACCCGGCCGGCCCTGGTGACATAGCTGCGGATGGCTCGCGGTTGCATCAGCGGATTATGGCACCGCGCCATTGGCATCGTTTTCGCAAGATAGTCATCGCGCGAGAAAGTAAATCGATACGCGGGCGGGGTGCCTGGCGAGATTGGCCTTCAAAGCGTGACGCACTCCGCAACAGGAGTGCCGGTATGACGTCTGGATACGATGAAGCGGCAGTCGATGGCCGGCAGCTCGTTGCCAGGCGGCAAATGATGGTCGTCGGAATGGAAGGGTAAACAGTATGGCGGTGTCAGCAATTTCAAACCTGAGCACCTGGCTCAGTCAGGTTAACGGCAGTCAGTCACAGAACTTGAGTGCCAAAGCGACCGGCGGTAGTGGCCAGAGCGCCGGCACCTCGAAGGCCGGCAGCGGCGGCAGCGGCCAGCTGGCGGCGCTGTTCGAGAATCTGCTGCAGCAGCTGGTGAGTGCCGGTGGGGCGGCGAGCGCGGCGGCCGGGACCGCTGCCAGCGCCGTGACCAGCGGCGCCAGCGCGACAGCGGCCTCGTCGAGCCCGGCAAGTGCGGCGAGTGCGGTTACGAGCGCCGCCGGCACGCAGTCGACACAGATGCAGGCGCTGTCGGGGCATGCCCATCACGCCCATGGGGCCGGCGGATCGTCGAGCAGCCAGCAGATGGCGTTGAACCAGCTGCTGCAGGAACTTAAACTCGGTTCCAGCAGCACGACCACGACCGCGGCCTCCACTTCAACGTCGGCGCAGGGCACGAGCTCTCAGCAGTTGCTCAGTCAGCTGCAGCAGCTCATGCAGGGCGGCACTTCGTCGGTGGGGAGCATCGTCAGCGCTCTCGTCTGATGTCCACCGGCTACCCTTGAGCCGGCGCGGCCAGGTCTGCAAAATCTGGCCGCGCCAGTAAAGGGTACGCATGTTTCTTCGATCCGTCGTCGCCGGCGCGCTGGCGCTCGGCCTTACCGCCTGTGCCGCGCAGACGCGCAACGATTCACCAGCCCCCGCCGCTGCCCCCGCTGCTGCCGTAGGGCGCACCCCCGATGCCCGTGTCGCACATCTGCTGTCGCAGATGTCGCTCGAAGAGAAGATCTCGCGGCTGCATGGTGCGCCGGAGGACCCCCGGAACGATCTCGGTGAGGCCGGCTACCTGCCGGGGCTCGCGCGTTTGGGAATACCGCCGCTGCGTCTGGCGGACGGGCCGCCCGGTGTGCTGACGCGCGATCCTGCCACGGCGCTGACGGCGACGATGGGGCTCGCGGCAACGTTCAGCGAAGAAGACGCCCGTGCCAACGGTGTCGCCATCGCGCGCGATGCCCGTACTCACGGTATCGACGTGGCGCTGCAACCCTATATCAACATCCATCGCGATCAGACGTTCGCCCGTGCCTACAACACGTATGGCGAGGATCCGCTGCTGACCGGCACCATCGGTGCGGCACTGATCCGGGGCGTGCAAGGCGAGGGTGTGATGGCCCAGGCAAAGCACTTCATCGGCTACGACGGCCCCAGTGACGTCACCATCGATCCGCAGACGCTGCATGAGATCTACCTGCAACCTTTCGCGATGGCGGTCGAGGCCGGTGTGTCTTCGATCATGTGTTCTTACAACGTGATCAACGGTGCCTATTCGTGCGGCAATCGCGATCTGCTGACCGGCGTACTGCGTGGGGAGCTCGGATTCACCGGCTTCGTGACTTCCGATTGGGGTGCGGTCCATGCGACGCCCTTCGTCGAGGCCGGCGATGACCTGGAGATGCCGGGCAGCGGCTGGGTCATGGACAGTTACTTCGCCGCCGAGGTTCCTGCGCCCGGATCGGTGCGCGCGCCGCTCGTGGGTCCGGTCGTGAATCAAATACCGGAGGAGGGCCATCCGCTACCGGGCCCACCATTCGTCATGACCGTGCCAATGGGACATCCGCTCGGCATGATTGCGGCCGTGCAATCGCACCAGGTCAGCGAAGCGGCCATCGACCGCGCGGTCGGTGATGTCCTCGGCCAGATGGAGCGTTTCGGCCTGCTGGATGGCAAGCGAGGCGGCCAGGATGCCGGCGTCTCGGCACGTGACACGGCAACTGAATCGGCCAGTGAATCGGCAGCGCCGCGCAATGTGCTCGACAACGCGACTACTGTGCTGAAGACGAGCGAGGATGCAGCGGTACTGCTGAAGAACGACAACGCGCTGCCACTGCCGGGCGCCATTGTGCGAGGGGGCGCTGGCGGTGGTGCCGATGGCAGCGGTGCCAATGGTGGCACAGGTTCCATCGCGCTGATCGGCCCCGGCGCGTTGCAGGATGTCGCGACCGGCGAGTCGGGCGAGAAAGCGCTGGGATATCCGGAACGGCAGATCAGTCCCGCGGCGGCGCTACGCCGTACTGCCGGCGATGCGCTGCGTTTCGGCGAGGCGATGGCGGACGATATGACCGGACAGCCGATACCGGCGTCGAACCTGCGTTGCCGCAATGGGGACTCCCTGACGCGTACGGCCGGCGACGGCAGCGCGACGACGCACGATGCGACGCTGGACTTCACACATTCCAACGGCCGCTCGCTTCCTGCCGGTACGACGGCAAGCTGGAGCGGGTGTCTACAGATTCCGGTCGCCGGAAGCTACCGTTTGTACGTACAGGTGCTGGGTGCGGGCGCCGTATTGACGGTCGACGGCAAACGCGAGGGGGCGAGCGGACCGCTGCAGCTGCACGGCAATTTTCTACAGGGTGCACAGGACAACGTGCTGCCGACCACCGATGGACTGGACAACGTGCGCCGCGAATTCGACTTCACTGCCGGCGAACATACCGTGACGGTCCGTGTGACCTCGGAGCACGATGGCAAGCCCGTACAGGTCAGGTTGGCGTGGGTCACGCCTGCGCAGCGTTCGGCGACTTACCGGCAGGCCGTGGATCTCGCGGCCCACTCCGATCGCGCGGTGGTGTTCGCCTGGAGCCGCAATCGGCCCGATTTCCATCTGCCCGGCGATCAGGACCAGTTGATCAGCGACGTGGCGGCAGTCAATCCCAATACCATCGTCGTGCTCAATCTCATCGAACCGGTTGCCATGCCGTGGCTCGACAAGGTCAAGGCGGTGCTGCTGATGTGGTATCCGGGTGATGAGGGTGGTCAGGCGACAGCGGATGAGTTGCTCGGGCGCGCGTCTCCGGCCGGCCGTCTGCCGTACACCTGGCCGCGGGCGCTCACGGACAATGTCGCCAGCGATCCTGCACATCCCGAGCGCTCCTCGATCGGCGTCAACGGACGCACGACCTACTCGGAAGGCATTTTCGTCGGCTATCGCTGGTTCGATCAGCAGCAGCGCGAACCGATGTTTCCGTTCGGGTACGGGCTGAGCTACACCCGTTTCGAGTATTCGGAACTGCGCGTGAAGCCGGCGGCGGATGGCGGGCTGGATGTCGCTCTGCAGCTGCGAAATGCCGGCGCCACGGCGGGCGATGAAGTGCCGCAGCTGTATCTAGGGCCGCCGGCAGAGCGTGCGCCGAATGCGCAATTCGCCGAGCGCGCGCTCGCCGCATTCCAGCGGGTGCACCTGGCTGCCGGCGAAGTCCGGCAGGTCACCTTGCACGTGAAGCCGCGGGCATTGTCCTACTGGTCCTCGGATCGCGGCCAGTGGGTACGGCTCGCGAGCCGTCGTTCCCTCTGGATCGGCGCCTCGGAACGCGATATGCGTCTGACCGGGCAGACTCCATGACCGGGGGCTCATCGGACGCGATCCCGTTCTCGGTGCTCGATCTGTCGCCGATCGTCGAGGGAGCCGAGGCGACGCAGGCGCTGGCCAATACGCTGGACCTGGCGAGACACGCCGAGTCACTCGGTTACCGGCGCTACTGGATCGCCGAGCATCACAACATGCCCGGCATCGCCAGCGCTGCCACCTCGATCGTGATCGCGCACGTGGCGGCTGGCACCCGCACGATGCGTGTGGGTTCGGGCGGCATCATGCTGCCCAACCATTCACCGCTAGTGATCGCAGAGCAGTTCGGTACCCTGGCTTCGCTATACGGCGAGCGTATCGACCTCGGCCTCGGACGCGCACCCGGTGCCGATCAGATCACTGCACGGGCGCTGCGTCGCGACCTGATGTCGAGTGGCGACGCGTTTCCTCGCGACGTGGTGGAGCTTCAGATGTACTTCGAATCGCCGCCCGGCCAGGCGATCCGCGCGATTCCCGGAGCCGGCCTCAAAGTGCCGATCTGGCTGCTGGGCTCGAGTTTGTTCAGCGCACAGCTGGCGGCGATGATGGGTCTGCCGTTCTCGTTTGCCGCGCATTTCGCTCCGGATCTGCTGCTGCAGGCGCTGTCGATCTACCGGGAGCGCTTCGAGCCGTCCAGATTTCTTCAGCGCCCGTACGTCATGCCCTGTATCAGCGTCGTGGTCGCCGACAGCGATGAGGAAGCGCGCTATCAGGCCAGTTCGCATCAGCAGTCCTTCGCACAATTGCGCCGTGGTCAGCCGTCGAAACTGCCACCGCCGAGACGCGACATCGACCATCTGCTGAGTCCGGAGGAGCGCGCGATGGTCGAACATACGATGCGCTATGCGTGTATCGGCGGACCGGACACGGCCGCGAAGAAGCTGCGCGAGTTCTTGCGACTGACGCGGGCGGACGAGCTGATGGTCAACGTACATCTGTTCGATCAGGCGGCGCGGCGGCGTTCGTTGACCCTGACCGCGGCGATCCGGGATTCGATCGCGAGCGATCAGTAGCGCGAGCGATCAGTAGCGCGAGCGATCAGTAGCGATTGCGCTCGTTTCGGCGCATCCAGATGCGCTCGTACGCTTCCGCGGAATCTCCGCTGGTCCTCAGTGCGGCGTATACCGCGGCATCATCCAGGATCCGGCGCTGGTGCAGCACGTCGAGGGCACCGATGAATCGGCCGACCAGCAACGAGCGGCCCAGAGCACTGATGCCGACGCCTTGAGGCGCGGTCTGGTCTGCCAGGGCGACCTCCATGCGTTCGGTGAGCTGCCAGCTTGCGGCCACCTGCCGCGCGACCGGCGCGGTCTGCGTCGTAAGCAGAGTCATCACCACCCGCGGCAGTGGCGACAGATGGCGCTGCTCGTACTGGTCGATGGTCAGGCGGAACACCACGATCGCTGCCATGCCCATCATCAGAGCGAGCAGTTGGGCCGCGAACGGGTCGGCGTGTTCGATCATCGTCGCGTGAGCCTGCGCTGCCGTTGCCGAGGACAGCGTGTGTTGCCACAGTACATCGCCAAACTGAGGGAAGCCGCCGCCTTCGATGCGAAACACCGGCTGCATCAGCGCGGCCGCGACCAGTGAGCGCATGCCCTCCATACCCAGCACGGCGATCGCACGATCGAGGCTCTCGATGGGTTCGTTCGCGACCCGGTAGAACGGACTATTGGCCAGCTTGAGCAGCGTTCCGGCGAGCGATGGGTCAGACGTGATGATATGGGCCAGTTCACGGCGCGACGTGTCGTCGTCGTTCATCGCTGCCACGAGCTTGGGAAGCAGCAGTGGTCGGCGAGGTGCGTAATTGGCCTGCTCGGTGATCCGCGTCAATGCCCAACGGATGGCGGAGGCGAGTTGTTCGTGCAGATCCTCGTTGGAACTGGTCTGCGGCATCCCGGTTTCCAGCGCCAGCACATGCATTCGATGCATGACTTCATGCCGGGCAGCGGCTTCCTCGACCGCTTCCGGATGCGCACTGGGCACCGCTGGCGATGACATCGTGCGGGGCGCCTGGGTCGTGGACCCGACCTGCGAAGCCGGCGATGTCGTAGGCGCGGGCGCCTGGCGTCGTCGGACGCGGAACAGACCGAAGATGAGCGCCAGCAACAGCGCCAGCACCGCCAGCAATAGAAGGAAGATCTGCAGTGTGGTCACGGCTGTATAGATTAGCCCATTTGAAAAAATTTCAGCGGTTCGCGCACGCAGGTTGGGAGTTTGCCGCATTGACGCGCCTGTATTGTCACGGCTAGCGTGGCCTCTCAACTTCCCGGACCCGCATGTATCGATCGATCATATTCAGAACCGTGCTTCCGTTGCTGCTCGCCGCCGGTGTGGTGGCGTGGCTGGGACTTCCGTACATCGATCGCCTGCTCACCAACTGGTTTCGCTCCGATGTGGAGCTGCGGGCCCGGCTGGTGGTCAGTTCGATCGAGGAGTCGCTGCCCCCCATGCTTGCCAAACCGCAGGACCAGGCGGCGCTGCATCGGTTTGCCGCACGGATTACCGCCGATCAGCGCCTGGTCGGACTGCTCATATGCGGCGCCGACGGCTGGACGGTCTACAAGACGGAACGCGTGCCGCCGGTCATCAGCTGCGACAGTACGTCCAAAATTCAGGATCAACAGAGCGAGGTGGTACAGGCGCCGTGGGGTTCCGTGCTGGTATCGGTATTCGATGAGAAACCCGAGCAACAGACTCCCTATCGATTGGAGATCGTCAACGACCTGAGTTTCATCGACCGCAGACAGGACAAGGCACGCGACTTTCTGATCACGCTGGCCTGCATCACGCTGGTGATCGTCGCGTTGTTCCTGGTGCTGGCGGCGTGGCTGGTCATCCGGCGGTGGGCCAATACGCTCCTGCGCGATATACGCGGCCGGCGTTTTCAGGACAATGCGCAGTCCGGTCCGCTGTCGTTGCCGATTCTGCGGCAGGTGCGGCAGGTGCTGCGAGAGATGGAGGAGAGTCAGCGTCTGGAGATCGACTACCGGGAAAACTGGACGCCGCAGGCGCTGCAGCTGGTGGTGCGCGATCAGTTGCGCTCGCCGGAGATGCTCGTGGTTTCCAATCGTGAGCCTTATTCACACGAGTACGGCGACGACCGCACGATCGAACTCAGAGTGCCGGCGAGCGGCATGGTGACGGCGCTCGAGCCGGTCGTACGTGCCTGCTCCGGAACATGGGTCGCGCATGGGAGCGGCTCCGCCGATCGCGAGGTGGTCGACCGCTACGATCGCATCAAGGTTCCGCCGGAGGATCCGGCCTACACCCTGCGCCGCGTCTGGTTGTCAGCGGAAGAAGAGGAAGGCTTCTACTACGGGCTATCCAACGAAGGACTGTGGCCGCTTTGTCATCTGGCGTATGTGCGTCCCGAATTCCGTAGCAATGATTGGGAAGCCTACCGGTCGGTCAATCGCAAGTTCGCCGATGTGGTCTATCGCGAGACGCAGACGTCCGATCCGGTAGTACTCATCCAGGATTATCACTTCGCTCTGCTGCCGGGCATGCTGCGGGCGCGGCGGCACAACGCGACGATCGTCATGTTCTGGCACATTCCATGGCCCAACGCCGAGACCTTCGGCGTTTGCCCGTGGAAGCAGGAAATGCTGACGAATCTGCTGATGTCCGACATCCTCGGCTTTCACACGCTCTATCACTGCCAGAATTTCCTGGCGACCGTCGATCGTTTCATCGAATGCCAGATCGATCACGAACACCTGACCGTCACGCTGCAGGGACATGTCTGTCACGTCGGGGCCTATCCGATCTCGATCGAGTGGCCGCCGCGATGGCTGAAGGGCCTGCCGGACATTCCCGAGTCGCGTCGGCAGGTGCGCGCCAGGTTCGGGATTCCCGAGCATGTCATCCTGGGCCTCGGCGTGGAGCGCTGGGATTTCACCAAGGGCGTGCTCGAGCGATTCCTCGCGCTGGAACTGCTGCTGGAGCAGAATCCGCGGCTTCGCGGCACCGTGGCGCTGCTGCAGA
>DATBAM010000012.1:0-49374 GCA_036271535.1 Steroidobacteraceae bacterium | reverse complement strand
GCAGCTGACACCCCGCCGGCGACCGCCGGCAGTTTCAAGCATCTGGGCGTCGCGACCTGTGCCACCAGCGTCTGCCACGGCAAGCAGACCGACCAGACCGAGCACGTCGCGCCCGGGTCGCCGGTTCCCGATGTAGCGCTGAACGAGTACAAGGTGTGGCTCGAGCAGGACCGGCATTCGCAGGCTTATCGCACGCTCGATGCGCCGCGCTCGCGCGCGATCGCCGCCAATCTTGGACTGCCGAGCGCCAGCAGCGCCAGGATCTGCCTGGACTGCCACGCCGACAACGTGCCCCGCGCTCAGCAGGGAGCGAGATTCCAGCTCTCCGACGGTGTGCAGTGCGAAGCCTGTCACGGCGGCGCCGAGAAGTGGATCGAGACGCACAGCCAGAAGAGCACCGCGCACGCGACCAACATCGCCAACGGCATGACTCCCACCGAGCAGCCGCTGCGGCGTGCGCAGGTGTGTCTGTCGTGTCATCTGGGCACGGCCGATCAGTACACGACCCACCGGATCATGGGCGCGGGTCACCCTCGGCTCGCCTTCGAGCTCGATGTCTACAGCTACAATCAGCCACCCCACTACAAGCCCAAGACCGACAGTTACATCCGTCGTAAGGGTGTGATCCCGGAAACCAATCTGTGGGTCACGGGGCAGCTCGAGACGGCGCAGCGCTATCTCTCGCTGCTGCAGAGCGGGTTGTTCTCCGCGCAGGGACTGACGCCGGAACTGGCGCTCTACGACTGCTTCGGCTGCCACCATCCCATCGACAAGCTGCGCTGGAGCCGCACACGCGCCGGTGCGGGCATCCAACCCGGGACGCTGCGTCTGCAACGCCAGTATTTCGTGATGTTGCAGGCGATCACCGAAACCCTCGATCCGAAACTGCTGCCGGAGCTGACGGCCGATACCGATGCGCTGATCCAGGCCGGCGACAGTGACTATGGCCGCACGCGCGCGGCGGCCAAGGTACTGCAGGACTGGATCCACGCGCGCGACGAATGGTCGCGGCGCAGCTACTCGAACGCCGACATCGCGGGCTTGCGCCGCGCATTGCTGAAATACGCCGCGCAGGACAAGACCAGCGATTTCGCCAGCGCCGAACAGGTCGTGCTCGGTGTCGAGAGCCTGAGCTATGCGGACAATGAGCACGAGAAGCGCAAATCCGCGATCGACGCGCTCTACAACTGCGTCGGCAGCACGGCCAAGTTCGATGCGGGCCAGTTCGCCGACGTGGCTCGCGGCCTGCAGGCACAATTCTGATGGCCGAGTTCGCAGCGCTCACTCACCCCGGCAATCGCGACGGCGAGAACCAGGACAGCATCGGCTGGGATGCCGGCCAGCAGCTTTGGTTCGTGGCCGACGGTATGGGTGGTCACGCCAGCGGCGAAGTTGCCAGCCGACTGGTCAAGGAGACGCTGCTGGCCCAGGCAGCTACCGTGGGAGTGCCGGCGGCGGTGCTGATGGCGCACGAGGCCGTCATGCGCGAGGCCGAGCAGCGCGGGGTCGCACGCGGAATGGGTTCAACCGTGGTCACGGCGCAGATCACCGGCGACCGCAGTGCCCAGATCGTCTGGGTCGGCGACAGCCGGGCTTATCTGTGGCGGCGGGGCGAACTGAAGCGCCTGACCCGCGATCACTCCTATCTCGAACTGCTGCGCGCGGAGAGCGACCTCTCGGAGACCGCGTTACGCGATCGACAGGGCTCGAACGTCGTCACGCAGGCGCTGGGAATGGGCACCCCCGACCCGTCGCAGGCGCTCGTGCCGCTGAGAACCGGCGACTGGCTGATATTGTGCAGCGACGGACTGGCGGTAGAACTGCGCGACGAGGAGATGGCCGAGGTGCTGGCCCGGCAGGCGACGCCTAAAGCGGCGGCCGACGCCCTGTTCGCGGCCACGATGGAGCACGGTGCCCGGGACAATGTCAGTATCATCGTCATACCATACGAAGGTCCCAGCGCCCGGGGAACCGGGAGCCTGGTGCAGACCCTGGAGCGGACCTTCAAGGGTCGGAGTTTTGAGTGGCTGGCAGTTCTGGTGGGCGTGGTGCTCGCCGCGGCCATCGCACTCGTCTGGAAGCGTTGGATTCAATGACATCTATGTCGGATACAAGGTTTTTCCTCAAGAAGATTGCTGACGGAAGCGAACTTGAACTGACCGGTGACCTGTCCATCGGCCGGTCGCAGGACAGTGGCCTGCGCCTGACGGAAGGCAATCCCTCGCGTAACCACGCGCGTATCACGATCGCCCCCGAGGGCGCCTACGTCGAGGACCTCAAGTCCACCAACGGCACCTACGTCAATGGCACGCGTATCGAGCAGAAGATGCGTCTGGCGTCCAAGGACAAGGTCCGGTTCGATATCGAGGAATATCTGTTTCGGGTCGAAGTACCGGCGCCGCCGCCCGACGCCGAAGCCACCCGCATGCGGCCGCCCACCGTGGCCGAACCGTCCAAATCCGAGCCAGGCTGGATTCGCGGCAGCAACGACAACAGCAACCGCACCGTCTTCAAGACCGCCGACGAACTGCGTCGCGAGCACGAGCAGCTGGCGCTGGCGCGTAAGGACGAGGAAGCCACCGGTCCCGTACTGGTGCCGCGGCTGCGTATCTACGACTCCGGCGCACAGCCGCGCATCGTCGAGTTGCCTGCCTCCGAGGGCGAATGGAGTGTCGGCAGTGACGAAGGCCGCGAGATCCGCATCCAGCGCGAAGGCGTCTCGGCGCTGCATGCCAAGATCGTCAATTCCGGCAAGGTCTGGAAAGTCGTCGACCAGGTTGCGGCAAACGGCACGTTCGTCAATGGCGAGCGGGTCACCGTCCGTTATCTTCACAGCGGCGATCGCATCGACTTCGGCCCGGTAGAGAGCGTTTTCGAGGCACCCGGTCTGCCGACCTCTCCTCGTGCCGCGAGTGCATCGAGCGGTCGGGCCAGCAGTCCGAGCGACGACGCCGGCCGCCGCAAACGCGTGCTCTGGATCGCCGCGGCGGCGTTCGTCGTGACGCTGATTTTGCTGGCGGTCGTCATGACGCTGATGCGTTGACCACGACCGAGCGCATGAATTTTTCGCGTCGAGATCTGTTCTGGTACTGCGCCGGTGTGCTCACCGTGGTGGTCGCAGGCTTCCTGCTGCACGTCCTGGACGGCAGCCAGAACAGCGCGCCAGCGCCGCTGCATGACATGGCAGCCAGCGCCCCTGCGCCTGCGGAAACCTCTGCCCCTACCGGAGCTGGAACCGCCGCCGGCGATTCTGGCGCTTCGGTGCCCTCCGACGCCGCTCCCGTCCTGCCCCACGCGGACCGGGCGGCCGGCTCTGGCGGCGCCGCCGGTTCGATGGACGATGCGCTCGCACGACTGGAAACACGGCTCGCCCAACGTGGCGGCAGCGATTCAGACTGGGAATTACTCGCACAGAGCTACGACTTCGTCGGTCGCACAAGCGATGCAAAGCTGGCCCGTGCGCACCGCCTGCCCGATGGCGCTGCCAGTTCTGCCACGCAATCCGCGGCGGCGGCCCCGAAGGGCACCGAGGCCGTCGCGACTGCGACTGCGGGCACGGACAGCGTGTCCACGCTGTCCGGAGACGTACAGCTTGCAGCCGGCCTGCGCAAGCAGGTCGCTGACGGGCAGACGCTCTTCATCATTGCGAAGTCGGTCGACTCGCCGGGACCGCCGCTCGCCATCTTCCGCACGGTGACCGGCCAATGGCCGCTGCGTTTCACGCTCGACGACTCCAACGCCATGCTGCCCGGCCGCAATCTGTCGAGCGCGCAGCACGTCTCGATCGAGGCGCGCGTCTCGCGAAGCGGCGGTGCGAAGCCCGAATCTGGTGACTTCCAGAGTCCGGTCGCGCCGGTCGATCCGCATGCGGCCCGGACGCTGCACCTCGTCATCGACCACGTCATCGGCTGACCAAGCCCCATGCCATCGGCCCCGGCGGAACAGCAGCGACTGGCGCAGGAATTTGCCGACGGTGAGGGCTGGAAGAAGTGGGGACCCTATCTGGCCGAGCGCCAATGGTCCACGGTCCGCGAGGACTACAGCCCGGATGGCGAGGCCTGGGACTATTTCCCCCATGAGCACGCCCGCAGCCGCGCCTATCGCTGGGGTGAGGACGGCATCGCCGGCGTCAGCGACGTCAAACAGCGCCTGTGTCTCGGGCTGGCCCTCTGGAATGGGCGCGACTCGATCCTCAAGGAGCGCCTGTTTGGCCTGACCAGCAAGCAGGGCAATCACGGCGAAGACGTCAAGGAGCTCTACTACTACCTCGATGCAACGCCGACGCATTCGTACCTGAAGATGCTCTATAAGTATCCGCAGGCGAGCTTCCCCTATCAGACACTGGTGGAAGAGAACAGGCGCCGGGATGCCCGTGCGCCAGAGTACGAAATCGTCGACACCGGCGTCTTCGATGACGACCGTTACTTCGACGTTATGGTCGAATACGCACAGAACGAACCGGACGATCTGCTGATGCGGATCACCGTCACCAACCGCGGTCGCAGTCCCTGCTCGCTTCACATCATCCCTCAGCTGTGGTTCCGCAACACCTGGAGCTGGGTTTCAGGCGCGCCGCTCCCGGTGCTCTGGCGGGCGGAGCCTTCGGTGATCGGTGTCGATCACCCCGAACTCGGCAGCTACCAGCTGTACGCCGAAGGCAATCCGCTGGTCATGTTCTGCAACAACGAATCGAACCCGCGGCTGTGGGGTAAGCAGGCCACGGGGGGATTCTGGAAGGACGCGTTCCATGAGGCGCTGATCAATCGCAACATGGAAGCGCTCAATGCGCGCGAGCTTGGAACCAAGGCGGGACTGGCCTATCGGTTCGACCTGGCGGCGATGGGTCAGGCGCAGGTGCGTGTGCGTTTGTCGAAGCGACCGAACCGCGCGCCCCATCGCGATTTCGACTCGATCATGAGCGCACGTATCCGCGAGGCGGACGAGTTCTATGCGCGCTTAGGCGAGGGCATCTCCGACGCCGACGCTCGGCTGGTCCAGCGCCAGGCCTACGCCGGCATGATCTGGGGCAAGCAGTACTACGACTTCAACGTGCATCGCTGGCTGACCGGCGATCCAACCCAGCCGCGACCCGCGGCGACGCGTACGCGCAACCGCGAGTGGGAACACCTGGAGAACGCCGACATCATCTCGATGCCGGACAAATGGGAGTACCCGTGGTACGCCGCGTGGGATCTCGCGTTCCATTGCATCCCGCTGGCGCAGCTGGACATGAAGTTCGCCAAGGGACAGCTCACGATGCTGGTGCGCGACTCGTACATGCATCCCAACGGCCAGATTCCAGCGTACGAATGGTCGTTCGGCGACGTCAATCCGCCGGTGCACGCCTGGGCGACCTGGCGCGTGTTCCAGATCGATCGCAAACAGAGCGGACGCGGCGACTACGTTTTTCTCGAGAGCATCTTTCATCGCCTGATGCTCAACTTCACCTGGTGGGTCAACCGCAAGGACGCACTCGGTAAGAACGTATTCCAGGGCGGCTTCCTGGGCCTCGACAACATCGGTGTATTCGATCGCAGCTCGCAGTTGCCGACCGGCGGCTATCTGGATCAGGCGGATGCGACCAGCTGGATGGCGATGTACTCGCTCAACCTGATGCGCATCGCACTCGAGCTCGCGCGTCACAACCACGTCTATGAGGACATCGCCGCCAAGTTCTTCGAACACTTCCTGTTCATCGCCAAGGCGATGGGAAACATTGCCGAGCGCGGCATCGGACTGTGGAACGAGCGTGATAGTTTTTTCTACGACGTGCTGCATCTTCCGGACGGCTCGATCGAGCCGATGGCGGTGCGCTCGGTCGTGGGGCTGATTCCGCTGTTCGCCGTCGAGACACTCGAGCCGGAGCTGCTCGCCGCCCTGCCGATGTTCAAGCAGCGCGTCGAGTCCATGCTGCAGCGGCGCCCGGATCTGGCGGCACTGGTGTCGAACTGGAACGACGAGGGTCGCGGACAGCGCCGGCTGCTGTCGCTGCTGCGCGGGCATCGCATGAAGCAGTTGCTCAAGCGCATGCTCGATGAGAGCGAATTCCTGTCGCCTTACGGCGTGCGCGCCATGTCGCGGGTACACAAGGCCAACCCGTACATCTTCCGCCGCGACGGCATGGACCTGTCGGTGGCCTATCAGCCGGCCGAGTCGGACTCGGGTCTGTTCGGTGGCAATTCCAACTGGCGCGGACCGATCTGGTTCCCGATCAACTATCTGCTGATCGAGTCGCTGGAGAAATTCCACCACTACTACGGCGATGACTTCAAAGTCGAATGTCCTACCGGATCGGGCCGCTTCCTCACACTCGACGAAGTCGCACACGAGCTGGCGACGCGCCTTACGCGCATCTTCCTCAAGGACGACAAGGGTGCGCGGCCTTTCAACGGCGCGTTGCGCCCGCAGCTCGGTCCGCGCTTCGCCGAGGACTCGGTGCTCTTCTACGAATACTTCGACGGCGATACCGGCCGTGGACTGGGCGCGGCACACCAGACCGGATGGACCGGGCTGGTCGCGCGCCTGCTGATGCCGCGCTACGCGCGGCGCGTGCCGAAATCGTTCGACCTGGCCGATCTGACCGTCATCGGACGCAAGCCGGCGCGCTAACGGCTCCTTCGGCGTCGGATCGCAGCGCAAGAACGGTCAGGACAAGACTCCCGCCCGTCGTCATCATGTCGAGCAATGTCAGCCACGATATCCACCCCTGCTTCGCACGTCACGCGCGCTGTCGACTTCATTGATGCATCTTTGTCCGGCGACCTGAGGCTGCAGGACATCGCCGCCGCGGTGAACCTGTCGCCCTATCATTTCGGCAGGCTGTTCGCGGCCGTAATGGGTGAGAGTCCGATGGCCTATGTGCGGCGTCGCCGTCTGGCGAAGGCAGCGCTGCGACTGATGAATGACCCGGAGACGTCGCTGATCGACCTGGCTTTCGAGTGCGGATTCGAATCGCAGGAAGCCTTTACGCGCGCCTTCCGACGCACGCTGGGGCTGACGCCCGGAGAACTGCGGCGCGGGCATTCCAGCACTCCAGCTGACGAGCCGCCGCAAACTATGATGCCAGCTACACTTGGCGAACACCTCACCGCCGATCCTCATCCGCGGCGACTCGCAGCCCTTTGCATCGCGGGCCTGTGCGGACGTTTCGATCGCATCTCGCGTGCCGCCATACCCAGCCTGTGGAAACGGCTCGTCGAACACCCATCGCAGCCGCTATGTACGCCCGTGGCCAGCTACGGCGTCTGTCGCCTGATCAATCCGAGCGAGGGCAGCTTCAGCTATATGGCGGGGGTCGCCGTCGCGGAGGACGCGAAACTGCCGGCGGAGTTCCGGGCCCAGCGGATCCCCGAACAGACGTATCGGGTCTTTCGTCACACGCTCGATGGCAGCGATCTGCACTTGCAGATCGTGCGCGCCATCGAGGAGATCTGGTCGCAACGCCTGCCTGCGATGGGCGTGGATGTCGTGGCCGGCCCCGATTTCGAACGCTACCCCCCTGGACTTCCGACCAGGTCGTCCAGGATCGATCGAATACTGGATTCCGGTCGCCCCCTGAAGGAATGCTCATGCGATACCTCAATGTCATTCACCGGTGCGCGCTCGTCCTCCTCCTGCTGGCCGGCTACTCCAGCGTGCAGGCCGCTTGCATGGACGAGCTGTCGGCGCGCGACGCGGGAAATCCACCCATTCGTGTCAAGGTGTGGCTACCGGACGCTGCCTGCGATCCGAACGCGCCGCTCCGAGCGACCTTTCCGCTCATCCTTATCTCTCATGGCATCTGATCAGTCGGCCACGGCAGGTGTCGCACGTGATCGACTACCTGCTGGCTGACTGGCCGCGTCATGCGCTCATCGATCCGGCACGCATCGGCATGGTGGGTCATTCCGCCGGCGGCTTCACCGCGCTGGTGATCGCCGGAGGAGAGCCTGATCTGAACATCGGGCTGCGTCGCTGCCAGGACCGGCCGCAGGCCTGGGACTGTCAATACCTCAAGCAGCATGGTCTGGATCTGCAGACCCGTCCGGCCCTACCCCCGCAGACGTGGGTCCACGATCCGCGTATCAAGGCGCTCGTCATCGCCGCCCCCTGCTGTGGTTGGATGTTCCAGCCCAAGGGTCTTTTGACGGTGCACATACCGATTGAGCTCTGGGACGCACAGCAGGACCCCATCGTAGAGGACAGTCCTGCGATCATCCGCGATCTTCTACCGACACCGCCCAAGGAGCATGTCCTCGCCAACGCGGGGCACTTTGCCTTTCTCGCACCCTGCGACCCTGGCATGAAAGCGTACTTCGCCCAGGCCGCCGAGCGTGGGCAACTCGACATCTGCGCAGATCCGGTGGGGTTCGATCGAATCGCGTTCCATGAGCAGTTCAACGCCGGCATCGTCGCCTTCTTTTCAAAGGCACTCTGACGCACGGCCCTGCGCGGCGGTCCCGCTATCGCAGGTCCAGAACATCTCGGGTCGTCTCGTCACCGGATCGAGTCGCCAGATCGCCCGCAGCGGCCGATCGCGAAGATTCTGCCCGGATGCGTCCGAGACGGTCCGACTGGCCCTGTCAGATCGGTTGGCGCGAGCGATAGACAGCTGGTAAACCATGTGCAACTCCTTATTCCCTGTGAAGAACGATAAGACCCCGCTCGCGGCGAACCCTTATGGAGTTGTTAGGAAGTCGAGAAAGATGTGTGCGCCGCCGGGGGCCAACCCACGCCGGCGGCAATCGGCCGCCCCGACACCTGACGGATTGCTTTCAGATGCCGACCTGTATCACGAGGCTTCCCAGATAGCTTGAACACCCCCAGAATAACCGCGCATTCGAACGGGGCACTTGATGGAGCCGACCAATAACAACGGGGACAAGGGTGCCCTGCTGCGCGAATTGCGCATCGACCCTGGCCAGCGCGAGCGACCCTCGCCGATGGGCGGTCGCGGCTGGATCGTCGCGGTCATCGTCCTGCTTTGCCTGCTCGTGGCCGGCGCGGCCTATTATCTGCTGTTCCAGCATCGCGCCATCGAAGTACAGTCGGTCACCGCCGTGACGCCCACGGCCGCCGACCAGGGAGCAACCTCGGTACTGCAGGCGACCGGCTATGTCACCGCGCGTCGCCAGGCCACGGTGTCCGCGCAGATCACCGGCGCGCTGACCCAGGTTCTGATCGAGGAAGGCGAACAGGTCAAGGCCGGCCAGATTCTGGCGCGCCTGGAGGACACCGCGCAGCGCGCGGGCGTCGCACAGGCACAGGCTCAGCTCAACGCCGCGGGCGCATTGCGCATGCAGTACCAGGCACAGCTCGAACAGGCCCGCCGGGACTTGAAGCGCGCCCAGGACGAACTCGCGGTCGACGCTGTCTCCCGGCAGAGCGTCGAACAGGCGCAGACCCAGGTCGACACCCTCACCGCACAAGTCATGGCACAACAGAGGCAGACCGAACTGGCGCAGGCACAGCTCGACGGGCAGCGCGTCCAGCTCGACTATACCGTCGTGCGCGCACCCTTCTCCGGCGTCATCACCGCGAAGGCAGCGCAGGCCGGCGAGATCGTCTCACCGATTTCCGCGGGGGGCGGCTTCACGCGCACCGGCGTCGGCACCATCGTCGACATGGATTCGCTCGAGTTCGAAGTCGACGTCAATGAAGCCTACATTCATCGAGTCGCGCCCAACCAGAAGGCCGAGGCGGTACTGGACGCCTATCCGGATTGGAAGATTCCCGCGCATGTGATCGCGATCATCCCGACCGCCGATCGCAGCAAGGCGACCGTCAAGGTACGTGTGGGGATCGATCAGCACGATCCGCGGATCCTGCCGGACATGGGAGTACGCATCTCGTTCCTCGAAGAGGCTACCCCGGCAAACGAGGCTTCAGCGCTGCGCGGCGTACTGATACCCCGCGCGTGCATCATCGAGCGCGATGGTCGCCCGATCGTCTTCACGATCGAGAACGGCCGAGCCCATCAGCACGCCGTGCAACCGGGCGTCGTTCGCGGCGAACTGCAACAGGTCGAGGGAATCGCAAATGGCGCGCGCGTGGTGCGCTCGCCCCCGGAATCGCTGCATGACGATGCGGCGGTCACGATCGCCAAGGAGTGAGAAAGACATGAGCGCCCTGGTCGAGATCCGTCAGTTAAGCAAGGTCTACACGCGCGGCAAACAGAAGTTGGAAGTCCTCCACCATGTCGACCTCGATATTCCGAGCGGCGACTTCATCGCCCTGATGGGACCGTCGGGATCCGGCAAGTCGACCCTGTTGAATCTGATCGGCGGCCTGGATTCCCCGACCGACGGTACGATCACGATCAGCGGACAACGGATCGACCAGCTGTCGGAGAACGCGCTGGCGCGGTGGCGCGCGGCGACGGTCGGGTTCGTATTCCAGTTCTACAATCTGCTGCCGATGCTCACCGCGCGGCGCAACGTGGAGCTTCCGCTGCTGCTGACTCGCCTGTCGGCCGAGCAGCGGCGGCGCAATGCCGAGGTCGCGCTGCAACTGGTGGGACTCGGTGATCGAGCCACTCACAAGCCGGGCGAACTGTCGGGTGGACAGCAGCAGCGCGTGGCGATTGCACGCGCGATCGTGTCCGATCCGCAGCTGCTGGTCTGCGACGAGCCCACGGGCGATCTCGACCGACAATCGGCCGAGGAAGTGCTGGGCCTGCTGCAACAACTCAATCGCGACCACGGCAAGACCATCATCATGGTCACGCACGATCCCAAGGCCGCCGGCTATGCAAGCCACACCGTGCACCTGGACAAGGGAACGCTGGTCGACCAACCCGCGGCAGTACCGGCGTGAAATTCCTGCCACTGATCTTCGGCGCGTTGTTCCGTCGCAAGACGCGAACGATCTTCACGCTGCTCTCCATCGTGGCGGCGTTCCTGCTGTTCGGCCTGCTCGACTCCGTGCGGGGTGCGTTTGCCAGCGCAGGCAACAGTGTCGCCGGTGTCGACCGTCTGATGACGATTTCGAAGATCAGCCTCACCGTGCAGATGCCGAAGAGCCTGCTCGAGCGCATCAGCGCGGTCCCGGGGGTCAAGGACGTCGCCTACGCGAACTGGTTCGGCGGCATCTATCAGGATCCGAAGAATTTCTTTCCGAATCTGGCCGTCTCATCGAACTTCTTCGACCTGCGTCCGGAATGGCAGTTATCGGCCGCAGAGCTCAAGGCGTTTCACGACACCCGCACCGGGGCGGTGGTCGGTGCAGAGCTGGCGAAACGCTATGGCTGGAAACTGGGCGACAAGATCCCGCTGGAAGCGACGATCTTCCCGATGAAGAGCGGCGGCAACACCTGGACCTTCGACCTGGTCGGGATCTTTCATCAGCCCGACCCCAAGCTACGTGGCGAGGAAGGCCAGATGTTCTTCAACTGGGACTACTTCGACGAAGCGCGCACGCTCGGCAACGGCTACGTCGGCTGGTATGTCGAACGGATCAATGATCGCAATGCCGCGGGCACGATCGCGCAGGCCATCGACCGCATCGCCGAGAACTCCGATCACGAGACCAAGACTCAGACCGAGGCGGCGTTTCAGGCCAACTTCGTCAGTCAGTTTGGCGACATCGGCCTGATCGTCAGCGCCATCATCGCGGCCGTGTTCTTCACCCTGATCCTGTTGACCGGCAATACGATGGCGCAGGCGGTACGCGAGCGTATTCCAGAACTGGCGGTGCTGAAGACCATCGGCTTCTCCAGCCGCAGCGTACTGCTGCTGGTGCTGGCCGAAGCCGTCCTGCTGATCGCGCTGGGTGCCGCGGCGGGACTGGCGTTGTCCACCGCCATCGTGGCCAGCCTCAAGGCCAGTGGCGCACAGCTGCCGCTGCTGCCGGTGGGTGGTGAGATCTGGCTCGAAGGCCTGGGGCTTTCGATCCTGATCGGATTGCTGGTCGGGGCTCTGCCGGCACGCCGCGGCATGCGCCTGCGCATCGTCGACGCGCTGGCGGGTCGCTGAGGAGAATTAGCACCATGCTCGCAACGCTTTTGACACTGCTGACGGCCATTATCGCGGCCGCGCTCCTGAGTTTCGCACCGGGTGCGCTGCTGGCACTGGTGCTGGTGCTGTTCCTGTTGTGGCTCGCGATCACGCGCGTGGGTCGTCAGACCTGGTCGGTGGCCCAGGTCGGTATCCTGACGATTCCGCAGCGACTCGGCTCCTCGCTCGTGGTCGTCATCGGCATCGCGGGCGTCGTCGGCGTGCTGGTGGCGGTGCTGGCGATGGCGGAAGGTTTCCAGGCCATTCTCAAGGAGACCGGTAGCGATGACAGCGCGATCGTGATGCGCGCCGGATCGCAGACCGAGTTGAACTCGGTGCTCGACCATGACGCCATCGCACTGATCGGACAGATGCCGCAGGTACAGCGTGACAGCGCCGACGTACCGATCGCCTCACCCGAGATCGTGGTCGTTGCCGCGCTGCCCAAAAAGGCTACCGGTCTCGATGCCAACGTGGAAATCCGCGGCATCGGCGAACGCGCGTGGCCGTTGCACCCCAAGCTCAAGCTGACCGCGGGCCGCAAGTTCAATCCCGGGTTGCGCGAACTGGTCGTCGGCAAGGGTGCGCACGCCCAGTTCGCAGGGCTGGACGTCGGAGCGAATATCAAGCTGGGCGGACAGCTCTGGACGGTGGTCGGCACGTTCGAGAGCGGCGATGCCTACGACAGTGAACTGTGGGGCGACTTCGACGTCGTCGGCCCCGCCTATCATCGCGGCAGCACCGCCACCTCCGTCACGGTCCGCCTCACCGATCCGTCGGCCTTCGATGCCTTCAAGGCCGAGATTGCCAACGATCATCGACTGAAGGTCGATGCCAAGACCACCCGCGCCTACTACACGGATCAATCGTCCCGGCTGTCGACGGGAATCCGGTGGCTGGGCTTCATCGTGGGCACGATCATGGCGTTGGGCGCTGTTTTCGGCGCGCTGAACAGCATGTACGCCGCGGTGGCGACACGTACGCGTGAGATCGCCACGTTGCGTGCACTCGGGTTCCGCGGTCTGCCGGTCATCGTCTCCATTCTGATCGAGACCATGCTTCTCGCGGTCGCCGGTGGTGCGCTGGGCGCTGCCATCGCGTGGCTGCTGTTCGACAACTACACCGCGTCGACCCTGGGAGACAACTTCAGCCAGGTGGTGTTCACATTCCGTGTATCGCCGTCACTGCTGTGGACCGGTCTCAAGTGGGCGCTGACGATCGGCTTCATCGGCGGTCTGTTCCCCGCGGTGCGCGCGGCGCGCATGCGTGTGACCGACGGCCTGCGGGAGCTCTGAGGGCCTATCTCACGGCTCAACCGGTACACCAGAGCTCGGGAAACAATGGATGGGTCATCTCGACTCCCGATGCCAACGACTCCTGCAATCCCGGAAACTCGGGCGAGGTCTGCCACGGCCGAGGCGCATGACGGATGTCGTCGCCCAGGAGCCGGACGGAGAAGACACGCCGCCGTACATCCTGCTGAACGCCCGCCGCACCATGCAGCGTCAGCATGTGAAAGCACACGGCATCCCCGGGCTCGAGTGCCCACCCGATGATGTTATATCGGCTGCGGTCGGAGTCGATGTCCGGTAGATCCGTCAGTGAGCCTTCGGGAAACCACCTGGCTTGGGCATCCATGAAGGACCGCGGCATCAACCACGGCCCCAGATGAGACCCGGCAACGAATTCGAGCGTCGAAGCTCTGCTCACGGGATCGACCGGGATCCAGAAACTGCAGTTCTGCTGACCGCTGATGTTGTAGTAGGGCTGGTCCTGATGCCACGGCGTACGCTGCTGCGTGCCCGGCTCCTTGGTCAGCATGTGATCGTGATACAGGCGCGCGGTGCGGCTGCGCATCAGACGACCGCCGGCTTCTGCCAGAGGCGTTCCAAAGATGAACTCGCGATAGCGCTCATTATCCTGCCAATTACAGAAGTCCTCGATGAATCGTCCCGGATCACCGGCGCGGCTGGCAACTTTGGCGCGCGGACTGGGATGAGCGAGATTGGCATCGACACCTGCGCGCAGTCCCTCCACCGCCTCAGGGGAGAACAGGCCCCTGATGCAGACGGCACCATCGCGGGCGAATGCATCGATGTCGGCGGCTGTGATCACGTACTAAGACCTGCTGCGCGGGCCGTCCTGATCGGCATAGATTTTCACGACTTCATATAGAAAACGGCGCCCGTTGAGCAGCGATTCCACGCGAATGCGCTCGTTGAGACCGTGCATGTGGCTGCCCTCGGCATCGTGAAACAATCCGGACAGCCCATAGGTTGGAACGCCGGCTGCATTGAGGTACCTACCGTCGGTCGCCCACGTGACGATGGTCGGGATGAGCGGCACCCCCGGCCATATGCGCTGCGCGACCTGGCGCGCGGGATCCATGACCGCGCGCGACAACGGCGGCGACGGCGCGCCCTCTCCAGGCTCATTCACCGGCGAGACGGCGATCTTCGGATCGGCCAGCACTGCCACAATCCGCTTTTGCACTTCCTGGATAGGCTCTCCCGGCAGAATCCGGCAGTTCACGTTTGCCACGGCATGTTGGGGCAACGCGTTGACCGCGTGCCCACCACTGATCTGCGTCACGACACAGGTCGTTCGCAGCATTCCGTTCCAGGCCGGATTGAACGTCCATATCCGGTCGGCCGCGGCCTCGTCGCCTGGATCTTTCAGGAGCGTATCGATGTCGCCAGCAATGGTCGGGGGCGCCATTTTTGCCTGGGCTTGAAAATAGCCCCGGGTCGCGTCGAGGAACGTCACGGGAAACCGGTAGGTATCAAGTCTGATCAACCCGGCGCTCAAGCGCGTGATGGCGTTCTCGTGCGTGGGCCTCGAGCTGTGGCCGCCGACGTCCGTCGTCTCCAGTGCGAAGTCCTGATAGACCTTCTCGCCGGCCTGGATCTGCAGTGTCAGCGGCTTACCATCGGGTCCAAGCTCGCCATCACCGCCCTCGTTCAGCGCCATCGCTGCATCGAGCGCAGCCGGGTTTGTCCTCACCAGCCACGCAACGCTGGAGAAGACCTGAGGCGATTCCTCGCCACAGGTCAACGCCAGCTTGATGCCGCGTCGAGGCCGAAATCGCTCCTGGCGATACCGGATCATGCTATCGACAAAAATCGCGGCCATCGCTTTGTCGTCGACCGCCCCTCGAGCGTAGTACCAACCGTTCTCCTCGACGAGCTTGAATGGATCGCGGGTCCAGTCCTCGCGCCTGGCCTCCACGACATCCATGTGCGCCATCAACATGACGGGCTTCAGCCGCGGTTCGCGGCCCGGCAGCAACGCGATCAGCGTGCCGTCCCTGGGCCGATCCTTCGGGATGAGCAGCTGCATGTCGTGGTCGGCGAATCCCGCAGCCGTCAGGTGAGCTTTCATGGCTTCGGCGGCCTGCGTGCAACTGCCGGCGGATAGCGTGGTGTTGATCTCGATCAGTTCGCGATATAGATCGCGAAAGGCAGCGTCGCCCGCGGAAGGCGCGGCCGATGACGACGAGATCCATGACGATGACGCCAGACCGAGAATGGCGACAATCCAGTGACGGCGGGCGAGTTTCACGGCGTTCATCGGCCCTAGCCTATCCCGCCGCCTTCACTGTTACCATGCTGCTTGCCAGATACAAAAGACGGGGGAGCGATGATGCATCCGGCCTATCCGCACGTGTTCCAGCCCATCCAGCTCGGACCGGTGGCACTCACCAACCGCTACTACTTCTCGCCGCATGGCCTGCCCTTGACGGTCGGTTGCAGCCCATCCACCGACCTGGTCGCCTACTGCACAGAACGCGTGCGCGACGGCGGCTGCGGTCTCGTCATCCTGAGCTGTACGGTGCATGACCGAGGCCGTGGCTACCAGCCCTGTCCTTATCCCCCACAAAGCGTCGGCGCATTTCGCGCGCTCGCGGACGCGGTGCATGCCGCGGGCGGCAAAATCTTCGCGCAGCTCTGGTACAACTGGTGTGCACCGGGACACTGGCAACCGCTCGCTCCCCCGGCGCCGACCTTGGGTCCTTCGGTCTCGCAGTTCGCCTATGGCGGCATGAGCGTCGGCACCCACGCTGTCACGCGCGACGAAATCCGCATGATGGGCGACTGCCATCGACAATCGGTGACGCACCTGCGCGAGGCCGCATTCGACGGCATCGAAATCCACGCCTCTCATTCCGGCATCCTCGAGCAGTTCCTGTCGCCCTATTTCAATCGACGCGAGGATGAATACGGCGGCAGCCTCGAGAACCGCATGCGTCTGCTGGTGGAGACGCTGCGCGTCACCCGTGCCGCAGCTGGCGCGCAGATGGCGGTCGGTATGCGCTTCAATTGCGACGAACTGGTCGAAGGTGGATACGGCACTGCCGATGCCCACGATGTGCTGCAGAAGATCCGCGATCAGGGCCTGCTCGACTTCGTCGATCTCGACGTCGCGATGGAGCCTTTGCAGCTCCAATACGGCATGCCGACGGTGTTCGTCGAGGAGCACGTCTATAAGCCTTTCGTGCAGAAGGTTCGCGGAGCCGCCGGACCGGTGCCGGTCCTGAGCGTACTGGGGCGTGTGACGCGAATGGCCGACGCCGAGGCCGCGATCGCTGCCGGCATCTGCGACATGGTCGGCTCGACGCGCGAACTGATCGCGGAGCCGCGCTTCGTGAAACACGCGCACGATGGCGACGAACGTTTGAGCCGCACGTGCATCGCCTGCAACTGGTGTCTCGGCGGCATGGCCGATGGCGCCTTTGGCTGCTCCATCAATCCGGCTAGCTACCGCGAGAGAATCTGGGGCGTGGAATCGTTCGCGCCCGCGCCACGAAAATCGAAGGTCGTGATCGTCGGCGGCGGCCCTGCCGGGCTGGAGGCCGCGCGGGTCGCGGCCCTGCGCGGACACCTCGTCACGCTGCTCGAAGCGCGCGATCAGTTGGGTGGCGCGCTCGAACTATGGGCGCGGCTGCCGGGCCGAGAGTTCTACCATCATGCGGTCGACTGGTGGCAGCGCGAGCTGACACGCCTGGGCGTGACGGTCCGGACCGGGTGCCCCGCGACGGCGGCCGATGTGCTGCGACTCGCACCGGACGCAGTCATCGTCGCCACCGGATCCGAATTCAGCCGCACGGGACGCACCGGCATCGCGGACCGCGACATTCCGGGCGCCGATCTGGCGCATGTCCATTGTCCCGAGGACATCCTGCAGGGCAACGCCCGTCCGCAAGGCAAAATCGTCGTGCTCGATGGCGAAGGCACGCACGCGAGTCTGGGAATCGCCGAACTGCTCGGCCGCGGCGGCGCCGACGTGACGTTGATATCGTGTAATTTCGCGCCCCACTCGTCGCGCGTGCTGTTCGCGTTCGAGGGCGAGCTGGCGGTCAAGCGGTTGGCAGAAGCCAGGGTCCGGTTTCGCGCCGCCACCTGGGCAAGCCGCATCAATGAGCGCGACATCGAACTCTATGACGTCAACAGCGGCGAGCGCTCGCGCATCGATCAGATCGACGCGATCGTTCTGGCCACCGGCCGGATGTCGATCGATGGGATCACGCCGCAGCTGGACGGCAAGGTCCGGCAGCTCTTCATCGTCGGCGACGCACTGGCCGTACGGCCGCTGGCGAGTGCCGCGTTCGAGGGGCAGAAATTCGCCCGGCTCATTGGAGAGGTAGACGCGCCGACGAACGTTGCCGAAGCTTATTTCAGATCTGACGATCCGAGCGTCTATCCGGTGCCGGCAGGCTAGATTTCGCAGGCCGAGCTGTCTGCGGCAGCGTCATCATCGCCCTCGCCGTCACCCTGGTCGAGGCCATCGCAGCGGGCGCGATAGATCGCCGCATCTGTCGGCCGGTCCAGCAGTTCCGCGGCCTGCGATACGCGGCGCCAGAATACCGGGCGGCACCCGAAGAACTCGGCCGTCGACACCAGCTCGTCGAGCGCCGACGACAGCTGCTCGATCGTGGAATGCGCTCCGATGGCGAGTGCCGGCCGCGAGCAGGCGGCCAGTGCGGCGGCCGCCTGCTGCAGGGACGCAGCAATGCTGTCGGTATCTTTGATCTTCAAGGCTAGTGCTCGTCAACCCGCAGATTTTTCAGCACCAAGGAAAGTTTCGTCTTCATCGTATCGTCCGGAATATGACCGGCGCTTCCAACGAAGCGCGGAATACAGGACGAATGGCGCGCCCACACCCGGTGTGCCCACAATAGTACAGACCTCCGTCACATCATTGTCCGCGTGTACGCCGCCGTCCCACGGATGCTCGCGCTGGACAATACCAATACCAAATGCCGTACCAATCGAAAAATATTTGTCGTTTCGCTCCTGGAATGGCAGAAGGTCCATCGGCAGCGGCCTCGCGTAAGTCAGCGGATCTGTCGCGGGCTTTGCGATGACTACCTCATAGGTTGCGGCCTGCACCTGGGCCAATACCTGGGGGTCGAGACCTGCCGCGCCGGCGAGATCGGGCGTGAGCACTCCCATACACGACCCTAAGAGCACGGTGACCCGAGCAACCTTCGCCGTCAGACTACGGTACCAATCATGCTCAGCGACATTACAGTTCACTTACAGTTCCCGGCATTGCTTCGAGTAGCGAAGAGCTTGACGCAAGTATCCGGGCCGGACGTTGAGGAACTATCGGTTTTGGGACAGTTGTCTCATCCCGACCGAGAGCCGCCGATGCGCCCGGGATAGCCTCGACATCACGGTGCCTGCCGGCACACCAATGCAGTCCGCGATTTCCTGGTACGTCAGATCCTGGCTGTAACGCAACCGCAGGGTTTCACGGAAGTGCTCCGGCAACGAAACCACCGCGTGATGCAGCAGTTGCGAGTGCTGTTCCTGCAGCAGGATCGACTCGGGTGTGACTTCCTCCACCAGTCGGCCGAAGCGGTCGTCGATCTGCTCGACGTCCGCGACCAGTTCCGGCCCCTGGCGCTGCTTGCGCATCCAGTCGAACGCCGTGTGGCGCACGATCGTCAGTACCCAGGCGCGCGGGTTGGTGCCTCGAAACTGATTGAGCGCACGGAACGCCCGCAGGCACGCTTCCTGGACGATGTCCTCGGAATCCATGCGACTGCCGGTCAGTGAGCGCGCCAGTGCGCGACCTGCGGCGATGTGAGGACGCACGACCTCGCCGAAGCGGATATCGGACGAATGAGATACACGGGCAGCTGCGGGCGTCACTGGGTCTCCCTGTCTGTTTTGATCGCGACCCGTGCTTTCTGCCGGTTACGGCGCCTGCGCTCAATGGCTGCCCGATCCTGACTGGATCCCCGGTCCAAACCTTAGAGAACAAATGGTTATCGGGTATGATCCTCCGCTTGGCGGGCCGGAACGCGTCCGCGGAGCGCCGGTGGAATACGCCAAACAGACAAGGGATCGTCTGCGTTTCGGCAGCTTCGAGGTCGATCTGCGCCTGGGGGCGCTGAGCCGGCAGGGTGCGAGGTTGCCGCTGCAGGATCTGCCGTTCCGCGCGCTGGTGATGCTGCTGCAGCGGCCTGGCGAACTGGTCACGCGCGAAGAGCTGCGTCAGCAGTTGTGGCCACAGACGGTCATCGACTTCGATCACGGCCTCAACAAGGCCATCAACAAGATCCGCGACGTGATGGGCGACTCGGCGACCCATCCGCGCTTCATCGAGACGGTCGCCCGCCGCGGCTATCGTTTTCTGGCCGACGTCACGCCGGTCGAACCGCCGGCTGCGAGCGAATCCTCCTCCGTTGCGGCGCCCGCTGCGGCTCTCGCGCCGGACGTAGCGGCCGTTCCGCGTCTGTCACCCGAGACAACCACACAACCCGCGCCATCCGCGGCGACTTCCCGGCGCTGGCGCGTTTACGCGGCAGTGAGTTGCGCGTTGCTACTGGTCGTGGCTGCGCTCGGCTGGCACCAGGTGATGACGCGGCTTCGCGATGTGCCGGTGCATTCACTGGCCGTGCTGCCGTTGGAGAACCTGTCGGGGGATAGTGCGCAGGACTACTTCGCCGACGGCATGACCGACGAACTGATCACGCAGCTGGCACAGATCGGAGCGCTGCGCGTCATCTCGCGCGCCTCCGTCATGGCCTACAAGGGTCAGCACAAATCCCTCTCCGCGATCGCACGCGAACTGGACGTACAGGCAGTCGTCGAAGGCAGCGTGGTCAGTGCCGGGCAGCGCATGCGGATCACCGCGCAGTTGATACGCGTGCCGCAGGACGAGCACATCTGGGCCCACAGTTATGAGGGAGACCTGCGGGACACACTCAAACTGCAGGGCGAGGTCGCGCGAACCATCGCCGATCAGGTACGTGTCACGCTCACCCCGCACGAGAAGCAGGCCCTCGCCGCATCCAGGGAGGTCGCCCCGAACGCGTACCAGGCCTATCTGAAAGGACGGTATTTCTGGAACAAGCGCACCGGAGCGGACCTGAAGACGGCGATCGCCTATTTCAAGGCAGCTGCGGTGGACGATCCCGACTATGCCGAAGCCTATGTCGGGCTGGCCGACTCGTATGCGCTCGCGGGTGATTGGGAGTACGGCGTCATGTCACCCGAGGATGCCTGGCCGCAGGCTACCGCGGCCGCCAAACGCGCCCTGGCGCTGGACGACGGGCTCGGAGCCGCACACGCCTCGATGGCCCTGGCGCAGGACCTGTATGGATGGGATTGGGATGCTGCCGGCGCCGAATTCCAGCGCGCGATCGCGCTGAGCCCGAACTATGCCAGCGCGCACCACTGGTACGCCTTTCACCTGCTGCTGATCGGACGTGACAGCCAAGCGATCGCCGAATTGCGCGAGGCCGAACATCTCGATCCGCTGTCGCTGATCATCAGCGCCGATATCGCCGATGCGCTGTGCATCGCTCACTTATACGACCAGTCCATCGTCCAGAGCAGACAGACGCTGGACCTCGAACCCAATTTCGCCCTGGCCCACTACGAACTGGGGCAGGCACTGGAGCAGAAGCACCAGTACCCGCAGGCGACGCAGGAGTTCCTGCGAGCGATCGAACTGGGAGGCCACAGCGCCGTGTTCGATTCCAATCTCGCGCATCTCTACTCCCAATCGGGGCGCAAGTCGGATGCACTACGGATCCTCAATGATCTGCAGACCCAGCATGCCTCGCATCCGACGGCCTATGCCGGTATTGCTTTGATTTATGTGGGGCTGGGCGACAACAGTGCGGCCATCGACTGGCTGGAGAAAGCCTACGATGCGAGGTTCAATCCATCGATCCTGCTGCGGCCGGCATTCGATCCGCTGCGCTCCGATCCCCGATTCCAGTCGCTGCTGAGCCGCATGGGACTCGACGCGGGAAGAAAATAGCCGCGCGCGCCGTCTATATCCTGCAAACAGGCAGGAACTCAAATGACAACCCATCACGCTACGGCCCTGCGCCAGCTGCGCGCTGTCCATGATAGCTATTTCATCTATCTCGCACGGCTGTTCGAACATCTGACCGATGCGCCTCACCAAGAGGTGATTACGACCCTGGTCAACGATACGTTCTACGAACTATGGGAATCGAACCGCCTGTGGGACGCCCCCCGGACGATGCACGAATGGCTCCTGCGCACCGCCATCGGTCGGGCACGGCGGTGTCTGCGGCCAGTGCCGCCGGATGGTGAGGACGAGGATTCATCGACCCTGACGGTCGAGGAGCGCGCCGCCATCTACCTCGTCTACACGGGGCATACGCGCGAACAGGTTGCAGGGATACTGCGTCTGTCCGGCGTATGTGTCGACGCTCTGTTGTCGCAGGCTCGCCTGTCGATCCAGAACCGCTACGCGAAACATCAGGGCGGCTGTCGTCAGCCCTCTGTCACCACGAGCCTCTGATCCGCGTCAAAGGACGTAGATGACCAGGAATATCCCGATCCACAACAGGTCCACCAGGTGCCAGTAACAACCGGCCGCTTCCATGACCACTGTACTGCTGGCCCTGCCAGCGGTGAGGCGGCGCGCCAGCGCAGCGAGCCATAGCGTGGCCCCGATCACGTGCAGCGCATGGAAGCCGGTCAGAAAGAAGTACCAGGTCTGAAAAGGGTTCTCGTCGATGCGATGCCCCTGCGACAGATGCCGGTGCCACTCGAACGCCTTCAGTGCCAGGAACAGCACGCCACTGAACGCGGCAAGGCCGAGGCATCTCCCCGCCTGTCGAGCGTCCTGAACCACCCGGGTACCCATCGCGACCGCCCACGAACCGGCGAGCAGCAGCAGCGTGTTGGCCGTCCCCAATGCGATGCTCAGTTCCGCCTTCCCGGCCTGGAAGGCCCATGGCGCGCGCACGTGGTCACATTGCGCGAGCACGAAATAGAGACCGAACAGCAGCAGATCGGTGAGGATGAAGACCCAGATACCCGTCTCACCCGGCAGCTGCCTGACGTCGGTGCGGCCGCTCATGGCCCACCCTCCGGCAGCACTTCACTGGCCTGCGCGAGGATGGCCCGGCGCAACAGCACATAGGTCAGTATCGTCCAGCCGAACACGTCGCTGAACGGCAACCACCAGCCGAACATACCGTTCCAGGCGAACCAGCCATGCTGAAAGAAGACGATCAGCGCGGCGGGCAGAATGGCGATCACCGATGCCAGCGTCAGATAGCAGTACCAGCGCGGAAACGCGGGCCGGGCTGCGCGGTCGAGCAGTCCCGCCAGTGCGACACAAAGCGGCAACGCCACATAGGGCGACGCCATGCCTAAGAACGGCAGCCAGGCCAGATCGCTCGCGAGCTGCACCAACGATGCGGCACGATCGGAGCGGAATAGCGCCACGGTCCAGAACATCAGCGGAAAGGTGAACGACACGACGTTGCCCGCCGCGGCGATCAATGCCGCATAGGTCCACACCCGCGGCCCGTTCTGCTCGATCCGCGCGATCTGCCCGATGATCGACGCGCTGAAGGGGATCAGAAACACCGTGCTATACATACATAGCACCATGCACAACCGCAGCCGGTCGCGGTTTGCATCGAACAGTGCCGCGACCTCATCGGCGCTCATCGACGGCGACAACGGCGGCAGCAGCTGCCCGATCGCCACCCAGCCGACGAAGAACAGCAGCATGAATGGAAAGACGCAGTTGCAGCACCACAGCTGGCTCTGCGTGCCATAGGCGTAACGCGACAGACCGCTCATACGCGCATGGCCAGCCAGCCGATCGTCAGCATGCACGCCATCAACCACGCAACGATCACGCCGTGCCATACGGCGGGTGCACGTGCGGCGCCCATGAAGACGCCGATGATCAGGTAGATCTTCAAGGCTGCGAGCGCGATCAGGATACCGATCAGCATCGGCCGCATCGCGCCGCCCGCTAGCAATCCCGTCACCAGCGTCAAAACACTCAGGACCAGCCAGGTCCCTGTGACGATTCGCGCCGTCAGTGCGGCAGCAACCATGCTATCTATCCCCCGTTTATTGTTCTCCTGGCGGTTATAGCATCGCCTAAGTAAGACAGCCGTTTCATTCAGCGCTTTCCAGATCCCTCATGTCCTCGACACTCAGCTCGAGGTCGGCGGCAGCGACGTTCTCCTCCAGATGGGAGACCGATGCGGTGCCGGGGATCAGCAGCACGTTCTTCGACCGCTTCAGCAGCCACGCGAGCGCCACCTGTGCGGGCAGCGCACCATGCCGGGCAGCGATCCGGGTCACGACCGCATTCGATCGAACGCGACCGCCACCCATCGGAAACCAGGGCATGAACCCGATGCCGTGTTTTTCACAGTGCGCGAGCACCGGTTCGTAGGCGCGATCGGCGACGTTGTACTTGTTCTGCACGGTCGCAATCGGAACCACGGCGCGGGCGCGCTCGATCTCCTCGATGCCCACTTCCGACAGTCCGATATGGCGGATCTTGCCTTCGCTGCGAAGGCGCGCCAGCTCACCGACCGAATCCTCGATCGGTACCGCCGGATCCACGCGATGCAGTTGCTGCAGATCGATGCGCTCGACGCCCAATCGCTTCAGACTACCTTCAGTCGATTTGCGCAGTTCGGCAGGCGCGCCGTTCGGCCGCATGTCGGGGTAGTCGGCTCCCTTCGGCCATGATCGGAACAGTCCGCACTTGGTCGCGATCAGCAGGTCCTGCGGGAACGGCGACAGTGCGCTGCGGATCTGCCGCTCATTGACCTCGGGTCCGTACGCCTCGGCTGTATCGATCAGGTCGATACCCAGTTCCCGTGCTCTGCCCAGCACGCGCCCGGGGTTTTGTGGATCTTTTGCCTCACCCCACACCGCCGGACCCGGCAACTGCATGGCGCCGAATCCCATGCGATGCACGGGCCGGTCCCCGCCGATCATGAACGTCCCGCCAGCGTCGATCCCCATTGAGCACTCCTGTCGATTCGAGCTTTGCCCATTCGTCGTTCGATGAAGACAATGACACACCAGAAGTAAGGAAGGCCAATGACGTTCAACCCGGAAGGCATCGCACGACTCGAATCGGATCTGGCGATGCATGTCGAACAAGGGCAGCCGCCAGGGCTCGTGGCCTTTGCCGGACACGAGGGCGATGGGCGTGTCCTGCCGCTCGGCCGCATGGCAATAGGCGGTGCGCCGGTCGCGCGCGACACGATCTTCCGCATTGCCTCGATGACCAAGGCGATCACGGCAGTTGCGGCGATGATGCTGGTCGAAGACGGGAAACTGCGGCTGGATGAGCCGATCGACCGGCTGGCACCCGAACTCGCCTCGCGCCGTGTACTCAAGGCGATGGACGCACCGCTGGACGATACGGTTCCGTCCCTGCGCGCGATCACGCTGGAGGATGTACTGTCGTTCCGGCTCGGTTGGGGCCTCGACTTCAATCCGGACGCGCCGTTCGTCAAGACGGTCGCAGACTTGCCCGGCTTCGGCATGCCAAACCCGGCGTGGCCCGGCGATGACGACCGATTCATGCGACTGCTCGGGATGCTGCCGCTGCAGGCACAGCCTGGCGAGCGCTGGCTCTACACGCTGGGCGCGAATGTGCTGGGAGTACTCATAGCGCGCGCCGTCGGTCAGCCGCTGGATGCCATTCTGCAGGAGCGCGTCTTCGACCCCCTGGGCATGCGCGACACCGGGTTCTGGGTTCCGGCCGGCAAACAGCACCGGCTGATCACCGGCTACGTCAATGACAACGGCCGCCTGGCGCCCTTCGAGCCCTGGAACGCCCTGTATGCCAGGCGGCCCGGCTTTCTTGCCGGCGACTCGGGACTGGTCTCGACCGCCGACGATTTCGCGGCGTTCGCACGATTCATGGCAAGCGGTACCGGAACCACCGGGCAGCGTCTTTTGAAGCCACAGACGCTGAAGGCCATGACCACCAACCGGCTGACCGCCCAGCAGATGAAACAGGGCGAAATGATCCTGGGGCCCGGGCGCGGATGGGGTCTGGGCCTCGGCGTGCAGGTCGCGCTCAGTCCCTATGGCGTGCGACCGGGTGCCTATGGTTGGGACGGCGGATTCGGCACCTCCTGGTTCAACGATCCGGGCTGCGGACTGATCGCCATCCTGCTGACACAGCGTGTATTCGACAGCCCCGATCCGCCGCCCGTGCACAAAGGTTTCTGGCGCAACATCTACTCGGCGGTCTCACCCGTTTGACAATACTGCGAACATGATCACCGTGGCACCCGGGTCACGCGACCATACTGCGGACAGGTACGGGTGGGGTCGCGCCGGGCCGCGCAAAGGGAGTCAAGCATGTCTGGTGAAGAAGTCTCAGTTCTCGAACGCGATATCCAGCACGTCTACTTTTCGCGACGTGATTTTCACAAGACAACGCAGTTCCTGGGCGCCGCGATCGCATGCGACAACGCGGTGGTGCGCGAGGCACTGCTGATCTCGGCGATCATTTCCTATAACCGGCCGTTCTCGAATACCGCGTTCCGGCGCCCCAACGCCAGCACCCGGCTGCTGACGGATCTGGCGTCCGAGAGATTGCCGGACGCCAGCCGCGACATGCACAACAAGGTGCTGGCACTCAGCAAGCGAGCCGTGAACGGCTTCACACCCGAAGCGGCGCCGGTGGAACTCGAAGCCAGTCGCCGTGGCCGCTCATTGCGGATGCTGTTCACACCGCACCGCACCTGCAGCGGCAACTGGACCATTCTGCGCGAGGAGCTCGATCTATCAGCTTTCATCAAAGTCGCCGAGGAGATGCAGGAGCGCTGCAGCGAGCAGCTGCTGGTCCTCAGCGAGCAACTGGCCGATGCACTGCCGGTCGCTTCATCCGATGAGTTGCACGCTCTGATGCACGAGGACCAGATCGAGGAGATCCGCTTCTCGCCCTGATCTCGCCAGGCACGGTGCGAAGTGCCCCCTGTTGCGCATATGATTCGGCAAACCGGGGGGCTTGCCGTGTCATCGATCCATGAGCTTGAACTGGCGCGCCTGCCGATCGAAACGGCGCAGTTCGGTACCGACCCGATGCCTTTTCTCGACCAGGCGCGACATCAGCACGACTGGCTGGCTGCCAGCAGCCTCGGATACGTCGTGACGGACTATCGAGCCATGGACGAGATCATGCGCCTCGACAATAACCTGAAGATGCCAGGCGAGAACATCGTCGATCTCATGGGCGCACGGGGCACCGGCTGGGGCCATTTTGCCGAAGATCAGATGCTGGCCCGGTCAGGCGCCGAGCATGCGCGATTGCGAGGGAGCGTCAGCGCAGCTTTTGCTCCGGGCAGCGTCAACCGGATGCGCCCGGTGATGCAGGCGACCGTGGCAGCTTTGTTGGACGAGTGGGCCCCAAAGGGTGCGTTCGAATTCACCGAGTTCGCCGCCAATTTTCCGATCCGGGTCATGTTCGCCCTGATCGGCACCACCACCGAACGGCTGCCGGAGATCATCACGTCGCTCGAAATCCATGGCAGCAGTTTCAACATGGAAGTGGAGAAGATGGCCATCATCGAGCAGGCCTACCAGACACTGTGGGGCTTCGTCGACGATCTGATCGCCCGGCGCGGTCCGAACGCCGGCAAGGGCGATCTGCTCGACCATCTGATCGCCGCCAGCAGCGACGGCACGCTGTCCGATACGGAGCTGCGACAGATCCTCATACTACTGTTTGCAGCTGGCTACGATACGTCGAAGAACCTGCTGACGCTTCTGATGCATTCGATGATCCAGGCGCCCGCGATCTGGAAGCGATGTGCCGAGGACGCAGCGTACTGCCGCAAAGTGGTCGTGGAACAGCTGCGGCACACCAGTCCATCCAACACCTATCGCGTGGTAACGCAGGACTTCAACTATCGCGACGTCGACTTTCCGCAAGGAACCATGCTGATCTTTCCGATCAGCCTTGCCGGCAGGGATCCTGCGATCTTCAGCAACGCATCGACCTTCGATCCGGAACGGCCGGAGAAGGCCGCTAGCCTGGCATTTGGCCGCGGCATGCATTTTTGTGTGGGAAAGTTCCTCGCACAGGCCAATGTCGAGGAAGGCGCTCATCTGATCGCTCAGCGCATCACCAATCCCCGCCTCGCCGGCGAGGTACTCTGGCGAGGATTCCCCGGTGTGTGGGGCATCAAGAGCCTGCCCATCGAGTTCGATCCAAAATGAATCGGCTGAAGGGCAAAACGATCTTCGTGGCAGGAGGCGGCGGCATCGGCACGAGTCTGGCGCGTCGTTTTGCGCAGGAGGGCGCTAACGTGTTGCTCGGGGACATCGCTGTCGAGCCAGCACGGGCTGCATGCACCGAGATCACTGCGGCCGGCGGTCGCGCCCTCGCCGTCCCCCTCGACGGCGCTGACGAGCGATCAATCGCGGCCGCCATTCGCCTCGCCTGCGAAAACTTTGGCGGCCTCGATGGCATGCACGTCAACTTCGCGACCTTCGTCGACAGCGACTTCGATACCGGGATTCTGGATCTACCCCTGGAAACCTTCGACGAGACGATCCGAGTCAATCTACGCGGTTACTACCTTTGTACGCGCGCCGCATTGCCGGCGATCGTTGAGCGCGGCGGCGGATCCATCGTCTACACCAGTTCGCCGGCCTCCGTTAAAGGCGAGCCCACGCGCGTCGCCTATGCGGTGGCAAAGGCCGGCGTCGAGGCCCTGATGCGTCACGTGGCAGCGCGCTACGGCGCGACGGGCGTTCGCGCGAACTGCATTGCGCCGGGTTCCACGCTGCACGAACGGCTCGAGCGCGAGTTGGATGACGCCACCAAGCAGTGGTGTCTGGACATGGCAGCGATCAAGTCGCGCCTGGGCCGGCCGGACGATATCGCCGCCATGAGCGCGCTGCTGATGTCGGACGAGGGCTCCTACATCACCGGCCAGGTCATCGGCGTCGACGGAGGCGTCATCCTGCGCCGCTGAACAGCCAGCGACGCTGTTGTCATTTCGTCAAGCGCGCGGCATACGACAAGTCGCTACGATCGCGTGCGCCCTGGAGCGTACCGAACCCCACCTCGCTCGGCGCCACCTCATCGGTACGCGTGAAATCGAGCAGCATCGTCCGCTGTGCGAAGCGCCACACGCCTGACCTTTTCTCGGCCCGGTCGATATAGCGTCCATAAGCGATGAAGTCGCGCTCTGGACCTTTGTCATCAGCGGCGATCCGGTGGGACGAGGTGGTGTATTGTTCCGCCCATGCGACATCGCCGTTGACCTCGACCAGCTGGTTGCCGGTGGTATGCCAGGTCACCGTAAAGCGGCCCAGCACCATGCGACCGAGCGCGAGGAATGCTTCGACGTCCAGCTTCTCGTGCAGTTGGATCACCGCATCCGGGTGAAAGCAGGATCGCATCAGTTCCTCGTCGCGCCGGTCATTGGCGCGGCAGAATCGCAGGTGCAGGTCTTTGATCTCGGATTCCGCCAGCAGATCGTCGATCGTCTTCGGCATGCGCTTTCCCCCTTGTGAATTTTCAGTTTACACTGTTGTTTCTTCGCTTGCGTTATGGCCCTCGAATGAGCATTTCTCTGGACAATGGCAGCGAATTCGTCGCGAAGACGATTAAAAATGTTGCCCTCGACAAGCACGAGATGGTCTCAGTCGTGTTCGACGCCTGCGAATTCAAAGACTGCCATTTCGGTTCAGCAGTGTTTACACGATGCAAGTTCGTTGATTGCGTCTTCGTCGAATGCAATCTCAGCAATGCGAAAATTGCCGGTAGCAAGTTCCTCAATGCCGAATTTTCACACTGCAAGATGATCGGCATCAATTGGCCCGAAGCCACATGGCTGAGCATCGCGGCCAGTCCTCAACTGACGTTCTGGAACTCAAATCTCAACGATTCGTCGTTCTTCGGCCTGAAGCTCCACGAGATGGTGATCCAAAACTGCACGGCGCATTCCGTCGACTTCAGAGCAGCCGATCTGACCCGAGCCGATCTGACCGGCACCGATCTGCAGGAAAGTCTCTTCGGCAAGACGATTCTGATCGAAGCAGACCTGTCCGGCGCCACGAACTACAACATAGATGTCCTCGACAACAACGTCCGAAAGGCACGCTTCAGCCGTCACGAAGCGCTGGGCCTGCTCAGCGGGTTCGACATCGAGTTGGTCGACTGACTACGACTTACGTTGCCGATACCGCCACAGCGTGGCGATCGAGATCGCCAGCAATGCCCCGAACCCCGCTGCGATGCCTGGAATCGCAGCACCCTCACGCACAGCGAGCGTGTAGGCACCGATCATCATCAGCATCATCAGGTTCTCGCCCAGATTCTGCACAGCGATAGCATGACCGGCGCCGACGGTGTCGTGCCCGCGCTCCTGCAGCAGCGCATTCAACGGCACGATGAAGAATCCGCCGCACGCGCCGACCAGCGTCAGCAGACCGATCGCCATGGGCAGGTGAGTCGTGATCGAGAGCAGGCAGATCGACACGCCGATGAGCACGCCCGCCGGCAACGATCGGCCGACCGTCTCGAGCGTCACGAATCGCGAGGCCAGCGCCGCGCCGATGACGATACCGACCGCCACCACGCCGTTCAGATACGCCGGCATCCGATTGTTGACGATACCCAGCGCGATCGGAACCCATGCGATCAGCAGAAAACGCATCGTCGCACCGGCTCCCCAGAAGAGGCTGGTGCCGCCGATCGAAAAGCGCGCATCGGGTACCCGCAGCAGCCGGGTAGTGGCGCGCACGAAGTCGCGCAGGATGCCGGCAAGCGAGATTCGCTCCAGACGATGCGCGGGGGCCAGTCGCGGAATCAGCAGATTGATCAGCACTGCACCCGCGTAGCACAGCGCCACCAGTAGCAACGCACCGGTCACGTTCCAGTCCGCCAGCGTGCCGCCTGCGATGGCCCCCAGCAATATGGCCGCGATGGTGGACGACTCGATCAGGCCATTCGCCTTCACCAGCAGCGTCGGCGACGTCAGCTCCGACAGGATGCCGTATTTCGCCGGTGAGTAAGCCGCGGCGCCGGCACCGACCAGGCCGTACGCGAGGAAAGGATTCAGGCCCAGGACGATTCCCAGCGCACCGGCCAGCTTGACCACGTTACTGATCAGCATCACGCGTCCTTTCGGCAGCGCGTCGGCGAATGGGCCGACGAACGGCGCCAGAACGATGTAAGCGGCGATGAAGAACTCCTGCATCAACGGCTGCGTCCAGGCGGGATAGTGCTCCATCTTCAGCAGCGCCAATGCGCCGAACAACAACGCGTTGTCCGCCAGCGCCGAGAGGAACTGCGACACCAGAACCGCCATCATCGCGCGTGACCACAATCCCTGTTCCGCCGGGAGCGCAGTGGGCTGTTTGCTGACGATGGCGCTCATGCTACGGCTCCCTTCGGCGTTGCGGCCGGCATTGAGGCTGCCGCCAGACGGCCGAGCTGCTGGTAGTCGGTCTTGCCAGTGCCCAGCAACGGGATCTGCGACAGCTGGACGATGACGCGCGGCACCGCCAGCTCCGACATACCGAGTATTCGAGCGGCAGCGAGCAGCGTCTCGCGTGACAGCGCCGTGTCGGTGGTGAAGAGCACGATCGCCTCGCCCTTCCCCGGATCCGGGCGCGTCGATGCCGCGTGCGCGCCAGCCGGCGAGGCCTGAACGGCGATACGCTCGACGCTCTCGAGGGAGACCATTTCACCGGCGATCTTCGCGAAGCGCTTCAACCGACCGCGAATATGGATGAAGTCATCCTCATCGAGCACTACGATGTCACCGGTGCTGTGCCAGCCGGCGCCACGCGAGCTCGGCGGCTGCAACACGCCGGGCGCGTCATAGAGCAGATAGCCCTTCATGATATTGGGGCCGTGCACGTGCAGCACACCGCCCTCGTCGATGCCTGGCACCGGCTCGAGTTCGTACTGCATGCCGGGAACGAACTGACCGACCGCGCCCGAACGACAGGCCATCGGCACGTTGACCGCAATGACAGGTGCCGCCTCCGTGACGCCATAACCTTCCAGGACGCGAATGCCGAACTTCTCGATCCACAGGCTTCGAACCTCGGGCGAGAGCTTCTCCGCCCCCGCGACGACGTAGCGCAGCCGACCGAAGTCGTACGGATGCGCGAACTTTCCATAGTTGGCCAGGAAAGTGGACGTACCGAATAGCACGGTGCAATTGCGGTCGTAGACCAGCTCCGGAATGATCTTGTAGTGCAGCGGACTCGGATACAGAAAGACCTTGCTGCCCGACACCAGCGGCAGCAATACGCCGCAGGTCAGGCCGAATGAATGGAACATCGGCAGTGCGATCATGAATTTGTCCAGCGGCGTGAAATCGGCGACCGCCCGCACCTGCGCCACGTTGGATAGCAGCGACGAGTGAGAGTGCACCACGCCCTTCGGTTTGCCTTCCGAACCCGACGTGAACAGCACGATCGCCGCATCGCCGGGCTCCTGACGATGCGCGGCCGATGACGGGAACATCAGGTGCCACAGGATCCACAGGCGATCGCCCGATGTGAGCCGCGCTTTCAGGTCCTCGAGGAAATGGATCGTAATGCCCGGCAGTTCGTTCAGCAGCCCCGTCAGGCGCGCCTTCTCGAGGAACTGACGCGATACCACGACGTTACGTATCTTGGCGGCGTGGCAAGCGGCGCGCAGTCCTTCCGCGCCGGCAGTGTAGTTGAGCAGCGCCGGCACGCGCGCCGAGAGCGACAGCCCCATGACCAGCCCTAAGGTCGCGGCGACGTTGGGGGTCAGGACGCCGACGCATTCGCCCGGCCCGGTCAGGGAGCCCAGCAGCCGGGACAGGCCGAGGGACATTTTGAGGAGCGATCCGTACGATTCCTCTTCTAGACGCAGGTCCTCGACCAGTTTGTAGTTCGAGCCGAACGTCTGCCGGGCATCGAGGAACGCTTGATAGAGCGTGCGTTGGGGCCGGGTCGCCACCATCATGTCGAGCAGGATACGGCGCATCATCTCGCCGGCACGGCGTCGCCGCGCCTTCGCCGACGGCAGCGCGGGCATTTTGATGTGGCGCCGGGGCTGTATGGAAATGGTGATGCACGGAAGGAACTTTCGCGGATAGATTCCGGCGAGCCGCCCGAAGTAACTCTGCGCGGCGCCGTCGATCCTGATCGGCACGACGGTCGCGCCGGTCTTGGCCGCAACGAACCCCGCGCCATCGTAGACCTTCATCAGCGAGCCCGTGATCGTCAGACGCCCTTCCGGAAAGATCACTACCGGCGTGCCGGTCTCCACCAGACGGCAGATCACCTTCATCGCCAGCGGGCTGGTCGAATCGACGGTCAGATGCGGTATGAACGACAACATCCGCCGCATCAGTGGCTGTTTGGCGATCTGGGTATGCACCACGAACGTCGCGCGGACAGGCAGAAACAGTCCCAGCAGCAGGCCGTCCAGGAACGATTCGTGATTGGCAACGATCAGCGTTCGCTCGTTGTCGAACACTCGCACATCGCCACCGATGCGGACGCGAAACAGCGGCCGCAGTATCCACCGCAACAGTGCTTTGATCACTCGACGCGGCCCGCGTTCAGCGCTCACTGATGACTCTCCTGTCCTTGGGGTATTGCCTTCTCTGGCGCTCCTGAACCATAGCCGCGCGCGGCGCGTATTGACATGGGCAGCGGCAGCTTCGGTGAAATCAGTCACGGCGGTCATCGGTATGTCACCCGTAGTGCCTTGGATGGCGCGATACCAGCCTGCGTTAAGGCTCGGCGTGCCGCAAACACTCCTGTCGCCTACCTCAATGCGCTAGATTGGCGGTATCAAATAGTGATACCGCGACACTGGACGCAGCCATGGGCGATTCGAGTCTCCTCGTGCAGGCCATCAAATCACGGCTGCGGCAGCGGGATATGTCCTACCGCGAGCTCGCGAAGCTGGTAGGTATCAGCGAACCGACCGTGAAACGCGATCTGGCGCGCGGCAACTTCTCGCTGCAGCGCCTGGACCGGTTCTGCGAGGTCCTCGGCGTCAGCCTGTCGGAACTGGTACAGCCGGTGGACAGCGCCGCGCTGACACAGCTCAGCGCCGCGCAGGAGCAGACACTGGTCACCGATCCACGCGCGCTCGTAGTTACCTATCTGATCGTGAACGACTGGAAATTCGAAGAAATCACCTCGACTTTCCAACTCGATGCGAATCAGCTGGTCAATGTGCTGCTGAAGCTCGACCAGTTGGGGATCATCGATTTCAAGCCGCCCAAACGCATGCGCAAGCTCACGGCCCGCAATTTCAGCTGGCGCAAGGATGGCCCGGTCCAGGAATATTTCATTCGCCGCGTGATCCCCGAGTTCTTTCGCGCACGCTTCGACCAGGCGGGCGACGAATTCCAGTTTCTCGGCGGCCTGCTGTCGAACGCGTCGATGCTGCGCATGCAGGCATCGATGCGCCGAGTGGCGGCGGAATTCGAACAACTCAACCACCAGGATGCCAGGCTGCCGTTCGAACAACGCTTCAGCTGCTCCGCGCTGCTGGCCTTGCGCTCCTGGGAGTACTCTGAATTTTCGCGCCTGCGACGCGCGCCGCGGGTGGGTCCCCACAGCAGGAAGTGATCACTGGATTGGTTGCTGACGCGTCAGCACCGGTGCAAATTCTTTTACGCCGGTAATGAATAAAAAAATTCATGCGACGATCCTTGCGCATCGAATTTGCCGCGAGTAGGTTCGGGTTATCGGCGCCCAGCCACCTCGCACTGACCACCATCAAGGGGGCAATCGATGGACCGCTCGATCCTCAGCTACGCGTCATCTAGCAGCGGCGCTATTGCGCGCTGTTCGAACCGCGACTACACCGCTCCGTGCGATGTACACGATGCGGCCGACAATTTTCGCCGGGCACGTATTGCAGCGCTTTTGGAATCACGTCGGACCTCCGTGACGATAGAGGCTGTCGAGTTCGATGCGCAGTTCGAGCTGATCGAACTGCGTGCCGAACCGATCCTCGCGCGTCTGGCGTGGGAAACAGAGCTTAGTGAGGCACTTTAGGCGCCGCACTTCATTCGAATCTGGAGGCGTGTCCCCTGCGAGCGACATCCGTCTGCCTACTTCACGGCCCTTTCTTCTCCGTCGCCGCCTCGGTCGACTCGGGCGTGGCCTCTTCACTGGTGTGTACGGTCACGTGGGCCGGGGCACCGGTGACATTGAAACTGACACGCCGGTTCTGCGCACGTCCATCGGCCGTCTTATTGCTCGCGATCGGGCTGTCCGGACCGAGGCCATGCGCCGTCAGCATGTTGGGATCGACGCCCTTACCCGCCAGGTAAGTGCGGACCGAGTCGGCACGCGCCTGTGAGAGCTTCATGTTGTGCGGGAGCGAGCCGGTCGAGTCGGTAAAGCCCTGCACATCCACGTGCAGCATCGGCTGCGCTGTGAGCGCCGCGGCGATCTGATCGAGTGTCTGCTGTGCCGGCGCCGTCAGTTGATCCGAATTCAGCTCGAAATCGACCGCCTTGATGACGATGTTCTGATCGACGATGTGGCAGTTCTCGTCGACCTTGAAGCCAGCTGGCGGATTACAAACCGCCGTTGCGGCCGGCACCATCGCCGCGGTCTTCACGAACCACGGCTTGCCGTTGCCATCCATGTACATGCGATGCATCTCGTCCATGCTCAGCGCACGCGTGCCGCGCCGGCCGAAGACGGCGATCTGATTGCCGGTCTCGTCGATCGCGCGGTCGCGGTCGAGACCCTTGGACAGGCTCAGTGCGGCCTTGGCCGTCGCGTAGCTGGCAATCACCTGCGGCTTCGGTTCGGGACTGAAGCCGTAGAACTTAGGCTGCGATTCGGGCGACATGAGCTGCAGCACTTTCAGGCCGCCGCTGCCGTCTGCGACGTAGGCGAACAGCGATGCGTTGGTCGCCGCCACGACCACGTCGCGACTGTCGACCAGCTTGCCGTTGGCATCGCCGCTGAAGCGCTGATGCTCGCGCAGTTGCTCTGGCCGCTCGGCATTGACGATGACGAGCCCTTCCTTGCCGGCGGCGACATACGCATAGGTACGAGCGACGTACACGCGGTGCGCATCGGCAATGGCGATCGCATTGTTGGGCACCAGCACCGGCGCGTCCGGATGGGTCACATCGACCGTCTCCAGTCCGTGCGCATCGGTAACGAACAGGTAGCGGAACTGCAGCGCGCTGGCGCGCGGATCGTCCATTGCCAGTTTCGCGATCAGCTTTGGATGCAGCGGATCGTCGACGCTGACGATGACCAGCGCCGACGGCGTGGTGATGTACAGATAAGTCCCACCGATCGTCAGATGGCGCGCACCATCGAGCACCCCGCCCTCGTTCCAGGTCACCGCGCGGGTCAACTTGTTGTCGCGCGGATCGCCGTTCACCAGCGTGTCGATGTCGGTGAGGATCAGGCCTTCCTTCGCATCGGTGATGTACGCGTACTGGTACATCGGATGGAACGGCGACTCCTGGTTGTCGACCCGCATCTTGTCGCCGACATTGCGCGCCGGATTGATCGGCTGGTTGGTCGGGAGCGCCACGCAGGTGGCGTTCGACGAGCCGATGTGGGTGTTGTCGCCCAGCGGACTGAAGGGCGTGGTGATGATCTTCTCGGACAGGCCTTTGTTGCCGACGCCCGAGACGTCGTACACCTGCATGCCGCGGCGGCCTTCCGCGGTGTACAGATACTCGCCGCGCAGCTGCAGGCATTGCGCATCGCCCGCCGAATGCTGCGAGGCATGCTGCAGCTTGCGGCCGTGCTTCAGATGATCAGCGTAATAATCCGGGTAAGCGTACCGATGCAGATAGCTGCCAATGACCGCCTGGGGCTCATCCCATTCGGTGACCTGCACCGCGTGGATCTCGCCGGCGCCGCCGACATAGGCGTGGTAGCCGACGAAGTTGATGAAGTTGGTACCGAACATCATCAGCTGCGCCATGATGGCGTTGTTGTCGTTGTTGGTGCCGAGATGGCAGTCGTCGCAGGTCTTGGTCTCGGTCTTGCGCTCGGTGTGTGGATAGTGCGCGTTGAAGGCCTGGCTGCTGTAGCCCGCGGCCGAGATCGGCGCCTGCTGCACATAGATGTGCTCGCGATTCGAATCGGTCGATGACAGTACCAACGCGGAACTCGAGCGGAACGGCGCGATCTTGCCGCCCTTGGCGGTTTCGCGGTGTCCCAGCAGGAACATGTCGTCGCGCGCGACCTGCGGATTGTAGGTGGCGTAGTTACGCGACTCACCGCCCTCGTAGTGGTGACGCTCGGTCTTGTTGTTGGCCTCGATCGGCAGATGACAGCCGCCGCAGCTCGTGGTCCAGGAGGTGTGGCAGGCGTAGCACTCCATGCTGCTGTCGCTGTGCGCGAGCTTGTCGGACGGGACACCCAGTCCCCAGCTCTGCGACGACACGTCGGTGCTCATCAGCTTGGCGCGCGCGGCTTTCTCGTTGTAAGCAGGATTGCCGGGTGTCACCGAGTCCTTCACCAGACTGACTTTCCACTCGAGTTTTGGATCGACCATCGATCGCTGGTAGAACTCGCCGCCGACCCACTCGAAGCGGCGCCGCCCGTCCGGCGTACGCAGCGACAGCAGGTCCAGGCCGCCGTTGAGCGCTGCGGGACCTGAGGTATAGGAATTGGGATAGGACTTCACCGTGCCGTGGCAGTCCTTACAGCCGATCTCGACCGCGGCCGCGACCTCGCCATAGATGTGGCCGTTGCCGTGCATGTCCTGCTGGTAATGGCAGTCGACGCACTGCATGCCGACATCGACATGCGACGAGGCCATGTGGACGGCCTTCTGGAATTTCTGCGGGTCATCGTCGGCGACCAGGTCGCCCTTGGCATCCAGCAGGTCGCCAGCGCGGTCACGCTTGTAGACAGCGCGGAAGTTCCAGCCGTGACCGTGGTAGTCGGCGAACTGGGTGTCCTTCAAAGTCGGATTCAGATCGGCGACGCCGCGCAGGAAATTGACGTCGGCCCACTTACCGCGGGGCGCCGCGCCTTCCGGATTGCGCTCGAGCACATCGTGCATCTGCTTGTCGGTGGGGTAAACCTGCTTCTGGGGCCACATCGACGGCGCGTCGGACTCGTAGTCCCACATCGTGTAGCCGAACATGCTGTTGATGAACATATTGGGCTGGTGCATGTGACAGACCATGCACTGGCTGCTGGGAATCGAGCGTGTGAAGGTGTGCTGCAGCGGATGGCCCGGTTGCGTGTGGTCGATCGTCGGATCGACCGTCTGCGAGGTGCCGTCGTGGCCGCCCGATGCATAGATGCTCGAATGCGCCGGATCGCGATCGTTGGCGTAGATCACGTGGCAGGCCGCGCAGCCGGACTGACGATAGTCGCCCGGCTGATCGTTGGTCCCCATGAACCACAGATTCGGGTCGTTCAGGCGCGTCTTGGTCAGGTTGAGCACCGGCACCGCGATACGCGAACCGGTGCCCGGCCCGCGATTGGAAGCGCGGAAGTCCGGGCGCCCCGGTTCCTCGATCTCCTGCAGCTCACCTTTGGAGTCCGGCAGACCCGTTTCCGGGAACAGGTTGCCGGCATTGCGTCCGCCGCGCTCGAACACGCGGAAGATGTCGCCCGGCTTCACCGTCTCCCAGGCCGGCAGCGGATAGAGCTCGGGCAGGATATTGGCGTTGAAGGCCGCTTGCTTGTCCTGGATGACCGGTCCCTTGAGGATCGCACCGACGCCGTCACGGGTGTAGTTCTCACCCAGGATGTAATTCTTGAAGTCCAGGATGCCGTTGTTATAGGAGCCGCCACCCCAGAACATCGCCGCGGTCGCATGCAGGCTGCGCACCGAGGCTTCGATGATCTGCGCGTGGCAGGCGCCGCACGACTCGCGGGCGACGCGGAAGTCGGATGGATTGATGAAGCGGACGAATTCGGGCGACTCGCGGTTGAGCAGCGTGTAGGTGCGCTCGGGATTGGCGCTCGACGGGTAGTGCCACTGCGACGGATAGCGCGGCAGCACATGCGCCGATTCCTGCGTCTTGAGGTAATCGGCGCTGCCACGGGTCACACCCGAGGCCAGCGTGACACCGGCATTGCCGCCATGACAGTCGGTACAACCGAGATTGACCGCGGCATTCGGATGCATCGTGGCGTTGTCGGTCTGCGTATGGCACGACGTACAGCCGGCGCTCTTGGCAGCGGCCTGTTCGGGCGACTGTGCAGCCGGGGCCGGCGGCGCCGTCTCGTAATGCCGGTCGATCGGCTCGCCGGCGACGGCCAGCTGCATCAGCGCGGCGGTCATCGAAATGGCCACCGCGACGACGGCAGTGCGGACGCGGGTCAGATGCTGTGTGACGGCGGACATCAGTAGGCCACTATGAGGTTGAACAGGACGTAATTCGGATCCATGTGCGGGAACAGCGAATTAAACGCGTTGCCCGCAAACAGGCGTGCATAAGCCGTGCGCAACACGATGTTCTGCGACATCAACGGCCGGTAGGTCAGCGCCACCGACACGTCCTGCCCCACCTGCTTGCCATCGATCGGCTGGGCGCGCAGCGCTGCCAGCACCGCCGTATTGGCGAAGCGGATGTTGTTGGCATTCACCGTCAGGCGCAGTTGCGGCAGCAGATCGGCGTCGGCCCCGATGCCGGCCAGGAAGACGCCCGGGTTGTCGAAGTTCGACTGCCCCTCGCCTTTCGATGAGCGCAGATCCGCCAGCACACCCTTGCCCGAGGTCAGCGTCACGCCGCCGCCGCCGATCAGCGGCAACGCCTGACTGATCCAGTAGCTGGTGTCGCCGCCGGCGAACTGCGGGTTCTCGGCCGGTGCATCGAAGCCGGTGGCACGGCGGTCGTAGGGATTGCTGTCGCCGGTCGCGTAGAGCGCCGAGGCACGCGCGCGGATCCAGTCGAAGTCGCGCGAAATCTCGATCGCGCCGAAACCGGCGCTGATGTCCTCGCGCTGATACGAGAACACGCCCGGCTGCTCGTGGCCGGTCGCGTAGTACACCGACACGGTCGCATTGGTGCGGCCAAAATGGCCGTCGCCGTTGTAACCGAGATAGACCACCTCGTAGCTGTGCGGCTGTTCGAGCCCGATCACCGCGGGACGCACCTGCACGCCATTCGAGTCAAAGTGACGCTCGGTCTCGGTGTTGTGGTTGAACAGCACGATGCCCTGTGAGGTAAATCCCTTCACCGGCATGTCCTGCCAGTAGACGTTGCCGACGACGATGTCGTCGTGACGCAAGGGCTGCGTGACGTCATTCAGCTCGCTGTTGGTGTCCTTTTCGAGCCGGCGGAAGTACGCCAGGTTGTACTGGAAGACGTTGTTGGCGCGGGTCCCGAACAGGCGTACGCCCAGCTGGTTGTCCTGGAACAGGAAGCCGCGGAAGTCGCTCGAGAACGGCTGGATGCCTACCCGTATGCTGTCGAAGTCGAATCTATCGGAGGCCACGTTCAGACGGCGCTCGACGAACGCGTTCTGCAGTCCGACGAAATCGTCCGTGCGGTTGGTGCCCTTGCGTGGATCGACGTTGATGACGCCGACTTCGTCCGCGTGGGTGTAGTTGATGTTGAATGCCGGTGTCAGGCGGAACTGCCACTGCGGCGGACGAAAGGTCGTATCGCCCTTGTAGAGCGTGAAATCGGCGATCACTTCCTCGATGGTGCTCGAGATACCGCCATGTCCGAACGTGTCATTGCTGCCCGGACGCAGCTCGGCCGCCGGATCGATGGGGGCCTCCAAGTTGCGCCACTCGTATGTCGTATCCGACAGTGCGCTGACATTGAAGAACCAGTCGCCGGCGAACGGCTTGTCGGCCTTCAAGTTGTTGCGATTGTAGGGATCGAGATAGTTGTTCTTGTAGTTGTAATACGGCTCGGCATAGTTGACCGACTTGCCGAGCGTGTCGACGATACGCCAGCGATCCGGTACGGGTACCGAATCGACGAAGTCGTTGATGTTCGGCAGCGGAATCGGTGAGGCTTCGGGCGGCGGGCCACGCGTGTATTCGGGCGACAGCGGTGCCTGCTCACCGGCGGTCGCACTCGCCCCCGGCTGCGCCACCGGTGGCGCATTGTTGGTCGGTGCGCCCGGCGGCGGGCACGGAATCTCGACCGCGCCCGGTAGACGGCGTTTGACGATGCGGCCCGCTTCGGTGCGATAGCACGGCCCGCTCTGCTCCTGTGCCGACAGTGCACCGGCGCCCATCGTCACTGCCATCGCCATGGCCATCAACGCCGCGTGGCGCGCGGGACGTTCACAGCGCATTGCAGACATTCTCCTGGTCGCTGTTGAGGAACGGCGACTGTGGACACTGCACGTAGAGCAGCCGGCTCCCCTGCGGTGCCAGCGTATCCGCGCGTCGATTGGCCGGTGCCTGGTTGATCGAACCGCTGAGCGCCTTGCTGGCGTTCGACAGGCCCAGGAAGGCAACCATGTCGTCCTGCTGGGTGCCGTCACCGGAGACACCGATCGCTCCTACCAGCGTCGCACCACGATAGATCGGTACGCTGCCGGCGAAGATCTGCAGGCCGTTGCCGAGCCGGTGGTCCACCGCCGGCGCCGTTGCCGTGGCAATGATATTGGCTGGCGGCGGCGGCGAAAGTATCAGACTCACGCCGGCGCAGCCGCCGGGCACGACGTCATTCGTCAGAACGCCCGCCTCGTGCAGTACGTGCTGCAGGATCGCGTTATTCGCAAGATCCAGCTGCAGACCGTCCGAGAACACACTCCATTGCGCCAAAGGCTTGCTGAACGGACCATTGGCGGTGCCGTCGATGCCATCCGGGAAGAACGGGCGCGCGAGCAGAGCCATCGCCCGATCGCTGTAAGCAATCGTGCCGTCGGTCAACGCGGTCGGGTCGGCCAGGAACGTCTGCGCTGCGGTCGCATAGCTACCCAGAGTCACCTGCGCCCCGGCGAAGACACTGCCCGTTCCATCGGTAACTGGATATTGCGCCGGCGGCAACGAGTTCAGGAAACCGGCCGCGTCGGCTGACGACAGGAAGGCCACGGTGCGCGCCTTTTGTAGCGACACATCGGCCCCAAAGATCGGAGCGTCCTGCGAGCGTACGAAGCCCAGCGGCACACCGAGCGTATCCACCACCGAGATCGACACGCGCGCAGTCGCCCCCAGTGGCAGGCGGATCTGCCCACGCGCTGCATTCGCGACTTTCAGCGCCGACTGCAGCAGCTGTAGCACCTCGGCCTTCGTCAGCGCATTGGCACCATCGGTGCCGGCCTGGAGCGGGAAGCGCGGGTTGTTGGCCGCATCGACCAGCGCGAACGCATTCATGTTGGCGAAATTGCCGCTGTTATCGGGTGCGATGCCGGAGGCCGGCTGACCAAAGGCCGTGCCGACGCGGATGTTGCCGTCCCAGTAGCCGCCGACCGGCAGCAGCGCACCGGTCGCTACCCCCAATGCGGTGTAGGCCGGCGCAGTCGCCGGCGCTGCCGACAGGTTGGCGTATTCGATGTTGGTGTAATGCAGCGAGATGCCGCCGGCGGTGATCTCGTCGGCGCGGCGATCCACCGGGGCGCCGTAGTTGTAGGTCGCAGCCATCGCGATCGCCTCGTCCAGATCGACCGCGTGCGACTCGATGTCGGCATCGATGCCGTAGTGTCCGTCTGCGATGACGCCGACACCACCGACCACCGTGCCCGCTTTGTAGAGCGGGAAGCCGCCCGGATCGGCCGACAGGCCCAGGGGCGAGCGCTGCGGCCCCGGTTGTGTGGCCGTGCCGTCGGACTGCTGATTGAGATCCGAACAGGCCAGTTGGCTGAACTGCACCCCGAACAGCGGACCGCTGGGCGAGCCGGAAGTACCCGGATTGAAGTGCTGCTGCACGATCTGGCTGGCGGTGCGCGTCGAGAACGCATTGCCCTCGGACGACAGATAAGAACCGGTGACCGCCTTGGCGATGGCCGCCAGCGCATCGATGCCGGTCGAGATCGGCAGCCGGATGCCGTCGAGGCCCGTGTTGACGGGTGAGGTCGCATTGCTGGCAATGAGGATCGTGCTGCTGGCCGGCGCATTCATGCGGTAGACCGCCAGCACGTTTCCAACCCGGTCGACCACCGCGATCGTGGCGGCGGCCTTGCGCGCCTGGGCTTCGCCCACGGCCTGGGCTATCACCTGCTGGACGTCATCGACGCTGAGAAATGTGGAAGCGGTGGCACAGGCACCGAGGCAGCCGGCCGGCGCGGTGCCATTGGAATTGATCGCGGGGCCGCTGCCCCCACAGGCGGTGGCCAGCAACGCCGCAGCGACGACGGTCAGAACTCGCATCCCTGCGCTCACAGCTCGTTCACCCTCCCTGGTTGAACTGATTATTGCCGTTCGGGTATTGCCGTGGCAACAAATCTCATGATTGCGCTGACTGACGCGGGGCCTCGGGCGGAAAACCATGCAGCCCGGCAGCACGCTCGGAGCCGGCCGCGATGTAGAGAACGTTGAAGAATTCCAGCAGCAGATCGTCCATCTCGGCCGCACTGCCACTCTTCATGGTACGGCGCACGACGACCTCGGGCTGCACGATCGGCCCGAGCGTCTCCTGCCCCGCGACCCACAGGTGCAGGCCACGGCTGCCGGCGATGCCACATTCGACTTCCCACGGTGCGCTCAGCGTCAGATGGTTGAGCGCGAATTGCGTCAGCGCCCGCAAATGACTGTAGTACATGCGCTCGGTCACGAGCGCCGACAGGAACGGCACGCGGATCCATTCCGGACGATCGCCACGCTCGTGCGAAATCAGTCCCTGGCTGACACTCCAGAGCTCGCCGTTGATGAAAAGCTGTGTCGAGGAGGCAAGATTGCCGGCTCCGCGGCTTGGTGGCCACGACGGCTCGAAGCTGATGGCGCCGTGCTCGTTGCTGCTGTGTAGCGCGCCTTCCGGCTGTCTCGACAGCAGCGGCGCACGTTCGATCACTTTGTTGAGTCTTGCCAGCGGCAGTGGCGTCGCCAGCGGCGGCAGCGGGATCAACCGCAGGAAGCAGCAACTTTCCTGTGTGTAGGAGTAACTGATCTCGGACGGGCCGGGCCGGCCGCTGCGTGCCAATACTTCCCCCGGCCGAAAATAGGTACCGCGCTGGACCTCGGCGGTCGAGGACCCGCCGACACTGTGTATCGCGCTGGCGCCGCTGGCAGCGGAACTGATCGATCGCCGCAGGACGCTCACCAGGCGCGTAACCAGTTTGCGGCGCTCGGATTCGATTTCCGGACGGCTGGCGTTGGGAACGAGGGTGAACGGGATGGCATCGCCCAGGCTTCTGAAGTCGGGCGGCAGATCGTCGTGCCAGCCAAAGTGGGCGTTGAAGACCGCAATCAGCTTGCGCTCACCGAGCGCATGCAGCGCGTACCCGGCTTCGAACGCGACATCGGAATCGATGAGCTTGCGGGCCTGCGCAGCGGCCCCACCCTCGATCGGCCGTACCTGCCCCAGTGGCGTGACATCGGCGACGAGCGCCGCCGACTCATCGATCTCCTTCAGCAACGAGCGCAGCTCCTGCCGGCTGAATTCGGTTTCTTCAGCAGCCAGTTGATGCTGCGACAGGCGCCCGGCCTCGACGATCGAGGCCTGAATCTTGAGCTGCTCGAGCGCCTCTCGAATCGCGTCCCGCAGGAAGTTGCGACCGATCCGCGCCGGTGCGTCAGTCTGCCAGGCTAGGAAGACCTTCACGTGAGCAGATCGATCCCATGCTTCGTCGCGGAAGTGCGACGCGGCATTCTAGCGCGTCCCCGGGCTGCATCCTTCAGCCAGCGCGAGATCGACGCGATCAGGATGATGATCGAAACCGGCACGCCAGGCAGATACAACAATATGGATCGCCCCATGAGCAACTCCCTTCCGGTTTGATTTCAGACCTTGTACTTCCAGGTGCCGTCGCGTAGTCCACCGCCCTCGATCGCCGCCAGGCTGGCGGAAAAGGCGCCGGCGAACAGCGATGCCTTCAGCCACAGCGCGAAGTGGGCAGCGGCCTTACGCGCCCATGCGCAGCCACCCGGCCAGAATCCGATGTTGTTGCACCATTTAAAGGCAGGAGTTCGCAGCCCAGACAGCGGCTCTGTAGACTGGTGGCAGTCCGGCAGCACCTACGACGCGGCCGCTTCATGGGATCTACAATCCACCGATGGCTTTGATCAAGTGTGGAGAATGCGGGCGGATGATCAGCGATCGCGCGCCCGCCTGTGTGGGATGCGGCGCACCGCTGGCGAAACCGTCGCCGGAGGAGCTGCCGTTCAACCTCGAGCCGGAACCGGACGCGACGCCCGCACTGACTCACCCACAGTTGCGGCGGCGCATGCACATGGCCGGTGTCACCTTCATTGCCGGCATGCTGTCGGTGGGTTATTCCGCGGCGCACCCGGACAACAAACCGGTCGCGACCGGCGCCGCACTGCTCGTGACCTGCGGGCTGTGCTGGCTGATCGTCGCGATCGTCCAGAATGTAATGGCGCGCAAACGCCCGCAACCTTAAGAAGGCTATCCGACCGCGCGCGTGAGCTGCGCGTAATGCTGCAGATGCGTGTCGGTATCGCCGAACGACAGCTCGAAGGCAGTCAGTCGCCGGAAATAGTGACCGACGATCAGATCGTCGGTCATGCCCATGCCACCGTGAAGCTGCACTGACTGCTGGCCGATGAAGCGCGCGGCCTGCCCGATCACAACCCGCGCAGCGGCGAGCGCCCGACGACGTTGATCGCGATCGATCGACGCTGCGCGCAACGTGGCGAGATAGCTCATCGAGCGAGCCTGCTCCAGCTGCACCACCATATCCGCCACGCGATGCTGCAGCGCCTGGAAGCGCCCGATGGGCTGACCGAACTGCTGGCGCGTGCGCAGATGCTCGGCAGTGGTATCGATCAAAGCCTGCATCACACTGACCGCATCCGCGCACCATGCGGCGAGGCCCGCGGCCAGCGCGAGTTCGATCGAGGGTTGTGCTGTCCCCTCTGCGCCCAAGCGCGCACTCATGGGAAGCTCGACCTGTTCGAGATGCACGTCCGCTGCGGGCAAGGCGCCGACCGTGGGATAGGCGACGATGCGAACACCTTGCGTAGTGCGCGGCACGACGAACAGCGACACGCCGGTCTCATCATCCGCTGCACCGGCGGTGCGGGCCGAGACCAGCAGCACGTCGGCCTGCGGCGCGTGCAGGACAACGGCCTTGTGGCCGTTGAGGCGATATCCATCCTTGAAACGTTCCGCGCGGGTGCTCAGCCACGACGTATCGCTGCGGGCATCGGCATCCTGGTGCGCCAGCGCCGCGATCCGCTCGCCGCTCGCGAGTTGCTGCAAGAGCGCCGCGGCGGGTGCATCGGCAGCCTCCCCGGCGTCCCTCTTTGCAGCAAAGGCGCTCAACAATGTCGTCGCCACCACGGCGCTCGCGATCAGCGGCTCGAGCAGCAGATGCCGGCCGCACACCTGCATCATCGCCAGCGTCTCGGGCGGCCCGAAGCCAAGTCCGCCGCAGTCGGCCGGCACGTTCACGGCGAGCACGCCGAGATCCGCCAGACCACGCCAGACGTCGGCACTCCAGCCATTAACCGAGCGGGCGATCGCCCGGTATTGCTCGTAACTGTAGTGATCGTCGAGGTAACGCTCGAGTGTCTCGCCGAGCTGACGCTGTTCTTCGCTGAATTCAAAGTCCATGCGCGTCTCCCTAGAGTCCTACCAGCATCTTGGCAATGATGTTCTTCTGGATTTCGTTGGTGCCACCGTAGATCGAGACCTTGCGCTGATTCAGATAGTGGGCGGCGGCACCGGCCGCGTAATCGGGGCCCGTCTGATAGCCTGCCGCCATCGCGTCGCGCTGCCACGGCAGCGCATACGGTCCCATCGCCAGCATCGTGAGTTCCGACAGCGTCTGCTGGATTTCGGTGCCGCGGATCTTCAACACCGAGGCTTCCGGTCCCGGCGAGCGACGATTCTTCTCGGCGGCGATGGTGCGCAACGTCGTCACCTCCAATGCCAGCAGATCGATCTCCACCTGCGCCACGCGCGCGGCGAACAGCGGATCATCGAGCAGCGGCCGCCCGCTTTTGCGCTCGCTCGCCGCGATGCGTTTCAGGCGCAGCAGTTCGCGCTTCGAGCCACCGACCCCGGCGATTGCCGTGCGCTCGTGGCCGAGCAGGAACTTGGCGTAGGTCCAGCCTTTGTTCTCGTCGCCGATGCGATTGGCGGACGGCACCCTCACCTGGTCGAAAAAAATATCGTTCACTTCGACGCTGCCGTCGAGCAACGTGATCGGCCGGATCGTGATGCCGGGGCTCTTCATGTCGATCAGCAGAAAAGATATTCCCGACTGCTGCTTGGCTTGCGTGTCGGTCCTGACCAGACAGAAGATCCAGTCCGCATACTGACCGAAGGTATTCCAGGTCTTCTGGCCGGTGACGACGTAGTCGTCACCTTCCCGCACGGCAAGCGTCTTCAGCGACGCGAGATCCGACCCGGCGCCGGGCTCGGAATAGCCCTGGCACCACCACTCCTCGCCGGAAGCGATCTTCGGCAGGTAGCGTTGCTGCTGCGCGGGCGAGCCGAATGCCATGATGACCGGTCCCACCATCCGCAGGCCGAACGGGCTGAGCGGTGGCGCGCCGGCGAGCGCCGATTCCTCGTCGAAGATATGCAGCTGCATCGCGCTCCAGCCCGGACCGCCGAACTGCGTCGGCCAGGCCATCGCACCCCAACCCTGCGCCGCGAGGATTTTCTGCCAGGCGATCAGGTCCTGCTGGGTCGCACCCTGCCCGGCCAGCACCCGCTCGCTGATCGAGGACGGCAACCGGGTCCGCAGAAAGCTGCGGACTTCGTCGCGAAAAGCCAATTCCTCGTCGCTCGGCTCCAGTTGCATGATCGACTCCTCACCGACTATCCGGCGGCCGCTTGGCAAGCGCCGCGCGGCTGCGCTTAAATGGATCGACAAAATTGTAGCGTAACCGACGAACGCCTCTGACCGCGCCCGCGACCAACCTGTTTCAGAACGCCGCCCACAGCGCCGCGCGCTTTGCGGACAAAGCCTATCTGATCTTCTATGACAGCGAGGTCAGTTACGCCCGCTTTCACGCGGAAGCGTCGACGCTGGCGGGCTTTCTGCAGCACGAGTGGCAGGTGCAGGCCGGCGATCGTGTCCTGCTGATGATGCAGAACAGCCCGCAATACGCCATCGCCTACTACGGGATATTGCGCGCCAACGCGGTCGTGGTGCCGGTCAATCCGATGAGCGTCGCGCGCGAACTGGATGCCTGCGCTCGCGATTGCGGCGCCCACGGCATCATCCTGGCGCAGGATCTGACTGCGAACGTCGAACCGCTACTGGGCGAGGACGGTCCGCTGCGCCATGCACTCGTTGCGACCTACTCGGACTACGTGCAGTCCGCGACATCGCTCACCGTACCGGACCTGATCCGCGCACCGCGCATGGCGCTGCCGCTCTCGCGCGCCGGCACCGTCACGCACTGGCGCGACATGCTGTCGCATGACACACCACCAGGACCCTTGACCGCTGGCGCGGATGATCTGTGCGTGCTGCCCTATACATCCGGCACCACCGGCGTGCCTAAGGGCTGCATGCATACGCACCGCGGCACGATGCACACGCTGACGGGCATCATGCGCTGGCACGGCCTGCAATCCACCGACACACTGCTGGCGGTCGCGCCCTGGTTCCACGTCACCGGCATGCAGAGCGGCATGAACGGCCCACTCTATCTGGGCGCCACACAAGTGATACTGCCGCGGTGGGACCGCGATGCCGCGGTGGAGCTGATCGAGCGGTATCGGATAAGAACATTCAGCGCGATACCGACGATGGTGCAGGACCTGCTCGCCAGTCCGAAGCTTGCCAATAGTGACCTGAGTTCACTGATACGCCTCAGCGGCGGTGGCGCGCCGATGCCGGTAGCCGTCGCCGAACGATTGCAGCAGATGGGTATTCCCTATCTGGAGGGCTATGGCCTCACCGAATCGGTCGGGGCCACGCACTTCAACCCTCCGAGCCATCACAAGAAGCAGTGTCTGGGCATCCCGTTCTATGACACCGATTCCTGCATCGTCGACCCCGAGTCACTGCGCGTGCTGCCGACCGGCGAGATCGGCGAGATCCTGGTACGCGGCCCGCAGATAATGCTGGGCTACTGGAATCGCGCCGATGAGACCGCCGTTGCGTTCGTCGAGGTCGAGGGCAAGCGCTATCTGCGCACCGGCGATCTCGGTCGGGTCGACGACGAAGGCTATTACTTCATGGTCGATCGTCTCAAACGCATGATCAATGCCGCTGGCTACAAAGTCTGGCCTGCCGAGGTCGAGACGCTCATGTATGCGCACCCTGCGATACAGGAGGCCTGCGTCATCGCAGCGCCCGATGCCTACCGTGGCGAGTGCGTCAAAGCGGTGGTGGTGTTGCGGGACGAGTGGCGTGGCCGCATCGACGAGACGCAACTGATCGACTGGTGCCGTGAGCAGATGGCGCGCTACAAGGCGCCCCGCAGTGTCGAGTTTGTTCCGGCCCTGCCACGGTCACCGTCGGGAAAAATACTGTGGCGGGAGCTGCAGGAGCGAGAGTTGTAGCTGCTCACATCGGCGGCGGACGGCGCTCGCAAATTCCACTTGAACGTCTTCGGTAAAGATCGGCCCTGGTGATGCTGACATTGGTCAGACGTGGCGATCTCAAACTACCGGCCTGAGATCCGCGCCTTCTCCAATAATTCGATAATTCAGCATTGGAATCAGACATTCAGCGCCTAGGGAAGGTCTGATTTACCGGGCAACTCGACACACGTAGTGCGCATGCAGCGAATCTCATCGGCAAATTCGTTTCGAAGGCACTGCAGAGGGCGGGTGACAGCCGATTTGCGCGGTAATTTCATGTCGGATCACCTCTCAGCTCAAGTTTTGCGCGGATTTCCCCTACGCTGGCAACAGTCGTCGCCTCGCGGTGAACACATTGGCGAGAGCTGCGAGCATGCGCACGTGGTGACGGTTCTTGGCCAGGCCGCGAAAGCGCACCTTGCAAAAGCCGAACACGCCCCGGCGGCCGCCCAAATTCCTCCACCCCGGGCCACCCCAAACTCCTCCACCTGAACTGTAGTTGATGCCGGTGCTGGTGCACCGGCGCGCTCCGGCGGGACGTTACGCTGCTGCCTTTTTGCAAGGAGCAGCAGGAGT
>DATBAM010000011.1:0-32031 GCA_036271535.1 Steroidobacteraceae bacterium | reverse complement strand
TGCTTTGACTGTCGCGCTGTTCCTGGTGGCAGGACGGTGGCCGCATGTGCACTGGCTTGCGTTGCTGCTGGCTTATGTGGGAACGATTATCGCGCTGTGGTGGGTGCCGCTGGTCTCCACCGGGCGAACCTAGAGTGTGAGCGAGGCAAGGGGCCTCTTGAGGACCGGATACTAGATGGCTGCTGAGCACGTCGAGACACCGACCGAATACATCACGCATCACCTGACGCATTTGAAGGTGGGGCACGGCTTTTGGACCTGGCACGTCGACACGCTGGTGATGTCGGCATTTCTGGCAGCGGCGACCACTCTGCTGCTGTGGGTGGCCGCCCGTCAGGTCAAGGGCCATGTCGCCCCGACCGGCTTCGCCGGCTTCATCGAGTGGGTCTACGAGTGGGTGGACAACCAGGTTGCCGATATCTATCACGGCAACCGTACCTTTCTGACCGGTATGGGCTTCACGCTGTTCACGTGGACGATCGCGATGAACACCATGGATCTGCTGCCGGTCGATCTGCCTGCGCATGTCGCCACTCTCTTTGGCCTACCCTTCTGGCGAGTGCTGCCCACGGCCGACCTCAACGGCACCATAGCTGAGGCGCTGGTGGTGCTGGCGCTGATCATCATTTTCTCGATCCGCTCCAAGGGGATCGGCGGCTATGCGCACGAGTGGATTGCGGCGCCGTTCGGCGTCTGGCTGTTCCCGGCCAACATCCTGCTGAATCTCATCGAGCTGCTGGCCAAACCGATTTCGCTCGGCATGCGACTCTACGGCAACATGTACGCGGGCGAACTGCTGTTCATCCTGATCGCGATGCTCGGATTGGCCGTCACCGGTCTGACTTTCAGCAGCGGAGTGCTGTTCCTCGCGCAGGTGGTGCTGGGCGCCAGCTGGGCAGTCTTCCACATCCTTATCGTGCTGCTGCAGGCTTACATTTTCATGGTGTTGCCGATCGTCTATCTGTCGATGGCCGAAGAGCACCACTAGCCAGGCATCACTGTTTCACGTTTTCGTTTGAACTGATTTCGACCAGGAGATTTGAATAATTATGGACGCATACGCTCTCATCCAGTCTCACACCGCGATCGGCGCCGGCCTGATGATCGGCCTGGGTGCCCTCGGCGCCTGTATCGGCATCGGCGTGATGGGCTCCAAGTTCCTCGAAGCCGCTGCCCGTCAGCCTGAACTGACCCCGCAGCTGCAGACCAAGATGTTCCTGCTGGTCGGCCTGATCGACGCGTCGTTCCTGATCGGTGTCGGTCTGGCGCTGTACTTCGCCAGCGCGAACCCGCTGCTGGGCAAGATCACCGGCGGCTGATCATCAGTTTGCTCATCCGGATAGGCCAGAAGCGCCCGGTCGACGGGCGCTCTGCAGGCCATGTGACGCGAGGCTGAAGGGATCATGGATATAAACGCGACCTTTATCGGGCAGATCATCGTCTTCCTGATCATGCTCTGGTTCATCGTCAAATTCGTGTCGCCGATGATGGCGGGCCCGATCGGCGAACGTTACAAGAAGATCGCTGACGGACTGGCTGCCGCCGAACGCGGACAGAAGGATCTGAGCGAGGCCTCGTCGCGGGTGGAAGAGATCGTCCGCGAGGCGCGGGGACGCGCGCAGCAGATCGAGCAGCAGGCGCACACGCAGGCCAACGAGATCATCGAGACCGCGAAGCGCAATGCGCAGACCGAAGCGGCCCGGATCGTCGAAGCCGCGCAGGGCCAGGTGAACCTGCAGGTACAGCGGGCCCGCGACGACCTGCGCAAGCAGGTGGCCTCGCTCGCCGTCGCCGGCGCGTCGAAGATCATCGAACGCGAGATCGATCCGAGCGTTCATTCGCAGCTGCTCGACCAGCTCGCGGCGCAGATCTGACGCATGAGCGAGCGTGTCACGGTCGCCCGACCCTATGCCAAGGCTGCATTCGTGCTGGCACGCCAGTCGTTGCAGCTGCCGCACTGGTCGGATGTGATCAACCTGTCCGCTACCATCGTGTCAGACAGCCAGGTCCATCCGCTGCTCGATAATCCGCATGTGCTGGCGCCGCAGCTGGTCGACTTCATCTGTGATGTCGGCGGCGCGCCGTTCGACAGCCAGGCACGTAATTTCCTGGGCGTGCTCGCGGAGAATCGCCGCTTGAGCTATCTGCCGGAGATAGCGCAACTGTTCGCGAAGATGCGCGCCGACTACGAGCGCGTTGTCGATGTGACGGTGGCGTCGGCGGTCGAGCTGTCCGCCGAGCAGCGCGAGCGCTTCACTGCGGCCTTGGCCAGGCGTTTCGATCGCCAGATCCGGTTACACACCCGGATCGACTCCAATCTGCTGGGTGGCGCCGTGGTGCAGGCCGACGATCTGGTGATCGACGGCAGCGTGCGCGGTGGCCTGGCACAGCTGGCGACCCAAGTCGCGAGCTAAGTTAGTAATTCTTCGAGGTACGGACAATGTCGATCAAAGCATCCGAGATCAGTGACCTGATCCGCAGTCGAATCGAGAAGTTCGCGGCCGCCAGCGAGGCGCGCGACGTCGGCACCGTGGTGTCGGTCACGGACGGCATCTGTCGAGTCCACGGCCTGGCGGATGTCCGCTACGGCGAGATGATCGACTTCGGCAAGGACACGTTCGGGCTGGCTCTGAACCTCGAACAGGATTCTGTCGGCGCCGTCGTACTCGGCGACTACAAGGGCATCAGGGAAGGCGATACCGTGAAGACCACGGGCCGCATCCTGGAAGTACCGATCGGACCGGAACTGCTTGGCCGCGTGGTAGACGCGCTGGGTCGTCCGATCGACGGCAAGGGCCCGCTGAACGCCAAGGCCACCGCGCCGATCGAGCGCGTGGCGCCCGGCGTCATCTATCGTCAGTCGGTCAATCAGCCGGTACAGACCGGTTACAAGGCCGTCGACTCGCAGGTACCGGTCGGCCGCGGCCAGCGCGAACTGATCATCGGCGACCGTCAGACCGGCAAGACCGCGTTCGCGATCGATACGATCATCAATCAGAAGACCTCGGGCATTAAGTGCATCTACGTCGCGATCGGACAGAAACAGTCCTCGATCGCGAACGTCGTGCGCAAGCTCGAAGAACACGGCGCGATGGGGCACACGATCGTCGTTGCCGCCTCGGCCTCGACCCCTGCCGCCATGCAGTACCTGTCCGCCTACGCCGGCGTGACCATGGGCGAGTACTTCATGGATAACGGCGAAGACGCGCTGATCATCTACGACGATCTGTCGAAGCAGGCCGTTGCCTACCGCCAGATCTCTCTGCTGCTGCGCCGCCCACCGGGCCGCGAGGCGTACCCCGGCGACGTGTTCTATCTGCACTCGCGTCTGCTCGAGCGCAGCGCGCGCGTGAACGCGGAGTACGTCGAGCAGGCGACCAAGGGTCGGGTCAAGGGAAAAACCGGTTCGCTGACCGGACTGCCGATCATCGAGACGCAGGCGGGCGACGTGACCGCATTCGTTCCGACCAACGTGATTTCGATCACCGACGGACAGATCTTCCTCGAAGGCAGTCTGTTCAACGCCGGCATCCGTCCTGCGATGAACTCGGGCATCTCGGTGTCGCGCGTCGGCGGATCCGCACAGACCGACATCATCAAGAAGCTCGGCGGCGGCATCCGACTGTCGCTGGCGCAGTACCGCGAACTGGCGGCGTTCTCGCAGTTTGCGTCCGACCTCGACGAGGCGACCCGTAAGCAGCTCGAGCGCGGCGAGCGCGTGACCGAAGTCATGAAGCAGAAGCAGTACGCACCGATGTCGGTGGCGCAGATGGCGCTGTCGATATATGCGGTCAACAGCGGCTACATGGACAAGGTGGAGAAGGCCAAGATCGTCGACTTCGAGACGGCGCTGCAGGGTTTTGCCGCTTCCAAGCACAAGGCCGCGCTGGACGCCATCAATGACAAGCCGGTGCTGAAGGAGCACGAGGCCACGCTGAAGAAGATCTGCGAAGATTTTCTGGCGACCGGCACGTACTAGCGCCGGCGCGTACCAGGTAAGAATCCATGCCAGGCACCAAAGAGATCCGTAACAAGATCGCGAGCGTCAAGAGCACGCAGAAGATCACCAAGGCGATGGAGATGGTGGCGGCCAGCAAGATGCGCCGTGCGCAGGACCGTATGCGCCAGGCACGTCCGTATGCCGAGAAGATGCGCAAGATGATCAGCCATCTGAAAGAGGCCAATCCGGACTACAGGCATCCGTTCCTGCTCGATCGCGAGGTCAAGGCGGTCGGCATCATCGTGATCTCCACCGATCGCGGTCTGGCAGGCGGCCTGAACGTCAACGTCTTCAAGCAGACCCTGCAGGCGGTCCGCGAGTGGGAAGGCAAGGGCGCGCAGGTCTCTCTGACGATTCTGGGCAGCAAGGGCATGGCGTTCTTCCGCCGCCTGAGCATGCCGATTCTGGGTGGTACCAGTGGTCTGGGCGACCGACCACACATCAAGGATCTGATCGGTGCCGTGAAGGTCATGCTCGACGCATACCGCGACGGCAAGATCGACCGGCTGCTGCTGGTGCATCCGAACTTCGTCAACACGATGACGCAGAAGCCTGTCACGGTGCAGCTGCTGCCGGTCGAATCGACCGACGATCCGGACCTGCAGGAGCACTGGGATTTCATTTACGAGCCGGACGCTGCGGCGATTCTGGACGGCCTGCTGACCCGCTACGTCGAGTCACAGGTGTATCAGGGTTCGGTCGAGATGGTGGCGAGCGAGATGGCGGCCCGCATGGTGGCCATGAAGAGCGCTTCCGACAACGCCGGCAAGATCATCGGTGAGCTGCAGCTGATCTATAACAAGGCGCGGCAGGCGGCGATCACCAAAGAGCTGGCTGAGATCGTGGGCGGCGCGGCGGCGGTCTGACCGCAGTCTGAGCAGACATCAAGAATTCGACGAGGACGGAACATGGCGACAGCGACAGGCAAAATCACCCAGATCATCGGCGCAGTCATCGACGTGGAATTTCCACGCGAGTCGGTGCCCAGCATCTATGAAGCGCTCAAGCTCAAGGATGTCGATCTGACGCTCGAAGTGCAGCAGCAGCTGGGCGACGGCATCGTCCGCACCATCGCGATGGGTACTTCTGAAGGTCTGAAGCGCGGGCTGACGGTGGAATCGACCGGCGCGCCGATTTCCGTACCGGTCGGGCAGGGCACACTGGGACGCATCATGGACGTGCTGGGTACGCCGCAGGACAACCGCGGTCCGGTACAGAGCAAGGATTTCATGCCGATCCATCGCCAGGCACCGTCCTATGACGAGCAGGCCGGCGGTCAGGATCTGCTGGCCACGGGCATCAAGGTCATCGACCTGCTGGTGCCGTTCGCCAAGGGCGGTAAGGTCGGTCTGTTCGGCGGTGCCGGCGTCGGCAAGACCGTCAACATGCTCGAACTCATCAACAACATCGCCAAGCAGTATTCGGGTCTGTCGGTGTTCGCCGGTGTCGGTGAGCGTACCCGCGAAGGCAACGACTTCTATCACGAGATGATCGAGTCGGGTGTCATCGATAAGGACAAGCTCGAGAATTCGAAGGTCGCGATGGTGTACGGCCAGATGAACGAGCCGCCGGGCAACCGTCTGCGCGTCGCGCTCACCGGACTGACGATGGCGGAATACTTCCGCGACGAGAAGCAGGCCAACGGCCGCGGCCGCGACATTCTGTTCTTCGTCGACAACATCTACCGTTACACGCTCGCCGGCACCGAAGTGTCGGCGCTGCTCGGCCGTATGCCGTCCGCGGTGGGCTACCAGCCGACGCTGGCCGAGGAAATGGGCGTTCTGCAGGAGCGCATCACGTCGACCAAGACCGGTTCGATCACCTCGATCCAGGCCGTGTACGTTCCGGCGGACGATCTGACCGACCCGTCACCCGCAACGACCTTCGCGCATCTGGATGCGACCGTCGTGCTCGACCGCCAGATCGCGGCGCTGGGTATCTATCCGGCCGTGAATCCGCTGGATTCCACCAGCCGTCAGCTCGATCCGCTGGTCGTCGGCGAGGAACACTACAACACCGCTCGCGGTGTGCAGACGCTGCTGCAGCGCTATAAGGAACTGCAGGACATCATCGCGATCCTGGGGATGGATGAGCTGTCGGAGACCGACAAGCTTACCGTGTACCGCGCGCGCAAGATTCAGCGCTTCCTGTCGCAGCCGTTCAACGTCGCCAAGGTCTTCACCGGCCAGGACGGTAAGATCGTTCCGCTGAAAGAGACTATTCGCGGCTTTCAGGGCATCATCAAGGGCGATTACGACAATCTGCCCGAGCAGGCCTTCTACATGGTTGGCACGATCGATGAGGCCGTCGAGAAGGCCAAGACGCTGCAATAACTTGCGATAACCAATGAACACGATTCAGGTCGATATCGTCAGCGCGGAGGGAGAGATCTTCTCCGGCCCCGCGAAAATGGTGTTCCTCCCCGGGATCGAGGGTGATCTGGGCGTGGCGCCGCGGCACGCGCCGTTGCTGACCTTGTTGAAGGCAGGCGAGGTGCGGGTGCAGCCACTGGAAGGGCCGGAGCAGTCCTTCTACGTCGGTGGCGGTGCGCTGGAAGTTCAGCCCACGCAGGTGACCGTGCTGGCCGATACCGCCGCGCGCGCCAAGGACCTGGACGAGGCCGCAGCGCAGGCTGCCAAACAGCGCGCCGAAGAGGCGTTGGCCATCAGTCAGGACAAGATCTCGCGCGCCGAAGCGCTGGCCGAATTGGCTCGCATCGCAGCCCAGCTGCGGATGATTCAGAAGCTGCGCCGGCCGTAGCCGAGTATGTGGCCCAGTCCCGGTCTTCTGTAACGGGACTGATACAATCAATCGATGCCGCGCTCTTCGTCTTCAGCTGCGCGCCGGGCTCCCGCGAGCAGCAGCGCGCCCCTTTCCGTGGTCATTCTGGCTGCGGGGCAGGGCAAGCGCATGGTATCCGACCTGCCCAAGGTCCTGGCGCCCCTGGCTGGCGAGCCTCTGCTGTCGCACGTGCTTGCGCTTGCGCATGAGCTGAAACCCGACAGTATCCACGTCGTCGTAGGCTTCGGTGCCGATCGCGTTCGCGAGCGCTTTCGCGATGCGCCGGTCCGCTGGGCGCTGCAGAGCGAGCAACTCGGGACTGGCCATGCGGTGAGCATGGCGTTGCCCGACATTCCCGACGCTCACCGCGTACTCGTGTTGTACGGCGATGTCCCGCTGCTGCGCAGTGAAACCCTGCAATCATTGCTCGCCGCGCCCACATCACGGCCGTCCACACGTGGCTTCACACTGCTGACGGCGCGCTTCGCCAATCCTTTCGGTTACGGCCGCATCGTGCGCAATTCAGCCGGCCAGCCACAGCGGATCGTCGAAGAAGCGGACGCAGGCGCGCGCGAACGGCGCATCCAGGAAATCAACACAGGGGTGATGGTCGCCAATGCCGGCCAACTGAAACGCTGGCTGCGTGCGCTGAAGCCGCGCAATGCCCAGGGCGAGTATTACCTGACCGACGCACTGGCCATGGCTGTCAGGGAGAAGTGTGCGATCGCCACCCTCGAGGCGACCGACAACTGCGAGATCATGGGCGTCAATGACCGCGCGCAGCTCGCCGACGCCGAACGTGAATACAGGCGCCGCCGCACTCAAGAGCTGATGGCTCAGGGCGTCATCCTGATCGACCCATCGCGCATCGATATCCGCGGTCCCGTGATCGTCGGCCGCGACGTATTGATCGACGTCGACGTAGTGTTGCAGGGGGCCGTAACCCTCGGTGATCGTGTGCGTATCGGACCCGGATGCGTGATCCAGGATTCGGTCATCGGCGAGGAAACCGAACTGCACAGTCATTGCGTGCTGCAACGGACGAGCATAGGCAGAAAATGCGTCATCGGCCCGCTCGTGCGTCTCGAGCCGGGTATTCAGTTGCCCGATGAGACGAAACGAACGTAACGCAGGGAAGGACACGCATACATGTGCGGAATCGTAGGTGCTATCGCTGACAGGGACGTGGTGCCGGTACTCATCGAGGGGCTGAGGCGGCTCGAATATCGCGGTTACGACTCCGCCGGCATTGCGGTCCTGGACAGCGACCGGAAGCTGCAGCGCCGACGGACGGTCGGGAAGGTACGCAGTCTGCAGGACGCGCTGCAGGCGCAGCCCGTATCCGGCCACATGGGCATCGCTCATACCCGCTGGGCGACACACGGTGTGCCGAGCGAGCGCAATGCGCATCCTCACATCTCGCGCGACGGGCTGGCGCTGGTCCACAACGGCATCATCGAGAACTACGAAGAGCTGCGTGACGACTTGCAGCGTCACGGCTATGAGTTCAGCTCCGAGACCGACACCGAAGTAGTCGCGCACCGCGTGCATTTCAACCGTGCCCGCCTGGGCGGCGATCTGTTCAAGGCAGTGCGCGCGACCGTCGCGGAACTGGAGGGTGCGTACGCCCTCGCGATCGTCAACGAAGCCAACCCTGACGTCATGATCATTGCGCGCATGGGATGCCCGGTCGTCCTGGGGCTGGGCAACAACGAGCAGTTCGTCGCATCCGATGTGGCCGCCTTGCTGCCGGTGACGCGCCGCTTCATCTTCCTCGAAGAGGGCGATCTCGCCGAGGTCCGACGCAGCGGGGTGCGCGTCATCGATCGCGAAGGCAACACGATCGAACGCCCGATCAAGGAAAGCGAACTGTCGGCGGACGCCGCCGAGAAAGGCCCGTACGCGCACTACATGTTGAAGGAGATCCACGAGCAGGCGCGCGCCGTGGCCAACACGCTGCAGGAGCGCCTCGCCAACGGCCGGTTGCTCGAAGCCGCCTTCGGACCCAAAGCCTCAGCCGTTTTCGAGCGGGTGAAGGCGGTGCACATCGTTGCCTGCGGAACGAGCTATCACGCCGGGTCCGTCGCGGCGTACTACATCGAGCAGCTTTGCCGGATTCCATGCCGGGTGGAGATCGCCAGCGAATTCCGCTATCGCAGTCCGGTGGTATCGCCGAACACGCTGCTGGTCGCGGTCTCGCAATCGGGAGAGACCGCCGATACGCTGGCCGCGCTGCGCATCGCACGCCGCAGCGGATTTCTGTCGACGCTTGCCATCTGCAACGTACCGGAGAGTTCGCTGGTGCGCGAATCGGATCTGGTCATGCTGACCCGAGCGGGCCCGGAGATCGGTGTGGCATCGACCAAGGCTTTTACGACGCAGCTCGCCGCCCTGTTCATGCTGACCATCGCGCTGGCGCGTCACTACAACTCGGACGCCGAACGCGAACGATTCCTGGTGCAGCGACTGATCGAAGTCCCGGCGCTGCTCGAACGCACGCTCGAACTCGACAACGTCGTGCATAAAATGGCGTTGCGATTCGCGGATAAACAGCACGCCCTGTTCCTGGGGCGCGGCGCGATGTATCCGATCGCGCTCGAAGGCGCGCTGAAACTCAAAGAGATTTCGTACATTCATGCAGAGGCCTACGCCGCCGGCGAACTGAAGCATGGCCCGCTGGCGCTCGTCGACGCCGGCATGCCGGTCGTAGCGGTCGCTCCGAACAACGACCTGCTGGAAAAGCTCAAATCCAATCTGATGGAAGTGCGCGCCCGCGGCGGCGAGTTGTATGTATTCGCCGATCCAGATGCCGGGGTCGTGTCCAGCGACGGTGTGCACGTCATCCACATGCCCAAGCACGTCAACGATCTGCAGACGCCGATCGTTTACACCGTGCCGTTGCAACTGTTGGCCTATCACGTCGCGATTCTTCGCGGCACTGACGTCGATCAGCCGCGCAACCTGGCGAAGAGCGTCACCGTCGAATAAAAGAAAACGGCGAAGCCCTTGCGGACTTCGCCGTTCCTGCTCAAGCGCTTTTACATGCGGACCAAGGTTATCCGCATTGCAACTGCTTGGAAGCGTCCTTCCGTTGGACTCGATTGCGCGCGTGACAGTTAGCCTGCGCGCATCCTCACGGGATTAGCCACGCACCCCGCGGCGCGTCAGCGTGACCAGAGTTGCAACCGAACCAACGTGTGAATGTACCATTGGATCACCTCCTTTTAGTTGCTGTGGGCTTTTCGTCGGCGCGTGCCGCCCACCGAAGCACTCGCGTCCGAGTCGATAATACGCTACTTAACTGAGCGGCGGCCTTCGCAAAAGTGCGTCACAATTTCATCAGAACGGTGCGCCTGCAGTCGCTACTCTCAGGTTGCCGCTATTGATGGCCTGCACCAGTCGTTGCATGGCTGCCTCCCGCTGCTGCGGATCCAGCTGGCCCAATTGCTGATGGAAGGAAGCGCGTTCGTCGTTGCCCCAGTTGCCGCCCTCCATCAGGCCGCTGATCGCCTGAATGGCATCCTGCTGCTGCTGCGGGGAAGCTGAGCTGACTTCGGCCGGCGGCGAAGACGACCCGGCCTGGACACCTGCGCCTGGAGCCCTGCTCAGCGCCGCCGCCAATTCTTCCCTGACCATCGCCCGTATGGGCGCCAGGTCCAGCGTGACACCCGACCCGGTCGTGGCCATCACCCCCTGAAGAGGCGCTGACGGGACGACCCCGTCAGCGCTGAGCTCAGTTGCACCACTGCCCTGCGAAGGGCTGTGAACGTTACGGTCCAGGAGAATGCCCGCGCCCAATCCCAGGGCCAGGGATACTCCAACCAATACGAATTTGCTCATGACCGAACTCCGTTCCGCAGCCGTTACAGGTTGTTGGAATTCTGTTCGACGTTCAGGCCCTGGCAATGGCCCTGTGCGTCGCCGTAGAAGTAAATCCACGAAACTTCATTGATCGACGCCGCCATCGTGACCCAGACCGCCGGCGGATTGTTGACATAGCAGGAATAGGTGGTGCCGGCCGAGTTGGTCGCCGAACAGGAGAGATAGACGTTGGCACTGGTGTTCGTGATGTCGGCGTTAGTGACATACGCACCCAGGTAACATCCGATGCCGGCCCGCGTGTCGCTGCTGAAGCGAGTGGCGTATACCGATCCTGAAGCGGTGCTGCCGCTGACCGTGACGCTCGAGCCTGTATAGACGCCGGCGAACGCGTGGGCCTGGAGTAGCAGGCCGACCGTGGCGGCGGCAGCGATTTTGAATTTGTTCATGATTCCCTCACAAAATTGATGGTGTAAAGTTCTGTAAGAGGTTGGTCGCCGAACCAGCTCCGTCGAGTCCTCCTGGGAAGACAAGATAGATTTCGAGTGGCCCGAGATCCTTAGGAAGTTCTTAGGAAGCTGTGAAATCGACGCGGGCGGACCGCGAGCTGCCTCGACGAACGAGAGGGACGTTACGGCGCCGGATCAGCCGTCGTTGTCACGACGCACTCTGGAAAATTGGCTGCCAGCGTCTTTTTGGCCGATAAGTAGGCATCGTAAGAAGAAAAGCTCTGGCGATGTGCATCAAGGTCCCGATCGCAGAGCCACCAGCGCTGAACTGTTCCAATGACCTACTGGTTGCTCACTTGTCTTCTCCAACGCAGCGGCCTGCACCTGTTGGATATCGGCCAGGGCTTCATCGTAGTGCTTGCTGCTATTCGCCTCCTGCGCTGCTCTGAGCAATGACGCGAACGGCTTACTGACTTTTGGGTTGTCCGCTGCGGGCTCTGCGGAGAGTGCAAACCGGGCGACGGCTATCATCGCGAACAGGAAGAATGGAGTCTTCAGTTGCATCAGCATCAGCGTCTCGCAGTGCGCACTGGGGAAGCTGACCGTATCTTAGCGCGCAACGAGACGAATCACGCGAAGGCGTTACCTGTTCACGCAATCAACATAACGTCCAAGAATGTAGACTATCTGGAATAATCGTCGTGGCAAATCGATCAGCCGCGTAGGCAGCGGATGACCTCGGCGTCACGTTCACCATGCCGACTCTCTTCGCGCCCGTTCAGTCTCAGGAGCTTCGCAATCTCCGGATCGTCGGCGCCATTGGCCCACACCTGGTACAGCTGATCGCCGTCTGCCTCACCCTGCTCGAGAGAGGCGATGAATTCCGGCGTGATCGGCGGCAGACTCGCCGGCGCGGATGCCAGGTATGGATTCTCGTCGGCGGTCGGCACGCTCCATTCTTCGCCCGTCTGCATCTTGAGGATCTTTGCCAGCCGGTAGGCATGGCCACGTTCTTCGCGACCGTTCTGCTTCAGCAATTCCTTCGCTTTGGGATCCTGCACGCCATCCGCCACCAGAAAATAGAATGCCTCACCCGCGGCTTCGATCATCGCCAGCACTTTGAGGTCATTGGGCCCCAGGGCAGATCGAGACCTGAGAACGGCAAACGCTCCCGCCGAGTCGGAAGGGAAGCCATCGGGAATGCTCATCATGGCGATATCCTCACGAAGGGCTACGAAGGGATAGCCCCCACTCTACCAGCGTCACGGGACACCGGACTGTAGTAGGAGCTGCATTGCCGCCCCAGTCATTGTTGTCTGAATTTCGGTAAGAAACGGGCGGCACTCAATCCCGCAGCGACCGCTGCCAGCACCGCTCCGAGCAGCGGAGCAAGCGAGCCGGCATTGACTGCCAGCAGTGCGCCGACGAGCGTCGACCCTACTGCCTGCCCGAGCATGCGGTCGTCGAGATCAGGCTGCTGGCCGGCGCGGCACGACCAGGCGGTGCAGCACCGATGATGAGCCGCGCGTTCGGCGGCATGAAGAAACCGAAGCCCGCACCGCAAAGGGCCGCGGGCCATGCCACCTGGAAGTGGGTCGGCGATGCCGGCAGCGCGTACAGCAGCAGCAGCGCAATCGTCGCGACGATCAGGCCGAGCGTTCCCAGGGCCGCCGGCGGGAAACGATCCGAGAGCATGCCGGAGGTCGGTGCGCAGATCGTCGTCGTGATCGCATAGGGCATCAGTACTGCGCCGATCTCCGCCGCGGTGAAACCGGCGGCATGCAACCGGAACGGCAATGCGATGATCATGAAAGTGCTCGCCAGGTAACCAGTGAGCGCCGCCGCGACCGACAGTAGCATGATCGGATTGCGCAGCAGGTCCAGCGGTAATACGGGGTGCTGTTCGCGGCTCTCGTGACGTACGAAGACGAATGCCAGCAGAGTGCTGACCCCGAGCAGTAGGATCGGCAGCACCGCGTGGTGCTGGCGCGTGATGGTCTGCAGTCCGAAGATCGCAAGGCCAAACGTGATGGCACACAGAATCGCACCAACGGAATCGAATCGTTCCGCGTTTCGCGGTGTTTCGGGTAAGGCGCTGCCGGCTACGAACGCGGCAACTCCCAGCGGCACGCCGGCGACGAACACCCAATGCCACGAGGCGTGGGAAACGATGATGCCGCCGAGCGCCGGCGCCAGTGACGCACCGGTCGCGCCCGCCAGCGTGTTGATACCCAGGCCGCGTCCAAGCTGCTGCGGCGGATAGATGGCGCGCACCAGCGCACTCGACACACTCAATGCCGACGCAGCGCCGAGTGCCTGAATCGCGCGCGTCAGCAGCAGGACATAAAAGCTGTCGGCAAACCATGACAATCCTGCGCCTATCATGTACGCGCAGACACCACCGAGAAACAGACGTCGCAGTCCCAGACGAATCCCGAGCGCCGCGAACGGCATCAGCGTCATCGCCAGGACCAGGTTGTAGATCACCATCACGAGCACCGACTCGGATGGTTGTATGCCCAGATCCCGCGCGATATTCGGCAGCCCCACGGTCGCGATCGAAGCGTCCATGATCAGCAGCATCGTGCCGGCCGAAATCGAAAGCGCCGCGACGAAGCGCCTTCGGGGAGTGAGAACCTGGATGAGGTCGAAAGGGTGGGCGACGGTCACTCTCTCAGATCCGATAGCGGATTGTCGCCCTGCCATGGCACCTCGAAATGCGCGTTGATCCATGCCTGCCCGAGGTGCTCGAAGGTCGGCGGAGTCCAGTGGGGCTTGTGGTCTTTTTCGACCAGTACCGCGCGGACACCCTCGGGCAAGTCCGGATGCCGGCAGCATTGCACGGACACGATGAGTTCCTGACGTAGCGCATCGGCGAGACCCAGATGCCGCGTCCGACGGAACAGTTCCCAGATGAGACCAGCCGTCGTCGGGGAGCCGTGCGCGAGTGTCGCGGCCGCCTTGCTCGACCATTCGTCGCTGCCCGAATAGCCCGTGATCTGCCGAACGACCTGCTGCAACGAGTCCGCCTGCGTGAGTTCGGCAATCGTGCCGGCCCGCGCGCTGATCACCGGCGCCAGTCTGGTGCCCGCAGCGTCGCGCGCGAAACCTCGCAGCGCACTGGATACCACGGCATGGTTCTGCAGGGCATCATTCGACCAGGCAAGTTGTTTGAGCCGATCGAGCAGCGCGGGATAGGCGGCGCTGCGAAGGAACCAGTCCGCCAGTCCCACGTAGCACGCATCCGACGCGTTGAGGGGGGCGGCCGTCAGCGCCATGAACAGTCCGACCCGATGCGGCATACGCTGCAGGAACCAGCTGCCGCCCACGTCGGGGTACAGACCAATGTTGATCTCCGGCATCGCGAAGCGCGAGGACTCGGTCACGACGCGATGACTGGCGCCGACGACCAGACCAACGCCGCCGCCCATGACGATGCCGTTGCCCCAGGTCAGAATGGGCTTAGGGTACCTGTGGATGGCGTAGTCCAGCCGATATTCCTCGCCGAAGAACGCCAGCGCCTCAGGTACCGGCCCCGGATTTCTGCCGTGTGCCAGGATCGCCGTGCGTATGGCACGCATGTCCCCGCCTGCGCAGAAGGCTTTCTCCCCCGCGCCGCGCAGTACGACGCAGGCGATGCGCTCGTCGGCGCGCCATTGCGCCAACCTCTGCGCCAGCAGCCGGATCATCGTCAGCGACAGTGCGTTGAGCGATTTCTCCGCGTTCAGGATCGCGACGCCGATGGCGTGACCGTCCCCGGTGGACATTTCTTCGAATAGCACCGATGCGCCGGCTGGAGCGGATTCAGACATTGCAATACCTCTGCTGCATTCTGTTCGTGATTCAGAGGGCTATTATTGACTCAAACGGAGTTTCGCCGTCGACTGCGACACCCTCGACCGCGACGCTGTCGAAAGCCGGCCTCCCGTTTCGTCATGGACGAGTACGTCTCAAATTATCCGGAGGTGACATGAACAAGCTGACCGCGGGAGTTCTCGCAGCGCTCTCTTTGGCAACCGTCAACGGCAGCGCCCTGGCTGATGGTGTCGCCTATACGCTCGACCCCAGCCATACTTACCCGAGCTTCGAGGCCGACCACATGGGGATTTCCCTCTGGCGCGGCAAAATGAACAAATCGACCGGCATGATGACGCTGGACAAGACTTCGGGCGACGGCACGATCGATGTAAAGATCGATCCGGCCAGCATCGATTTCGGCAATCAGAAGCTCAACGAATGGGCCAAGGGCAAAGACTTCTTCCAGGTCGATAAGTTTCCGCAGGCCGAATACAAGGGCAAGCTGAGCGGCTTTACCGGCCAGGGTACTGCGCGCGTCACCGGTCAGCTGACGCTTCACGGTGTCACGAAGCCTTTGGATCTGGCGGTCAACTCGTTCCGGTGCATCCAGCACCCGATGTTCAAGAAAGATTATTGCGGTGCCGACGCCGAGGCCACCTTCGACCGCGAACAATTCGGTCTGACCGCAGGGAAGGACTACGGGTTTCGCATGGATGTGAAACTGCGTATACAGGTCGAGGCTATCGCCGATAAATAGGCAATGACGTGAATAACGCGCACCACTTCGGGGAGGCCGAGGCATGCAGGGGGGTGGTGCGCAGCAGTAGACTCTTCATAGCAAAAACGCGTTTTCGTTATGGATCGTCTACTGATGGATCTCCTCCCCTACCCACTGCGTGCTCTGCTAGAACTGTTGCGGCCTCGCGCGGTTATCTCCAGAAACGCCGTCGGCAAAGGCGACTGGAGTGTTCGATACGAGGCAGAAGAGCCGCCGAGCTTCTGCATCGTTCTGGCGGGTCGATGCTGGATCGAGATGCGGAGTTCGCTTCCAGAACTGCTGCACCCCGGGGACGTTCTGCTGCGCGCGCGGGCCCCCGCGATCACAATTAGCGGACAGGGTGATTTCGCAATGCTTGGCGGAACCCTGGAAATACAACGTGCCAGCGCCGCGCTGTTGATGAATCTATTGCCCGAGAGAATGTGCTGGTCTACGACCGACATGGGTACCGCGCGTTTGGAGCGAATCATGGATCTCATCGTCGATCAGTGTGCCCGGGGGAGTCCAAAGGATGCGCTGGGGTTGCCGCGACTGATCGATCTGCTGTTGCTGGAAGCGCTACGTACCCGCATTGGCTGGGGTAGCGTAACGACCGGACTGCTTGCCGGTCTGCGTGACCCGACCATAGCCCAAGCGCTAAAAACGATGCATTCCGACGTCGGTCATGCCTGGGTGATGGAAGACTTGGGCACCCTGGCCGGCTTGTCGCGAGCTGGGTTTGTCAGGCGCTTCACCCGAGTTGTCGGCATCCCGCCAATGGACTACCTCGCGCGCTGGCGAATGAGCGTTGCTGTTGATTCGCTTTTGAACCGCGATTTTTCGCTGAAGAGCATTGCCCGGACAGCGGGCTACGATTCGGCAAGCGCCTTCAGCACCGCGTTTCGCGCTCGCGTGGGATGCGCGCCCGGGACATTTGCCAGGGGGAGAACAGATGACCAACGAAGAACTGCTGGCCCGCGCCGGCATTGAAAAGACACTGGCTGCCTGTACGCACGCGGGTGATTCGCGTAAGGCTGACGCGTATGCCGGCTGCTTTACCGAGCAGGGTGTACTCGATCTGGCCAATCAGCGCTATGACGGACGCGATGCAATCCGTGGTTTCATGGCGGCGCCGTCCGTCATACCGCAGCCGGCGGGTCTGTCTTCGGCTACGAGGTCAGGCGAATCATCCGGCGCCAGATCACCGGGGTTCGTAAGCCATCACCTGACCACGTGCCGCATCGAGCTGACTTCGGCGACGACGGCGAGCGTCCGTACCTATTGGCTGGTCACCACTGCGGTGGGGCTCGATCACAACGGCTATTACGACGACAGGTTCGAGCGTGTCGGCGATGCGTGGTTGATCGCGCATCGTCGCCCCCGCACCTTATGGACCAGCCCGGACAGCCTGGTCCGCTAGCCGCCGCTTTTTGCAATAGAATCTGCACGACAAACAACTAAGGAGCAACTTATGAGCGCTACGGTTTATGACACCAGTGTTAACAAGATCGACGGCAGCCCCACCCGGCTCGATGCGTACAAGGGCAAGGTACTGCTGATCGTCAATGTAGCGTCGAAGTGCGGCCTGACTCCGCAGTACGAAGGGCTCGAGAAGCTCTATGAAACCAAACACCCGAAAGGCCTGGAAATCCTTGGATTTCCCGCCAACAACTTCGGTGCTCAAGAACCCGGTACGAACGCCGAGATATCGAGCTTCTGCACGACCAGTTTCGGCGTGAAGTTTCCGATGTTCAGCAAGATCTCGGTAAAGGGTGGTGACCAGCATCCGCTCTACAAGACCTTGACTGCAGCGAAGCCGGACGCGACGGGCGAAGGTGGAATGCGGGAGCGCCTCAAGGGCTACGGCATGGATACCGGCAAGCCGGGCGAAGTGCTTTGGAACTTCGAGAAGTTTCTGATCGACCGCAAAGGGGTGATCGTCGAGCGCTTCTCTCCCGATGTGACGCCGGACGACCAGCGCCTGGTGGCGGCGATCGATCGCGAGCTCGCGAAGCAGTAGCGCTTCGCGCTAGCCGGGCGTGCTGCGCAGTCCCTTGCGATGACCATTGATCTCATCGCGCAGACGCTCGGTTTCCCGACGCGCGGCGGCGGCGAAATCTTCGCCGTCGCTGGCGTAGAGAATCGCGCGTGAAGAATTGATTATCAGTCCGGCGCCGGCCGCCGTCTGGCCGGCCTGGACCAGTTTGGCAACGTCGCCGCCCTGAGCGCCGACGCCGGGAACCAGCAGCGGCATGTCGCCGACGATCGCACGAATCCGGGACAACTGTTCCGGCCAGGTCGCGCCGACGACCAGCATCAGATTTCCATGCTTGTTCCATTTCGTCGCTGCCAGACTGGCCACCTTCTCATAGAGCGGAACGCCGTCGACCTGCAGGTCCTGGAGATCGGCCGCACCGGCATTCGAGGTGCGGCACAGTGCGATGACCCCCCGATCTGTGTACGAGAGGAACGGCTCGAGTGAATCGAAGCCCAGATAAGGATTGACCGTGACAGCGTCGGCGGCGTAGCGCTCGAATGCTTCGGTTGCATACATCTGTGCGGTGCTGCCGATGTCGCCTCGTTTGGCATCGAGGATGATCGGCACGTCGGGGCAGGTGCTCTTGATATACGCGATCGTGCTCTCGAGCTGAGCCTCGGCCGACTCGGCGGCATAGTGCGCGATCTGAGGTTTGTAGGCACAGACAAGATCGTGCGTCGCATCGATGATGGCCTTGTTGAACTCGAAGATCGGCTCGTCCATTTCCTCAACGGACCGCGGAAAGCGGGACAGGTCGGGATCGAGGCCTACACACACCAGCGAACGGTTGGCTGCCTGCACCTTGCCCAGTTTTTCCATGAATCCCATCGTTCCGCTCCATCCGTCAGTGGCAAGCGCGCAGTTTAATCCAACCGCCAGCACCGCAAGCGGCACTAACGCAGGTGATGGTCACGGATGCGACGCTTGCCGCGTATCAGCGCTGGGCGAGCACATACCCGCCGATTGCGCATAACCCGCTGATGCGCGTGGAGGAGCAGGCAATGCTGGCCCGCTGGCCGGCCGTGGCCGGAAGGCGCGTGCTCGATCTTGCCTGCGGATCGGGTCGATACGTCCGCCGTCTGGCCGGCGATGACGCTGCTCACGTCGTGGCGATGGATTTCTGCGGGCCCATGCTCGAGCAGGTAAGCGTCGGGGACCGCGTGCGCGCCGATATGACGCGCCTGCCGTTCGTCGGCGATGTCTTCGATGTGGTGATCTGCGCGCTGGCGCTTGGGCACGCGGCCGACCTGCGCGGATGGACTCATGAGATTGCGCGCGTGCTCAAGCCCGGTGGGACGCTGCTGTATTCGGACTTCCATCCCGACGCCTCGCGCGCCGGGCTGACCCGATCGTTCCGAGATGCCAACGATGAGCACTGCACCGTGCCGCATCATCGTCATCCGGTCACCGAGCAACTGGCGGCGATCGCCGACGCGGGATTGCGGCTACAACTCCTGCACGAAATCCGAGTGGGCGAAGAACTGCGCGAACCCTTTCATGGTTCCGAACCGTTCTATCGACGCTGGCATGGTCTGCCGATCGTGCTGGTGGCGCGTGCCATTCGCGCCCAGCGCGATGTGAGCAGCGTCCGATGACCCGCCGTCACAAGATCGTTCTCTACAACCCGCAGGCGGTGTTCTTCACCATGCCGCTGGCGCTGATGGCCATCGGCTCGGAACTCGATCCAGCGCGCTTCGAGGTCGTGATCATCGATGCACGGCTGGACCCGGATGCGCATCGCACCGTTCTGCGGCATCTGGACGATGCGCTGTGTCTGGGTGTGACCGTCCTGACCGGCGCGCCGATCTCGGACGCGGTCGAGCTATCCTCGAAGGCCAGGCAGGTGCGCCCGGATCTCACGATCGTCTGGGGAGGCTGGCACCCATCGATGTTCGCGCGCGAGTGCCTCACGGAAGCATGCGTCGATGTCAGTGTGCGAGGGCAGGGCGAAGCCACCTTCGCCGACATCGTGGAGCGCCTGGCAGCGGGCCGGTCACTGGACGACTGTGCCGGCTGCACCGTGCGGCTGGCCGACGGCAGCATTCGCGATAATCCGGACCGGCCGCTTCAGCAGGTCGAAGGATTCCGGACGCAGGACTACGGTCTGATACCGGTCGAGCGCTACTTCCAGCTCAAAGGCAAACGCCAGCTCGATTTCATTTCCTCGCAGGGCTGCAATTTTCGCTGCGCGTTCTGTTCCGATCCGTTTGTCTATCAGCGCAAGTGGGTGGGGCTGGAGCCGGTCCGCATGGCGCTGCGACTGAAGCAGTTGTGGGACCGGTATCGATTTGACGACGTCAACTTCCAGGACGAGACCTTTTTCACGCGCCGGGACCGGGTGCAGGCGATGGCGAGCGAGATCATCCGGTCGGGCATGAAGATTACCTGGGCGGCAACCATGCGCGCCGATCAGGGTATACGTCTGCCCGACGATGTCTGGCAGACCTGCAAGCAGTCCGGGCTGCGCCGGCTGTTGATCGGCGTCGAATCCGGCTCCAACCGGATGCTCAAGATCATCCGCAAGGACATCAAGATCGAGCAGGTGTTCGAGGTTGCTGCGAAGCTCGTCCAGCACAAACTGGCCGGCTATTTCCCCTTCATTGTCGGCTTCCCGGACGAGAACGACGACGACATCGAGGCCTCGCTCGAGTGCGCTACCCGCTTACGCTCGATGAGCCCTGATTTCCAGACGCCAATCTACTATTTCAAACCATACCCGGGCAGCCAGCTGGTGATCGACGCCGTTACCCGCGGTTTCCAGCTACCGCAGACGCTCACGGCCTGGGCTGAATTCGACTATGTCGCGGGAGAGCCGGGCCCCTGGGTGTCGCCGGAAAAATTCGAACTCGTCGAGCGATTCAAATTTTTCCACGAACTTGCGTGGCAACGAGCGTCCCTGAGCAAACGCCTGTTGCAGCAGCTCGCGCGGTATCGTTGTCATCACCGCAACTATCGCTTTCCAGTCGAGATGCTGTTGACGCGCTGGCTCGTGTCGACACAGAAGCTGTCGTGAGCGCGTGGCGGATGCGGTGGCTGGCCGAACTGTGGAGCGTGTTGGGACCGAGGCAACGGCGTCAGGTTGTCGGGGCGCAGCTGCTGTCGCTGCTGATGGCCTGTTCGACCGTGGCCGGTATCGCCTCGGTGGCGCCGTTCTTCGGCGTTCTCGGCGATCCCCGGCTGGTGGAACGCGCGGGGCCGCTGCGAACGTTGTACACGGTGTTGGGTGGCCCGCCGCGACATGTCTTCCAGATCGAACTCGGCGCGCTGTTCATCGCGATGATTCTGCTCGCGAATCTGATCAACGTGATCGGGACGCTGATTCTGGTGCGGCTGGCCTATCGCATCAGCAACGACCTGCAGACGGCGCTATTCAGCGAATACCTGCATCGTCCCTATACCTATCATCTGGGGACGCACAGTGCCCGCGTGTTCAACAATGTGGTGCACGAGAGTGCCCGCGTCATCAACGATGTGCTGCAGAATCTGCTGCCGCTGGTGACGCAGATGGTGACGGCCGTGCTGATCGTCGGTTCCGTGATCTGGATCCAGCCGCTGGTAGCTACCGGCCTGATCGCGGCGCTGGCGGGGGGCTACCTGCTGCTGTACCTGCTGCTGCGTGACTGGCTGCTGCAATCGGGCCATCGGCAGGCGTCGTTGCTGGTCGAGCAGACGCGCGTCGTGCAGGACAGTATGGGGGCGATCAAGGAACTGCTGGTACTGCAGGGCCAGCGTCCTTTCATCGAGCGGTTCGCGAAGGCCAGCCGGCAACTCGGGCGCGCCCAGGCCATTGCGGTACTCGTTGGCCAGAGCCCGCTGTACATCATGGAATGTGTGGCTGCCCTGGGGCTGGCGATCAGTGCGCTGTGGATGACGTCGCGGCATGACAGCCTTGGTGGGTCGCTGGGACAGCTGACTTTCCTGGGATTCGCCGCTTACCGTCTGTTGCCGGCGTTGCACAGGACGTTTGCTTCGATCGTTCGTATTCGAGCCGAGCGTGGCCGCTTTGCAGCGCTCGCGCCGGATCTGCGCCAGGCTCATGTCCGCAACGCTGCGATGGACGACTCGCGATCCGGCGACCTGCGATCCGGCGACCTGGCATCCGACCTGGAACACGCCGCGGCGCCCGGCGAGATCCGCCTTCACGAAGTGACCTATCGATACCAGCCGGACCGTCCACCGGCACTGTGCGACGTCAGTCTGACGATCGGCGCCGGCGACGTGATCGGGCTCGTCGGTGCGAACGGCTCTGGCAAGAGCACGCTGGTGGATGTGATCTCAGGCCTGCTGTCGCCTTCGATCGGCCATCTGATCGTCGATGGTGTGCCGATCGACGATCGCCGCCGATGCGACTGGCAGCGTCGCATCGCCTACGTTCCGCAGGAGGTGTTCCTGTTCGATGCCAGCATCGCGAGCAACATCGCTTTCGGCATCGCCGATGACGATATCGACCAGGCTAGACTGCGGCAGGCCATCCGGCTCGCGCAGCTGGATTCGCTCGTGCGGGCATTACCGGGCGGTTACGCACACGGCATCGGTGAACGCGGAGTGCGCCTCAGCGGTGGGCAGCGGCAGCGAATCGGCATTGCACGCGCCTTGTACACGCGCGCTCCCGTGATCATTCTCGACGAAGCTACCCATGCGCTCGACGTACCGACCGAGTCGGGTGTCATGACGACGCTCCTGAACCTGCGCGGCAACCACACGATCATCGCCATCGCGCATCGCCTGGGCTCCCTGCAAGCATGCGACCGGATCTACGAACTCGAACAGGGGCGCATCCGGGCGCAAGGCAGCTATGCGGAACTGATGCAGGACTCGGCGACGTTCCGACGACTGGCCAGTGTGTCCTGATGCCATTGCCGGCACATCGCCGGATACGATGCCGACATTTCCATCAGTCGCGACAAAGTGCCGTCGATCGCCGGCGCCGGCATTGACGATCGGCGCACGGGCCGCGCCGGCAATGAGCCGATCGCCTCCGTCAACGCTTCCAGCTCGACGACTCTTGCCGCGCCGCGAGCCATCAATGCTGCAAAAGGACCGTACGCCTCCGTGCTCAGGAACAGGGCGGGCACGCCGAAATTCTCAGCCTCCGCTGCCGCGCCCGAATAGCGCGAGACCACGACGCTCATGTGCCGCAGCAATGCGGGCAGCGGCAGCGTCAGCGCGTCATCGACGATCACATTCGGCAGCACTAACTCAATCAGCGAGCGATATTCCTCGTCCTGAAAAGACCGGGCCGAGGGATGACGCCGGATCCACCATCGCCAGTCGGGTGGCGATGCGCGTATCAGGGCTGCGAGTGCATCCCACTGACGGTGGAAGCCAGATACCGGCTGCAGTGCGACCAGGATCTCGCGTTCGAACGCGCAACCGGGGCTCATAGCCTCGATCGATGCATCCGCGGCCTGCGCGGCCGCATCGTCGTCATTGAGATACGGCGTCAGGTGGGAATGGCCAGCGTACAGAGCGCGATGCCAGGGGCGGGCGAGCATCGTCGTCCACCGTTCGGCATGCGCAGCGTCGGCGGCAGTCCAGTGCCAGAACACCGCGGGCAGCACCGCGTAGCCCTGCGGCGGTACGCGTGACCAGGTGTAGGCCCTGTGAGCACCCTCCTGCGCGCAGTGTTGCAGATCCACCGAGAGGATCCCCTGACGACGACAGGCCAGCACGAACGGCGGCCCCAGATCGGCATAGTAGGTGACGACGAACGCGAGCGACGGCCGTATCCGCCGCAACAGACGTTCGAACTCGTGCGCCGCGCCCAGCACGGTGCCGACACGCGAGCGCAGCGCACCCCGGCCCAGATCGGCCGCACACAGCGCTACGGGCAACACCCGCTGTTCGATCAGATAGTGCTGGAACGCCTCGTATTGCGACAGCTGCAGATCAATGGCGATCGAGCGGCGTCGCCGATTCGCACGTTGCGCGACGAGGCTCGCGGCATAGGTCGCGCGATGCCACGGCAGGCGGCTCAGATCGCCGGCCTGCATCTGCAGCACCGACAGGCCGCGCCGCTCGAGTGCAGCCAGTAGCGCCTCACCATGCCGATCCCGCCAGCTGCCGTCGTCCAGATCCAGCGATACGCCATCCCCGAGCAGAACCGCGTCGGCGCGCCGGACCTGCGGCATCCAGTGCTCCAGATCGCGTCGACTCTTCCACAGATTGATGCAGGGCGTGGCGTAACGGCTGAGGGCGCGCCGCAGCAGCGAACGGCGGGGCGGCACCCTCGAGCCGAACTCTGACTTCATCAGTGCCAGATAGAGCTCTGTGCGCACGAGCGGCCAGACTTCCAGGTCGCCTGCTCTCCACTCGGTCACCGGGAAACGGCTTTCGACGTCGGCGAGCAGCGCCATGTAGCGCGCATGCAGCGAGGGCGCAGCGATGTTCATCGAGGGTAGGTGGCTTCGGGCGGCCGGAAAGTTTCAATGTCGACAACCAAACGAAGGCAATCTCACACACACCAGATTGACATGAGTAATGATTCGTCGCAGTCGCTGCAGCCACCGGGGCCGCTGCGGCCAATCCGCGCGCTCGTCATCGGCGCCGGCCCGACCGCTATGCAAGCCCACCTGCCGGCGATGCGGCGGATGTCCCGTCAGGGCAGACTGATCCTCGATACGGTGTGCGATATCGACCCGTCGCGTGCCGCGGCCGCGCGCTCGCGGTTCGGCTTCGGAAGCAGCGCCGGCGACGCGCTCGCCGCCATCGCGATGCCGGGCATCGATGCCGTCTATATCTTCGGAAGCGCTCAGCTGCATTACGAATACGGTCGCGCGGCGCTGCTACAGGATCGACATCTGTTCGTCGAGAAGCCGATCGCTCCCAGCTACGGTCAAGCGACGACGCTGGCGCGCCTCGCGCGTGAACGGAAGCTGATCGCGGCCGGGGGCCTCAACCGTCGTTTCTTCCAATCACTGAACGAGGTACGACGTCGCGGCGGTTCGATCCGATGGCGCTGCGCCGAGGTCACGTTCCACAAGGCCGAACTCGGTAATCCACCGGCATTCGGTGCCCGGACGTGGCTGACGGCCAACGGCATTCATGCGCTGGATGCGATGCTGTTCATGATGGGAGGACCGCCGCAGCAACTCACGACGGCCGCGTCCGGCGTGACCTCGAGTGAGCCCGCGGCATTTTCAGCGTTGATGCAGTGGGCTGACGGCGCGCAGGGTGTGTTCCTCTGCAACAACAACGCCGGCAGTCGCCGGGAGTCGTACGTATTCCATGCGCCGGGCCAGACCTATGCCGTCAGCGACGACGCGCTCACCATCACCGGCCCCTCTCGACGCGAGCGCCTGCCGATGCCGATGATCGACGACGGCTTCGACGCTGAACACGGGGCTTTTCTCGACGCCATCGGCGATGGCGGGGAGCCTCGTCACGCCCTGGCGGCGATCGCCCCGTCGTTGTTCGTTGCCGAACTGATCGAAAGCGGCTTCACCGGAGCCGTGCACATTCCCTCGTCGGAGGTCAGCACCGCGCCCCGGTCAGACGGGGCGCGCCAACGACGAATATTGATCGCGCCATCCGTGGAACTGCAGCCATACCTGGGCCGGCCGTCGCGCGAGTTCGCATGGGTGACGCCACAGGACGTCGTCCAGGCAGCAGGTCCGCTGACCGATGTGCACGCTGCTGTACTCGGTCGTGGTTCGGCGCCGCTGACACCAGCGGTGCTCGAGCGCCTGCCGGCGTTGCGGGTCGTCGGCATCGCGGCCCTGTCGCTGGCGAGTTACGACCCGGCGACGTTACTCGCCCGGGGTGTCACGTTGCTCAATGCGTCGCACGCTTACGCCAGCAGCGTCGCGGACTTTGCATTCGCACTCGCCGTGCTCGGGCGCCGGCGCGCATTCACTTCACACCGACTGATGCAGGCCGGCGGCTGGGGAGTCGAGCCGCCCCGGTCCGCACTCGCGGCAACCATCCGTGGCGCCGGCGAACGCCTGCGCCCGATTGCGCGAGCGTTACGGCTCGAGTCCGCGGGTTTGTGGACTTGGCGCCGAGCCCGCACGACGCTCGATGCCCGGCACGCCGCCTTGCCGGGCGCCTCACGCGAGTTGCGCGATGCAACCGTGGGATTGATCGGATGGGGCGCGAACGCGCGTGCGTTCAGCGATCGGGTCCTGGCCGCCGGCGCCCGGGTGCTGGTGTATTCCCAGCATGCCACGAGCTGCGAGATCATCGCTGCCGGCGCGAAGCCGGCCTTGCTCGGCGACGTTCTGGTGTGCGATGTCGTGTCGCTGCATCGCAGCCTCACCGAGTCCACGCGACATTGCGTGAAGGAAGCCGAACTGGCAAGACTGAGACCCGGCAGTGTGCTGATCAATGTCGCGCGGGGTGCGCTGATCGAGCCGAACGCTCTGCGCGCGCGCCTCTCGCGCGGCGACATATTTGCATGCCTCGATACCTTCGATGAGGAACCCCTATCCGCGCGCGATCCGCTGCGACGGATCCCTAACGTGTTCCTGACCTCGCATATCGCGGGCGGTTCACGCGACACGCACGTGGCAGCGGCAGCGGAAGTCATGCAGAAAGTGCAGCAGTTTCTGGACGCTGCCGTGGCGGCGTCATGACCGATCTCTACGCCGATCCCTTCCGCGAGCGCGGTGGGTCACTGAAGCGATTCGAATACGACCTGCTGGGCACGCGATTTCGCTTCGAGAGCGGCAGCGAGCCGCTGCTGCGGATCGCAAAGGACACTTACCAGGGGCTGCCGCCGCAGCGTTTTCGTGCGGGTCCGGTGCGTCCTCTGACATTGCGATTGCTGGAGCGGCCGCCAGGCGGAGGCAAGCCGTCCGGCCGACGAGAGCCGCCGGAGATCGACATGTTCTCAGCGGCGGGGTGGCTCGCAGCCGCGTCGGTCGGCAGCGATATCGTGTCGCTGTCGCCGGCGTCGCGCCAGGGCGTCATCGCCGTTTCACCGCGAACGCTGGCGTCCGTCTATCACGCCCGCTACGAACTGATCGAATTCGCGACCTTCACTCTGGCTTCGCGGTGTCAGCGTCTCGCCTCGCTGCACGCGGGCTGCATCGGTCTCGATGGGCGCGGCGTACTGCTGCTGGGTGACAGTGGCGCGGGTAAGTCGACGCTGAGTCTGCTGTGTCTGCAACGCGGACTCGAATTCCTGTCGGAGGACAGTGTATTCGTGGAACCGGCGACGATGCGCGCGACCGGCGTCGCCAACTATGTACATCTGCGTCCGGATGCGCTGTCGTGGCTTCCACCCGCCCTCAAGGCGAAGCTGCGTCGTTCGCCGCTGATCCGACGTCGCAGTGGCGTGCGTAAATACGAACTCGATCTGCGTGGTGGAAACTATCGATTGGCCGCGCGGCCCCTGAAGCTCATCGCGACCGTCGTTCTGTCGGCGCGCCACGAGAAAGGCGCGGCGCTGCAGCGGACGCCGCTGCGGTCCTTGCAACGGCGGGAGATGCGGGAGCGTCTGGTGTCGACCCAGGCTTACGCGGCCGGCCAGCCGGGGTGGACGGCCTTTGAGCGGAATCTGTCAGCGCTGCCCAGCTATGAGTTGCGGCGCGCAAGGCACCCGATGCTCGCGGTCGATGCGCTGGAAACGCTCCTGCGCGGCCAACGTTAGCGACGGTTGCGGCGGCCCAGCAGCCCGTCGCCATGGGGCTCCACAGCGAAACCGGCCCTCGTCAGGCGCTGCGCGACCTCTTTGGGAACGTCCCGGCCGCTGGTCAGGCGATTGGGAGAGCCGACGTAGTGAAACAGCAGGCCGCCGGGCTTGATGACCCGCGCCAACTGCTGATAGAAGCGCAGCGAGTACAAATCTCCCGCGATGCCGAAGCGCGGCGGGTCATGCAGAATCGCGTCCACCGAACAGGCAGGCAGTGTCGCCACGTGTTCATCGACATCGGCGGTCACCACCTGTAAAGCGTCGGGGCTGGGTTGCCAACGATTGTCCGGTGACCAGGGATTAAGGCTGCGCAGCCAGATGACGTCCGGATTCAATTCGAACGACAACACCTCACGCGCGCCGCCAGACAGACAGCACGTGGCGAAGTATCCCAGTCCACCGCAGGTATCGAGTACGCGCTTGCCGCGCGGCGCGATCAGAGCGACCTTCCGCTCGGCATCCGTGAACGGTGACAGGCGCGCAGTCGGCAGCATCTTGATGCCATCGATTTCGAACGTCGGCGCGCCCCATTCGGTCGGCACCAGCTTGATGAACGAATGGGTGAATCGCTCGACGGGCGCAAAAGCATCGCCACCCCAATAGTAGATCGTGCGAGGTTTGAGACTGCCGGGATAAGGATAGTTGCGAGCATCCCAGCGCCAGCTGTCCTGCCCCAACTCGACGACGGTCGTAGTGCGTTGAAGATCGAGCGAGCACGACAGCGTGGACCTGCCGGCGACGCGGGCCGTGCGCAGTTCCGTTTGCAGGTCGGCGGTGAGCAGCGGCTCCACTTGGCGGTTGCGAACTATTCGCGGGCGCGCACTAGATGCAACGTGCTTCCAGATCGTAGGTATCCGCAGCACTCAATTCGACCGTTGCGAATTCGCCCATCTGAAGCTTGCCGGCATCTTTGATCCGGATGACACCGTCGATCTCGGGCGCCTCGCCGGCGCTGCGTCCGATCGCGACACCGTCCTCGACGGCGTCGATCAATACCTGGCAACGCTGGCCGACGCGCTTCGCCAGTCGACGGGCGCTGATGTCGGCGGCCTTGTGCATGAAGCGCTGATAGCGCTCCTCCATGATTTCTTCTGGCACGAGCGCCGCGATACCGTTGGCGGTCGCGCCCTCGACCGGCGAATACTTGAAGCAGCCGACGCGATCGAGCTGCGCTTCATCCAGCCATGCCAGCAGCTCTTCGAACTCCGCATCGGTCTCGCCGGGAAACCCGACGATGAAGGAACTGCGCAGCGTGAGATCGGCGCGCTCGCGACGCCAGGACTGGATGCGCCGCAACGTGTTCTCTGCATGGGCCGGCCGCCGCATCCGCTTCAGCACACTCGGACTGCCATGCTGGAACGGTATGTCCAGGTAGGGCAATACACCCTGATCGCTCATCAGGCCGATGACCTCGTCGACATGAGGATACGGATACACGTAGTGCAGCCGTGTCCACAGGCCCAGCGAACTCAGCGCCCGAGCCAGGTCGATGAAGCGGGTCTCCCACGTCTGATCGTGCCATTGTGCCGGCGCGTAGCGCAGGTCCTGGCCGTAGGCGCTGGTGTCCTGCGAGATCACCAGCAGCTCCTTGACCCCGGCGCGGGCAAGGGCCTCGGCCTCGCGCATCACGTCGTCCAGCGGGCGGCTGACCAGTCGGCCCCGTAACGACGGGATGATGCAGAAGCTGCAGCGGTTGTTGCAGCCTTCCGCGATCTTCAGATACGCATAATGTCGCGGCGTCAGCCGCAGTCCCTGCGGCGGGACCAGATCGAGAAACGGGTCGTGCGGCTGCGGCAGATGCTGGTTGACCGCCTCCATGACCTGCTCGTAGGCGTGCGGCCCGGTGATGCCCAGCACCTTGGGGTGAGCGTCGAGAATGCGCTGCGGGTTCGCGCCCAGACAGCCGGTGACCAGCACGCGACCGTTTTGATCCAGCGCCTCGCCGATGGCCTGCAGCGACTCGTCGATCGCGCTGTCGATGAACCCGCAGGTGTTGACGACGACCAGGTCGGCGTCGTCATAGCCGGGCGCAATCCGGTAGCCCCGCGAACGCAACTGCGTCATCAGGCGCTCGGCATCGACCAGCGCTTTGGGGCAGCCGAGGCTGACGAAGCCGACGGCAGGCGTGCGCTGGCGCGATGGGCCTTTGGCCGGACGTTTGCGACCGGGGGATTGCAGGGTGGGAAGCCTTACACTAGGGAGTTGATATAGTACAACAGCAACCCTGGACCCACGAATGGCCTTCGACCGCGACTACTACCAGCGTTTCTACTTCGACACCAGCACGGCGGTGACCTCACGCGCGGAAATGCGCGCCCGCGCGCGGCTCATAGCCGGTTGCGTCGACTATCTCGGCGTGCCGGTTAACCATATTGTCGACGTCGGCTGCGGTGTCGGCATGCTGCGTTCCCCGCTGCTTAGGGCCTATCCCAAAGCCGACTACACCGGCGTCGAAGTCAGCGAGTACCTGTGCAAGCGGTACGGCTGGGAGCACAGCTCGGTCGAGGATTTCCGCTCGCGGCGACGCTTCGACCTGGTCATCTGCTACGACGTCATGCAGTACCTCGACCCCAAAGCGGCAGTGCGCGCGATTGCCAATCTCGGCCGGCTGTGCCGCGGTGCACTCTACTTCGGGGCGCTCACCACCGAAGACTGGCGCGACAACTGCGACCAGACGCGCACTCACCGGATCGAGGGATTGCGACCGGGCAGCTGGTACCGCCGCGAGCTGTCGCGCCACTTCCGGCACATCGGCTGCGGTATGTGGCTGCAACGCAAGCTGGCGCTGCCGATCTGGGACCTGGACGCCGCATGAGCAGCGTCGATGTGGAATTCGAAGGCGACGTGCGCTGCATGCGCAGCGCCGATGGGAGCAGCATGCAGTTACACGGACGATCGATCGACTTTTTCTGCCAGGGCACGTCGCTGCCCGCGATTCCTGCCAGGCTCACGCACCTGCGCCTGCGCGAACTCGACTCGCCCGCGCCCGCGCCCGCGCCTGCGCGTCGCTTCGAGCTGTCGAGCAGTGAAACGCAGCTGCAGTTCAGCGTCCGGGCGGCGCAGCTGCACCGCGAGTCAGGGGCGGCGATGTTCGCGGTGATCCCCTCGGAGCCGGTTCCGCGCTGGCTGCGCGCGGCCTGGTGGCTGCTGCTGTCGTCGTTGCGCGTGCCCGGCCTCGGCCGGTTGCTGTCTTCGTCGCGAGGTGCAGCATGAGCGGCCGCATTCCCGTCACGGTACTGACCGGATTTCTGGGTTCGGGCAAGACGACGCTCGTCAACCGGATCCTGAGCGAACACCACGGCAAGCGTATCGCCGTGATCGAAAACGAATTCGGCGAAGTGGGTGTCGATCATGAACTCGTCATCGGTGCCGACGAGGAGATCTTCGAGACCAGCAATGGCTGCATCTGCTGTACGGTGCGCGGCGATCTGATCCGTATCCTGACGCAGCTGCGCAAGCGGCGCGACCGCTTCGACTCGATCCTGATCGAGACCACCGGACTCGCGGACCCGGGTCCGGTGGCGCAGACGTTTTTCGTCGACGAGGATCTCAAGGAGCACTTTTCGCTCGATGCCATCATCACATTGGTGGACGCCCGCCATATCGAGCAGGAACTACAGAGCAGCCCGATCGCGTTGGAACAGATTGCATTTGCCGACGTCATCCTGCTCAACAAGGTCGATCTGGTCGATGCCGCGGCCCTGGAGCGGATCGGTCGCCGGCTGCGGGCAATCAGCTCCACGGCGACCGTCATTCACAGCGAAAAGGCGAACGTACCGCTCGAGCGTGTGCTGAACCTTGGCGCGTTCGACGTGCAGCGTGCGCTGTCGCTGGACGACGCGTTCCTGGAGACACCGCGTCCGTTCGAGTGGGCAGGTCTGTGGCAGTGGCCCCGGGGCAGTGTCGAAGTGCACTGTGGCTCGCATGGCCACGACCATGGCCACGCGCACGACGATCACGACCATGGCCACGAGCACGCCGCGGGGCTGGCGCACGTCGACGTGGTGCTGATGCAGGCCGACGGTGTCGACGACACGGCGCTGAACCGCGTACTCGACGGTGCGAGCTCCCGATTCGAAGGCGACCCGATCGAGGTGCCGGCGGGCGGATCGATTCACCCCGATCAGCGTGCGCGCCTGCAGCTGGGAGGCAATGCGAGCTTCGCGCTGCAGATACCGGCGGCTGGTGCCTGGGGACTGTTCACCGAACATGCACCGGTGGAATTCGGCATGCACCTGCATGCCGCCGCGCCGGCGGAGACTCGCAGCTTCGGCTCGCATCATCATGATCTTGCGATCACGTCGATCGGTCTGACCGACGCTCGCGAGCTGAACGCGGATAAGGTCAACAACTGGCTGTCCTACCTTCTCCAGAGCCGCGGTGAAGACATCCTGCGGATGAAGGGCGTCCTGAATCTCAAGGGCGAGGGCCGCCGCTTCGTCTTTCACGGTGTGCACATGATGTTCGACGGGCAGTTCGAACGACCCTGGGCTGCCGGCGCCGCGCGCACCAGTCGCCTGGTCTTCATCGGCCGCGATCTCGATCGTCACGAGTTCGAGGCCGGTCTGGAGTCCTGCGTGGCATGAGTGCCCCAGCCGGGCGGCTCACTCCCCGTGGACGCATCGATCTGGGCGATTACCCGGTCGATGCCGCGTGGTCGTCGGACGGCAAAATGCTGCTGGTGGCGGGCGGTGAGGGCGCGCTGCTCAAGCTGACGGTCGGGCCGGCGAGCACGGCCGAACGGATCGGCGAGCA
>DATBAM010000010.1:0-2729 GCA_036271535.1 Steroidobacteraceae bacterium | reverse complement strand
TGGTGGATGCGCCCTTCCTGGACAGTGATGCCGAAATCGAGAAGCGCACCGGCGTCGCTATTTCCTACATTTTCGAGAAGGAAGGCGAACCGCGATTCCGGCAACGGGAAAAGGAAGCCATCGAGGCGCTCACCGCGCTCGAACCCCTGGTCCTGGCCACCGGGGGTGGGGCCATTCTGCTGCCTGAGAATCGCGACCTGCTGACGCAACGCGGCTGCGTGGTCTATCTGATCACCTCGGTCGAACAACAGGCGCATCGCGTCAGCCATGCGCGGCACAGACCCCTGCTGGCGAACGTCGATCCGGAAGTGAAGCTGCGGCAACTGATGACCGAGCGCGAGCCACTGTACTGTTCGGTCGCCGACCTGAAGGTGACCACGGACGGCCGCAAGATCCAGGCGGTCGCGGAGGAAATCATCAAGGCCCTGGGATTCCCGATCGTTGGGAGCTGAACGCTCTATAATTGCCGCCAACGTGAATACCCTGACGGTCGAACTCGGCGCGCGCAGCTATCCGATCCTGATCGGACCCGGGCTGCTGAGCGATCCGGCGGTGCTCGCCGCGCATGTGCCGCACGGCGCGGTGCTGCTGGTCAGCAATACCACGGTCGCGCCGCTGTATGCGGGTCCACTCAAGGACGCACTAAAGGACCGCACCATCGTCGAGGCCATTCTGCCCGACGGGGAGTCGTACAAAACGCTCGCGACCCTGGCCCGGATCCTGGACGTCGCAGTCGCGAACCGTCTGGCGCGCGACAGTACGGTGGTCGCCCTCGGGGGCGGTGTCGTCGGCGACATGGCCGGATTTGCCGCGGCCTGCTACCAGCGCGGCGTGGATTTCGTGCAGGTGCCGACCACGCTGCTCGCGCAGGTCGATTCCTCCGTCGGAGGCAAGACCGGCGTCAATCACCCCGGCGGCAAGAACCTCATCGGTGCGTTCCACCAGCCGATCGCCGTGATCGCGGATACGAACACGCTCGCGACTCTGCCGCCGCGGGAGCTGCGCGCGGGGCTTGCCGAAATCATCAAGTACGGCCTGATCCACGACGCGGCCTTCTTTGACTGGCTGGAGGTCAATATCGAACGGCTGCTGGCGGGCCATCCGGACGCGCTGACGCATGCGATCCGCCGCTCCTGCGAGGTCAAGGCCGAAATCGTCGGCAAGGACGAGCATGAACGCGGCGACCGGGCGTTGCTGAACCTGGGACACACCTTCGGCCATGCGATCGAGTCGGCCACGGGTTATGGCACGTGGCTGCACGGCGAAGCGGTGGGCGCCGGCATGCTGATGGCCGCGGCGATGTCCCGTGAGTGCGGCTACCTGAGCGCTACGGATGTCGCGCGGCTGCGCGCTCTGCTGCACCGGGTCGGTCTGCCGACCTCGGCGCCGGATGTCTCGGCGCAGGCGGCACTGGAACACATGAAGATCGATAAGAAAGTGAAGGCCGGGCGCATGCGCTTCGTGCTGTTGAAGCGTATCGGCGCGGCGCTCGTGACAGCCGACTATCCACCCGAGGCGCTGCAGGCAACGCTTGCGGCCTACTTCGGCTGACGGTGCCGCGCGTGACGCGTCAGGCATCGCACCTTGCCCCGTACGCGTCGGCCGAATCCGCATCCCGCGGCCGGCGCTTCGCCGAGCCCGCGCCGCAGTTTCGCGGCGAGTACCAGCGCGACCGTGATCGCATCATCCATTCGAACGCGTTTCGGCGCCTGGTCTACAAGACCCAGGTATTCGTCAATCACGAGGGTGATCTATACCGCACCCGCCTCACGCACTCCATGGAAGTCGCGCAGATCGCCCGCTCGATCGCGACCGCCCTGAAGCTGAACGAAACGCTGAGCGAAGCGATCTGCCTGGCACACGATCTTGGCCATACCCCCTTCGGGCATGCCGGCCAGGACGCGCTCAACGCCTGCATGCGCAAATTCGGCGGCTTCGAGCACAATCTGCAGTCGCTGCGCGTGGTCGATGAGCTCGAAGACCGCTATGCCGATTTCCACGGCCTCAATCTTACCTTCGAATGCCGCGAGGGGATCCTCAAGCACTGCTCGGTGCGCAATGCGAAGCAGCTCGGTGAACTGGGCGAGCGCTTCATCAAGCGTCGCCAACCCTCCCTCGAGGCGCAGCTGTCGAACCTGGCCGATGAAATCGCCTACAACAATCATGACGTGGACGATGGCCTGCGCGCGGGTCTCATCAGTCTCAATGATCTGACCGAAGTCGAGCTATTTGAAACCCAGCACCGCAAGGTCCGGGCGAAGTACAACGATCTTCCCGAACGCAAGGTGATCCACGAAACGATCCGGCGCGTGATTAATCACGTGGTGAGCGACCTGATCCGCACCACCGCCGACAACCTCGCTGCAGCCGCCCCGACGTCCGTCGCTGACGTGCGAGGACGTTCCAAAGCGCTCGTCGCCTTCAGCCCCGACGTTGCTCGCGAACAGCTCAAGCTCAAGCAATTCCTGAACGGGCGCGTCTACCGGCACTATAAAGTGTTGCGCATGACGTCCAAGGCAAGACTCGTCGTGACCCGTTTATTTGATACCTTCCTCGATGACGCGACCCTGATGCCCACCGAGCACCAGGAAGCCGCGACTGTTCTGGAACGCGAACTTGGTGCTTCCGGTCGCGCCCGGGCCGTCGCCGACTACATCGCGGGAATGACTGATCGTTACGCCATCCTCGAGCATCGACGTTTGTTTGATCCGGCGGCGCGGACTTGAAGT
>DATBAM010000009.1:0-28595 GCA_036271535.1 Steroidobacteraceae bacterium | reverse complement strand
TCTTGCGCTGCGAGAACAGCAATTGATCGCGCTTGAAGACGCTGCCGGTCACGAGCACGTTCCAGCCATCACGCGCGAAATCGCCGAATCCAGCAGTGATGTTGGCGTCACGCTCATTGCCGCCGCCATCGGTGGTGACTTCGCCGCCAACCTCGACGGCCTTCTCCGTCGATTTGCTTTTCAGGATGACGTTGATAACACCCGCGACGGCGTCCGAACCGTAAATCGCCGAGCCGCCGCTCTTGAGAATTTCGATTCGCTCCACCGCGGACATCGGAATGACGTTCAGGTCGACGAATTGGTCTGAACCATTTTGAAACGTCGCGAAGTTGGTGATACGTCGGCCGTTCAGCAATACCAGCGTGTCAGTGCCGCTGAGGCCGCGCAAGCCGACCGATGCGGTACCAGGCGCAAAGCTGTTCGTGAACGACTCGTTGGTGTTGTTGCCGAAAGTCGCCGACAGCGTGCGCAGATAATCGGACACGGTCGCCTGTCCGCTGCTCTGGATCTCCGCGCCAGAGACAATCTCGACATTCTGTTCCGTCTGGGCGTCCGCTCGCGCGATGCGCGAGCCGGTCACCACGACTTCCTGCAATGAGGCGTCGCTCGCGTCATTCGCCGTATCGGCTGCCACCGCGGTGGTTGCCAGGCTCGTGCTGAAAAAAAGCCCCGCACCGATCACTGCAGCGGGATAAGCCGCGCCGCGCAAATTCATGGAACGTTCTGCTTTCCGGCCAGTCTTACTGGCCGAAGGGTCCTTCCCCTTCCTTGATCTGTTCATTCAAAGCTCCCCGGTGCGATTCCGCGGCGCCCTGCTCATCCCTGAGTGAGGCGCGAAACCGGACCTCAACAAAACAATTTGGTGATGCTGTCGGAGTTCATCACATCGCTCCGACTGCTCCCTTGGTGGATCGAGCATATCAGTAATTCAGAGCGTGACAAACGCTCGTTGCGTGTAGGCAACAGTCCTACGATGGGTTGTAATTCTTACCCGGCGGGCGAGACGATTCGTAGGCGATCGCCCTGCGTGATATGGCGACGTTCGCATTCGCCACCTGCGAGCTCGAGCACGGCCGCGATAGGGGTTGATATCGGGGCAGGAACCTTGATGATGGTTTCCGATTGCGGAACCGCGTTACGCCGGATGTAGACGATGTTTCCCTCCGCATCCACGAACAGCATGTCCAGTGGGATGAGTGTGTTTTTCATCCACATGGCCATGGGACCATTGTTGTTTCTAGGGAACAGCATGCCCCAATCGTGTGCAAGAGTGGTGACGTACATGAGCCCCTGTTCGGAGCGCGCGGTCGTGTCGGCGACCCAGATGTCGAGGTGCTGAGGCCCGTCGGCAGCGCTGATTTCGATCTGGCTCTTCGGAAAGTTATCGAGACTCTCCCTCGGTCCCTGGGCCCAGGCGTCGGGGAGGGCGCTGCTGCCCAGCCATAGGACTACCGCCGCGGCGATGAACCAGGTCAGGCGCTGGAAGGCTGTCATGTCAGTGTGCGTTCTCATCGAAGACCACCCCGAGAAAATCAAACCGGTCTATGAGCAGGGCCTTGCCGTCCGGTACGCGGGTGGCTGCTGCCAGACAGAAACCGCGTGCCAGGTAATGCTTCATTCTTCTATCGGTAACGGCCGCGTCGCGCGGCTGTAACGTCAGGGCGTCCATTGTGCATTTGTTGTCGCCTGCGGTGGAGAAGACCTGCTGCTCGTCTTCATAAATGACAGTGATGTTGGTCGGTACGTCGCGGGAAACGGCGACATCCGGGGCCGCTGTCGCCCCGAAAACGACACGCAAGCGGTGGCCATCGGGCAATGGACCTGCGAACACCATCCTCATACCGGCGCCGCCTGGACGCAGGCCGCCGTCGCATTCCATCTCGGCGTTTTTCCAGTCGATGTCCTCATCGGGAGCGTCTGCGTGGCGCAGGCGCATGCGCAGATAGCCGTCACCGCTCGCAAGGCACCCGGTCGGCAGAGCAGTCGCCGGGCTGCTTACAGTTTTGCGCCCGCTCGTGAGGGGCCGTGCCGCAAGCCCGCGCACCGCGAGCATCGTCACGACGATGAGCGCCACCCACAACACCGACGACAGACCGGACAGCAACGATGCTCGCTGCGGCGACGAACCATCATTTCTCATCGCGTGAGCTTACGGAAGGTTGAGCCACTGCGCAGTGCCCGCCGAGGTTGCTGCTAGACTTTTCCGCTTATGAACGAACCCAATCTGAACCGCCGCCGCACCTCGATGCCGAATGAACTCATCGAGGTGTATCCGCTGATACCGGCTTCGCTGTCGCGACTGCCCGAACTGGCAGCCAATCTGTTCTTCAGCTGGCACCGGCCCACTCGCGCGCTGTTCGAGGATCTGGATCCGATTCTGTGGCAGCAGGTCGGCAGCAATCCCAGATTGATGCTGCGCTGCATCAATCAGGAAAACCTGGATCGCGCGGCCATCGATCGCGTCTTTCAGGAGCGCTATCGCCAGGTACTGACATCGTTCGACGGCTATCTGGCCGACCGTCCTCGTGCCGATGAACCCCTCGTGGCGTATTTCTGCGCCGAGTATGGCTTCCACGAGAGCTTCCCCATCTATTCGGGTGGACTGGGCATCCTCGCCGGCGATCACTGCAAGGCGGCGAGCGATGAACGCCTGAATTTCGCGGCCGTGGGGCTGTTGTACACCCAGGGTTACTTCGTACAGTCGGTGAACATCGACGGCGTACAGCAGGCGAATTACAAAGACACGGACCCGCGTGATCTGCCGGTGGAGGCGGCGCGCGACGCGCAGGGCAACTGGTTGCAGGTGTCGGTCAGTATCGCGGGCCGGGACGTGGTCGCACGAATCTGGAAAGCGCAGGTGGGGCGCGTCTGCGTCTACTTGCTGGATACCAATTGCAAGGACAATGCACCCGAAGACCGGGCGATCACGCATCGCCTGTATGGCGGTGACGCGACGGTACGCATCCGTCAGGAGATGATCCTAGGTTTAGGCGGCCTGCGGGCGCTGCGTCTGCTCGGCCTTACGCCCAAGGTCTGGCACATGAACGAGGGCCACGCGGCCTTTCTGATCCTGGAACTGGTCCGGGAAAATGTGGCACGGGGCATGAATTTCGCTGCCGCGCTCGAGGCCGCCGCTTCGCAGTGTGTATTCACGACCCACACCCCCGTGGCGGCCGGTCACGACGCCTTCGACATGGGTCTGGTGACCCATTGCTTCGGCGAGTACCTGACCCAGCTGGGCACCGAGCAGGACCGGGTGCTCGATCTCGGCCGCTCGCAGCATGCCGGTCATCTTTTCAATATGACCGACCTGGCGCTGAACGGTGCCCGACGCGTCAACGGCGTCAGCCGAATTCACGGCAACGTATCGGCGGAGCTGTGCGCATCGCATTGGCCGGAGGTGCCCCCGCAGGAGAATCCGGTGGGATTCGTGACCAACGGCGTGCATGTGCCGACGTTCCTGGCGCAGACGTGGAGCCGCTTCTTTGGCGCGACGCTGGGCGCCGACTGGCGTAACCATCTGTCCGATCGGGAATACTGGATCGAACTTGCGAATGTCCCCGACTATGATTTCTGGGAGACCGCGCAGAAGGTCAAGGCACGCATGCTCGAGGGCGTGCGCGGACGGCTGCGGCGAGAATATCAGACCAAGGGTCTGCTGCCCGCGCAGCTGCGGCGTATCACGCGGTTGCTCGACCCCGAGCGTCCGGACGTACTGACACTGGGATTCGCGCGCCGGTTCGCAACCTACAAGCGCGCTTCGCTGATGCTGCGAGACCGGGCGCGCCTGCTGAGATTGATCAAACAGGAAGACCGGCCCGTGCTGTTTCTGTTCGCGGGCAAGGCACATCCGGCCGATCAGCCCGGACAACAGGTGCTGCGCGAGATCAAGCAGCTCATGCAGGTGCCCGAGATCGCGGGGCACGTGGTCTTTCTCGAGGACTACGATCTGCAACTGGCCCGCTGGCTAGTCACGGGCGTCGACGTCTGGCTCAACAATCCGGTCGCGCCGCTGGAGGCCAGCGGCACCTCGGGTATCAAGGCCGCGGTCAACGGTCGTCTCAACGTCAGCATACTCGACGGCTGGTGGGCCGAAGCGTTCGATCACAACAACGGTTGGGGCATTCCGGGATCCGAATCGCAGGACATCGAACGCCGCGACATGCTCGATGCCGGCTCGATGCTCGATGCCATCGAAGAGGAGGTCGTGCCGCTCTATTACGCGCGCAACGAGCAGGGCTTCTCGCCCGAGTGGGTACGGCGCTGCAAGCGGGCGATGATGACCGTGATTCCGGACTTCAACATGGGTCGCGTCGTGCAGGACTATAAGCGGGGTTTATATGTCCCGGCGGCCGAGCAGCACGCGCACCTGATGCGCGAAGGCAATGCGGGACCGACGGCGCTGGCTGCCTGGAAGCACAAGGTGCGCGAGTGCTGGGCCGGCGTGGCAATCAAATCCCTGGGAGAGACGCCGCGAGAGATCCCGCGGGCCGGCAATCTACAGGTCCGGGTCGCCGCGGCGCTCAACGGCCTGTCACCGACCGACGTCCGGGTCGAATTCATCGCGCAGCGCGTACTGCCCAAGTCGCACAGCGTGCAGCCACCGCTCTCCGCCTTCCGGGGCTGGCAGGACGATGCCTGGCGGGCGCCGCTCAAGGCGGTCGGGCAGATGGACAGCGACGGCTCGGTCATTTACGAGCTGAATGCGCCGCCACCGAATTGTGGGCAGTTCTCCTACGAGACCAGGATCTATCCCTGGCACGAGATGCTGACTCACCCACTGGAACTGGGTCTGCTGAAGCGGCTATAAGACATCGAACCATGCCAAAACAACCAACACGGGTCTCGGCCTCCTCCGGCCGGTATGTCAGCCGCCTGACCAGCGGTGCTCTGGCGGTCGTCATGGCGGGCGGTCGCGGTGAGCGCCTCAGGGATCTGACACTGCACCGCTGCAAGCCGGCCACGCCGTTCGGCGGCAAGTTCCGCATCATCGACTTCGTGCTCTCGAACTGCGTCAACTCCGGCATCCGGCAGATCTTCCTGATGACCCAGTACAAGGGTCAGTCGCTGATCCAGCACGTACAGCGTGGCTGGAGCTACCTGCGCGGAGAGTTCGGCGAGTTCATCGACGTGGTGCCGGCACAGCAGCAGGTTGGACAGCACTGGTATCGCGGGACGGCCGATTGCGTCTACCAGAACCTCGATCTCATCCGCAATCTGCGCCCGAAGCACGTGCTGGTGCTGGCGGGCGACCACATCTACAAGATGGACTACGGTCCGATGATCGCCTACCACGTAGAGAAGGGGGCAGACATCACCGTCGGCGTCGTCGAGGTGCCGCGCGAGCACGCGACCGACTTCGGTGTACTGTCGGTGACCGACTGGAATCGCGTCACCAAGTTTTCCGAAAAGCCGAAAAATCCCGATTCGATCCCGTCGCGGCCGGACACGGCACTGGCCTCGATGGGTATCTATGTGTTCAACGCGCGGCTGCTCGAGAAGCTGCTGATAGCGGATGCCGCCGATGATCGCTCCCAGCACGATTTCGGCAAGAACGTCATTCCGGCCGCCATCGACACGCTCCAGGTCGTGGCCTATCCCTTCACCGATGTCAAAACGCGCGCTCAGAACTACTGGCGCGACGTGGGCACGGTCGATGCCTTCTACGATGCCAATATCGAGCTGGTGCACGTCGCGCCCGAGCTCAACATCTACGACGAAGAGTGGCCGATCTGGACCTACCAGGCCCACCAGCCGCCGGCGAAGTTCGTGCTGGATGAAGTTGGCCGGCGTGGATCCGCAGTGAATTCCATGATCTCCGGCGGCTGCATCGTCTCGGGTGCTTTCGTCAATCAGTCACTGCTTTTCTCGAACGTGCGGGTGGAGGAGCGATCCGAGTTGATGCGCGCAGTGGTGATGCCGAACGTCAAGATCGGTGCGGGTGTCAGCATCACGCGCGCGATCATCGACGAGGGCTGCGAGATTCCCGACGGCATGCAGATAGGTACCGATCTTGCCGAGGACCGCAAACGATTCTATGTGACCGATAACGGCGTGGTGCTGGTGACGCCGGACATGCTGGCCAAACTGTTGCCCGGCGCATGAGCACGGTCGAGCGCCTGCTGGACCGTCGACGTGCGGGGGTGCTGCTGCATCCGACCTCGCTGATTAGCGGTGAAGGGTCGGCGGCCCGCGGCGCATTGGGTGCGAATGCGCGCCGTTTCGTCGATTGGCTGGCGCAGGCCGGGTTCACGATCTGGCAGGTGTTGCCGCTCGGTCCCCCGGGTGGTGGCGGATCGCCCTATTGGGCCCGTTCCGATTTCGCCGGCGACGCGGCGCTGCTTGATCGCAGTGAGCTGCCCGATCCCTCAACGCAGAGACCGGACTATGCGAACTTCGTCAGGACGCAGACCTGGCTCGATGACTATGTGCTGTTCGAGACCATGGCGTCGCAGTTCGACAGCGCCTGGTGGGACTGGCCCATGCCATTGCGCGCGCGTGATCGCGACGCGATGGCGCGCTTCGCTGCCGAGCACACCGACGCGCTCGAACGCCGGCGTGTCGAGCAGTGGCAGTTCGACTGGCAATGGCGGGCGATCCGCCGCTACGCGGCCGAACGGGGCGTGCACCTGCTGGGTGATCTGCCGATCTACGTAGCGCCCGACTCGGTTGCAGTCTGGTCCGAGCGGCATCAGTTTCAGCTGAACGAGGACGGCCGTCCGGCGAACGTCGCCGGAGTACCGCCGGACTATTTTTCGGCGGATGGTCAGTGGTGGGGGAACCCGCTGTACGACTGGGCCCAGCACGAGCGCGATCAGTTTCATTTCTGGCGCACACGCCTGTCGCGCCAGCTGCAGCGTTTCGATCTGGTTCGTATCGATCATTTCCGGGGCCTGGCCGGTTACTGGTCGATACCGGCCGGCGCCCGTACCGCGCGCGAGGGCCACTGGTGTCCGGCGCCAGGTCACGCCCTGTTTCAGGTCTTGCGGCAGGACTTCCCGTCGATGCCGCTGGTCGCGGAGGATCTGGGTGTCATCACGCCGGACGTCGAGGAATTGCGCACGGCGTTCGGTATGCCGGGCATGCGGGTGCTGCAGTTCGGCTTCGACGGCGCGGGCGACAACCCGCACCTGCCGCAGAATTACAGTCGCGATGTCGTTGCCTATACCGGTACGCACGACAACGACACCACCGCGGGCTGGTATCGATCGCTGGACGATGCATCCGTCAGGCGGGTCAATTTCTTTCTGCGCGCGGATGCCTCCAACGCTCTGGAACAAATGGAGCGTGCCGTGCTCGCGAGCGTTGCGAATCTGGCCATCATTCCGGCGCAGGACTTGCTGCGGCTGGGCTCCGAAGCGCGCCTGAACACACCGGGCACGGCCACCGGGAACTGGACCTGGCGCCTGCCGCCGGAAGCGCTCGATGCCGGGAAGGCGCAGTATTACGGCGCACTCAATCAGGCATTCGGGCGCAGCGTGCCGCGCGCATGAGCACGCGCGCGAGCACGCGCATGAGTGCGCCGGTGAGGTCGATGTTCGCGATCCCGCGTTCTTCGGTCGCGGCGCTCGCGGCGCTGTCTGTGCTGACGCTGCTGTCGGGCTGTGCGGCCATGGTTCCCAAACTAGAGGCACCGGCCCTTGTCGTCACGCGGATTCAGCTCGGGCCGACCAGTGACGCCGGTCAGCAGCAGGTGGCGCTGACGGTGCATGCCGTCAATCCCAACAACCGCTCGATCGCCATCCGCAGCATCGATGCGCAGCTCGACGTGGAAAACATGTCGTTCGCGCAGGGCAGTACGGCGCAGGCCTTTACGCTGCCCGCGAAAGGTGAGGTCGACTTCGAATTGGACGTCGTCGCCAACATCAACACGGCGATGGTCATCGTCGCGAGCCGGCTCGGGCATCACACGGTCGACTATCGCCTGTACGGCGACGTGCACCTCAAGGGGAGCCTCCTGCACAAGATTCCGTTCGACCAGAAGGGACGCGTCAGGTGGTAGCGGGGACAGTGCCCGTCGGCTGCCCGGCACCGGCCGCCAATTGCTCGTACGCGTCGACGTAGTACCGTACCTGCTGAGTCCAGGAGAAATCCTGTGCCATCGCGTTCTGCACCAGGCGCCGCCACAGCGCCTTCTCGCGATACAGATCGAGGGCGGTATGCACTGCCCAACTGACACCGGGAACGTCGTAGTCGTTGAATACGACGCCGGTACCCTGGCCTGTGGCCCGATCGAAGTGCTGCACCGAGTCAGCCAGCCCACCCGTGCGCCGGACGATCGGCACGGTGCCGTAGCGCAGGCTGTACATCTGATTGAGGCCGCACGGCTCATAGTGCGAGGGCATCAGGAACATATCGCTCGCCGCCTCGATCCAGTGCGCCATCTGATCGCTGTAGCCGCGATGGAAGTGGACGCGCGCCGGGAACCGGCGCTGCAGACTGGTGAAGAAATCCTCGTAGCGCCGCTCACCTGACCCTAAGGCCACCAAAATGAAATCGCGCGATTGCAGCAACGGCAGCAACGCTTCCAGCAGCAGATCGAATCCCTTCTGCGTCGCGAAGCGGGTGACCATTCCGATCAGCGCGGTGCGCGTGCCGCTCGAGAGCCGCAACCGTTGCAGGAATTCCTGTTTGAGTTCCGCTTTCACACCCAGTTGATTGGCGCCGTAGTGATGCGACAGATACCGGTCGCGCCGCGGGTCCCACTCGTCGTAGTCGACGCCATTGAGGATGCCGATCACCGAGTCGGCGCGCGCGCGCAGCAGGTCCTGCAGTCCCATGCCGTACTCGGCCGTCTGAATCTCCCTGGCATAGGTGGGGCTGACGGTGGTGACCAGATCCGCGTAGGCAACACCCAGGCGCAACAGGTTGATATGACCTTGATCGAGCCCGCCGGCATTCAACAGGCCATGCGGGCCGCCGGGCAGGACTTCATCGGCGGCCTGGGCACCGATGTCACCCTGATACCCGATGTTGTGTATGGTCAGCACCGTGCGAGTGTCGGCAAACAAGCCGTCCCAACCATAGGTCGCGCGTCGCAGCAGCGTGCCGGCCGCCGTATGCCAGTCGTTGAAGTGCATGATCTGCGGCGCAAATCCCATGTACTGACAGCAGATAAAGGCTGCGTGAGTCAGCACCAGGAAGCGCAGGTGCTCGTCACCGGCGGTGGAATAGAGCGAGCCGCGATGAAACACCGCCGGGCAGTCGATCAGGTAGACAAAAGCATCGGAGCCGGGCAGGCGCGCCGTGAGAACCGAGAAGGCGAACCGGTGGCTGCCGAGCTGAACCCAGAGGTTCTGCAGGAAGTCGACCGGATAGATGTCGAGGCCACTGCGCGAGATGCTGGCATAAGCCGGCATGAACAGGCGCGTGTCATGCCCCTCGGCATGCAGGTACTTCGCCAGCGCGCCGGACACGTCGGCGAGCCCGCCCGCCTTGGCGAGGGGCGTCATTTCCGCCGTTACGAAGCAGATTCGCAGAGGCATCGTTCGATATTACCGCAGCGCGAGACGCGCTTTTGCGAAGCCATTATCATGTCAGACATGCGGGCGCTGATTGTGTACGCCGTGTTACTGCTGCTGCTGGCGATCTCCGTCGGCGTGGGCCTCGTCGCGTCGGACTGGCCGCGCTGGTGCCGGATGGCGCAGTGGTGCGCGGCCAACTGGCCGCCCGGACGCTAGCCGCCAGACCGCTTCACGCCAGGAAAATCAGGATCCCACCTCATGTCCGCATCCCCTTATGCCCAGCTCGAGCAGGAATGGCGCCGGTTGCACGCTTTCCTGGGGGCTCTGTCGCTATTGCGCTGGGACGCGGCCGTGATGATGCCCCGGGGCAGCGCCGACGTGCGGGGCGAGCAGCTGGCGGCGCTGGAGACCGAGTACCACGCGCTGCTCACGACGCCGCGCATCACGCGCCTGCTGGAACGGGCACAGGCCAACTCGCAGGGACTCGAGGACTGGCAGCTGGCCAACCTCAGGGAGATGCGCCGCCAGCGTGACCACGCGATCGCCACCCCGGTTTCGCTGATTTCGCGGCTGGCGCGTGCGACCTCGCGCGCCGAAGTGCAATGGGCCGAAGCGCGGCGACAGAACAATTTCGAGCTCTTCGCGCCGCACCTGGAAGAGGTTCTGAAGCTGGTGCGCGACAAGGCTGCGCTGCTTGGCCAGGCGCTCGGTCTGCCTGCCTACGATGCGTTGATGGATGAGTTCTCGCCGGGTATCTCGGCGGCCGACATGGATACGATCTTCAAGGCATTGTCCTGGCGTCTGCCCAGCCTCATTCGCGAGATCGTGCCTTTGCAGGAGCGTCGTGCGTCGTTGCCCGTGACCGGCAAGTTCACACCTGGCAAACAGCGAGCCCTGGTAACCGAGGTGATGCGGGCGATCGGCTTTCCGTTCGACCGCGGCCGCCTGGACGAGAGCGAGCACCCCTTTACCGAAGGCGTGCCGGGCGACATCCGCGTCACCACGCGCTTCGATGCGGGCGATCCGTTTCCGGGACTGCTGGGGGCGATGCACGAGACAGGGCACGCGATGTACGACCTGGGATTGCCGCAGCAGTGGCGAGACCAGCCGGTGGGCCGTGATCGCGGCATGGCGCTCGAGGAAAGTCAGTCGCTGCTGCTCGAGATGATCGTCGGGCGAAGCCGGGCCTTCGTCGAATACCTGCGGCCACTGCTGCAGAAACACTTCGGTGTCGGCGGTCCCGAATGGGAGCCGGGCAATCTCTATCAGCGCATCAACCACGTGAAGCGCAGTCTGATTCGCGTCGATGCCGACGAAGTCACCTACCCGCTGCACATCCTGCTGCGATACGAGCTCGAGAAGAAGCTCCTGTCCGGCGAGCTGGCTGTGCGCGACGTGCCGGACGCGTGGAATGCCGGCATGGAGCAGCGGCTGGAGGTTCGTGCCACGGGCGCGGCTGACGGTTGCCTGCAGGACATCCATTGGGCGCTCGGATCCTTTGGCTACTTCCCATCCTATGCGCTCGGGGCGGTGATCGCGGCGCAACTGTGGGAGAGTCTGCGGGTCCGCATCCCGGACATCGAGCAGCAGATCGCTCGCGGCGAGTTCGAAGGCCTGTTCGGATGGTTGCGTGAGCACGTCCACGGACTGGGCGCCAAGGTCAGTGTCAACGAACTGGTCAAGGACGCAACCGACCAACCCCTTTCCGCCAATGCGCTGCTGCGGTATCTGGAAACCAAATACCTGGAGGAAGCGGCGTGAGCGGACCGGGACCAACACCCGAGCAGGGGGCCGCGCCGCGGTCGGCGGATGCGTTGAGACCGGTGGATGCGCCGCGGCCGGTGCCGGTATCGTCGACGCTGCGGCGGCTCGGCGCACGGCTGCGCGGACTGGCCGGCAAGGCGATCGAGGACTACCGGATGATCGAGGCCGGCGACCGCGTCATGGTCTGCCTCTCCGGTGGCAAGGATTCGTACACGTTGCTGGAGCTGCTGCGTTCTCTGCAGCGCAGTGCCCCGATCGATTTCGAACTGATCGCGGTCAACCTGGACCAGAAGCAACCCGGCTTTCCTGCTCACGTGCTGCCGACCTATCTGCAATCGATCGGCGTGCGCTATCACATCATCGAACAGGATACCTACCGGGTCGTCAAACGAGTGATTCCGGAAGGCAAGACGATGTGTTCGCTGTGCTCGCGACTGCGGCGCGGCGCGCTCTATCGGTTCGCCGCCGAAAACGGAATCACGAAGATTGCCCTCGGGCATCATCGCGACGACATCGTCGAGACGCTGTTCCTCAATCTGTTCCATGGCGGCCGACTGAAGGCGATGGCGCCCAAACTGCGCTCGCAGAACGGGCAGCATGTCGTGATCCGTCCGTTGGCTTATATCGGTGAACGCGAGATCGCGCGCTACGCGCGCGGCATGGCGTTCCCGCTCATTCCCTGCACCCTGTGCGGCTCGCAGCCCAATCTTCAGCGCGCTGCCGTGAAGGCCATGCTCGTGGCGTGGGAACAGCAGTACCCGGGCCGGACGGAGTCGATCTTCACCGCGATCCGCCACGTCGAGACGGCCACCCTGGCGGACCCCCGGCACTTCGATTTCGCGGGACTTCGCGCCACCCCGTCTTCGGCGGCCGAGTTCATGACCGAGAACGAGGAGCTGGCCATCGAGGCCGAGCTGGGCGGCTACTTATAAGGTGCGCAAATTCAATGACATGAAGCCGCTTTTGCCACCTCGCCGAAAGTGCTGCGGGGTTCGAGCGGACAGGCGATAACGGATTGGTTAGAGTCTGTGCTCCATGCCCCAGGCCAGCACCTGTCCTGCCCCGCGCCGTCGAGCCGCCGGCGGCGCGCGACGGCTGAATCTTGCCCATCTGACCGATGAGCAGCTGCTGAGGCTGCGCCTGTGCGATCTGCAGCTCGAGTTGCGGCGCTCGCCCGTGCAGCGCTATGTGCGGCGGCTCTACAACGAGCTCGACGGGCGCGGCATCCGTTTCCGTCCGCATGTCTGGCTGTCGGAAGAATGGTTTTCGCCTGACGGGATCCCCGGGATCGCCGTGCCTTTTTATCTGGCGCACCCGCGCCTGATGCGCCTCGAGCGAAAGATGACGCGCGAGGTGGAGGGCGGGAACAGCAAGTGGCTGATGCGCATCCTTCGGCACGAGGCCGGGCATGCGATCGATTCTGCCTACCGCCTGCGTCGGCGTGCCCACTGGCGGGCGATATTCGGGCCGGCCTCTCAACCCTATCGCTCGCACTATCGTGCTCGGCCCGCGAGCCGGCATCATGTTCAGCACCTTGGGGACTGGTACGCGCAAAGCCATCCGACCGAGGATTTTGCCGAGACTTTTGCGGTATGGCTGGCACCTCGTTCGGGTTGGCAGCGTCGTTATAAATCCTGGCCGGCGTTGCGTAAGCTGCGCCTGGTACAGCAGTTTGCGGGCGAAATCGCCTTGAGTCCGCCGCCGGTGCGCAGCCGCGACCGCATCGAACCGATCGACGCCAGCCAGCGCACGCTCGCGCAGCACTATCGAAGCAAGCTGGCGCGCACGCGAACCTATCGCGGCCTGCTGGCCGACCGGTTGCTTGGTCGCGTGTTCGCTCTCGAGCCGGACCGCCGCGCGCTGACTGCCGCGAGCCTGCTGCGCGCTCACAAGCCGGCTTTGCTGGCCTCGCTGATTCGCAGCAGCGGTGCCGAACGCTACGTTGCCCACCAGGTCATGCGCACTGCCATCAGCCGCAGTCAACATCTGGAGCTCTACGTGCGCGGCACGCAGCGCGCAGCATTGCGCGATGCGCGTATCATGCTGCGTCGACTGTTGCGTCTCTACATGAGAAGTCAGGGATTACGATTGCGCGCATGAAGAAACTGCGCACGCTTGTCGTCGTGCACTCGAGTCTGGTACCGCCCGACAGCCTGGAAGGCTACACAGAGAAGCAGATCGATGAATGGCGCACCGAATACGACGTGGTGTCGTCGCTGCGTGAGAACGGGCACGATGTGCACACCCTCGGCGTGCTCGATTCACTCACCGAGCTGCGCACCGCACTGCTCGATTGGAAGCCCGAGGTGGTCTTCAATCTGCTCGAGGAGTTCAATGGCATCGTCACCTACGATCAACACGTGGTGGCGTTCCTGGAACTGATGCAGGCTCCTTACACCGGGTGCAATCCTCGCGGCCTGCTGCTGGCGCGCGACAAGGTGCTGTGCAAACAGTTGCTGGCGTTCCATCGCATTCCGACGCCCCAGTTCGTCGTCTTCCGCCGCGGACAGCGGGTCGCGGTTCCGCGCCGGTTGCGACCGCCTTTCTTCGTCAAGTCGGCGACCGAGGACGCGTCTCTCGGTATCGCACAGGCCTCCGTGGTGGAGGACCTGAGCAAACTGCGTGAGCGAGTACAGTTCATGCACGAGCAGATCGGATCGGACGCGCTGGTGGAAGAGTACATCGAAGGACGCGAACTCTACGTCGGCGTGCTCGGCAACGAGCGGCTGACCCGTCTGCCGGTGTGGGAGATGCATTTCGGCACGCTGCCCGGATCACTCGCGGCCATCGCTACCCGAAAGGTCAAATGGGATCGGACCTATCAGCAGCGCTATGACATCACCACGCGCGCCGCCGACGAACTGCCGCCGGCCGTGCTGGCGCAGCTCGATCGCCTGTCCCGCCGCATCTATCGCGCGTTGCATCTGTCGGGCTATGCCCGCATCGATTTCCGGGTGCGCGCGGACGGCAGCATCTTCGTGCTCGAAGCCAACCCCAACCCCAACCTCACGCGCGACGAGGACTTTGCGCAGTCGGCCGCCGCGGCGGGCACGGACTATAAGACGCTGCTCGAACGCATCGTTGCGTTGGGTCGCAGCTATCGTGCGGAGTGGACCCAATACAATGCTTAGGATGACAATGAACAAGACTGGAAAATATGGATATGCGGGGATTCTCGGCATGGCATGCCTCGCGGTGCTGGCGAATTTCCCGGCATCCGCCTGGGCCTCGAAGAAGGACAAGGAACAGGAAGCCGCTTATCTCTCGTTCCTGAAGATGCTGCCCGGCAGTTTCGACAATCTGGCGCAGGCGGACGAGAGTTCGGGGCAGACACAGCCGGTGATCCTGTCGATCCGGCCACTGGATCTGCAGCTCATCGGAAAACTGGTGCTGCTGGTGCGCGAGACAGCGGCAAACGATCCGCACCGGCTGCTGGCCGAACATATCTGGACGGTGGATCGGGACAAGGACAAGAACATCGTCCAGCACGTCTATCAATTCAAGGAACCACAGCGCTGGAAAGGCGCGGGCGATGATTCGATGCTGCTGCAGTCGTTGTTACCGGACGACCTGCAGAAAGAGGGCGGTTGCGACATCTATTGGACCAAAAGCGGCGACGGCTTCAGTGGCGCCACCCGACCTCACGCCTGTCGGCCCGGCGCGAGCGAAGAAGGACATCTGGTCGAGATTGCAGCCGAGCTGACTGCCGACGATCTGACGCTCACCGAATTGCAGGCAGGCCCCGGCGGTCGACTACCTACCGATACTGCCAGCACCAGCCCGCTGCACTTCCAGCGTCGCGGCGACTAGGTTCCAGGCCCTGACATGACCGAGCCCATTGCCGAGATCGCCGACGTGGTTCGCACCGCAGTGGCGCCCGTGTTCCTGCTCTCGGGTGTGGGCGTCACATTGACGATGCTGACCGGCCGGCTGGCTCGCGTGGTCGACCGGGCGAGGGCGCTCGAACGCAGCGAGATGGACACACTCGAGCCCGACATGCAGGAGCTGCAACATCGGGTGGCGACGCTGGCTCAACGCGCGCGTCTGCTGGGCCGTGCGATCACGCTGTGCACGTTCTCGGCACTGTTCGTGTCGGTGGTGGTGGTGGCCCTGTTCATGGGCGCGTTTGTAAATTTTCATCTCTCGCTGGTCGTTTCCGTGTTGTTTATTCTTTCCATGCTTTGCTTCATCAGCGGCCTGCTGCTGTTCCTGCGTGAGGTATTCGTTGCCACCAGAACCCTGCGAATTGGCCTGCGCGGCGTGCAGATGAGCCGAAAGCTGTAAGCAGGCAAGCCGGCCAGCTGTCGGTCGAACGCGCCGACTTGAAGATCCCGCCCGAACCTATCATCGGGCCGACAGGCGAAATGTGTGACGCCTGCCATCCTTTTCCTACCTATTAGCACTCGACTGACACCGCTGCCAGCCGGGCAGGCTTCTTGCACCTGATTTATCTGTGACGAGGTTATCTGGCGCTACACGTTTTTCGTGCTGAACTGAATGCGACCGAATAGGTGATGGCCGTAGCGCGGATTTCCCTCAAGAGGACGAAATCATGCAGCAAGTGGATACGAATCAGGGTCTGCTCACTGTCTCGAGCCTGCGCGAGTATTTTCAGGGCGCACTACAACAGGCACTGGCGCACCAGCATGTGGCAGTGGAAGATCAGACCGAGCAGTACGTGGTCAATCTACTGACCATCTTCGCGCGCTCGGAACAGCTGTTCGAGCAGACACCGGACGGCGTGCGATTGCGACCGCTGGTGCAGATGCTCTCCGATGCGTTGGAGGCGCCGACCGCGATCGAGCGCGAGCGGCAGTTGCAACGGCTGGGAGACGTCTCGTTGTTCATTGCCGGTTTCTTTGCTCACGGCTTTGCACGCAAAGTGGTGGATATCGACTACCACATAGCGATGGGCGGCCGAGCCTACGGTACGCTGGCATGCGGCATGGCCCGCGGACCACGACGCGTCCTCAGCCGCGTGTTCGGCGAACTGGCAGCGAAGTTCCAACCCATCGTCGATGCCCTGGGCGAGATCAGTGACACTGCCCGGCGCTACAGCGAGGCCGATATCCTGCGCCTGTACGAGCTGTGGCTGAAGACCGGCAGCGCCCGCGCGCGGGGTCTGCTGCGGCAACTGGGCGTCGAGCCGGCTCCGGTCGGCGTGCTGCAGCACTGAAGCCGATCGCATGCTGCTGCAGCCACTGCAGGACATGCTGGCAGGCATCTACGACCTGCCGATGCAGTACTGCGTCGATGATTTCCTCGTCACCGAACGTGCGCAGCTGCCAGCGGCGGTCCGCGATACCGAGACCGACGAGCAGGTGGTGGTCGTCGAGGCGGCCGAGGCTGGCGAGCCGCCAGCGGTCGGGCTGTTCCTCGACCCGCGGCTGCTCGCGCGGTTGGCGGCAGCCAATCCGATCGAGGCACTCAACGCCGGCAATGTCGCGGACTACTGGACCGCCCTCGAAGGAGTCAGCCATTTCATCTGCCTGGCATGGAATGCGGAGCACGATCGGGCCGTCTCGCTGCTGGAGCTCGAATTGCAGGCAGAGATCGACAAGTACGTGACCAGCTGGTGGCTGCTGTGCGAGCAGGATCCCACGCGCCATCCGGCAGAACTGCACCGGCTGCTGTTCGAGCGCTGCCGGGTCGATGAGGCGCTGGCCGGGGACCGGGTGCAGATGTATCGCGAAGCCAACCGCTACGCGGCGCGTTTCTGTCACCGCATGCAGCAGTTGCTGGCGGCCGAGAATACGGGTCGCAGTCAGGCGCTGTGCGAGTTACGTCGTTTCTATCGGCTGAGCCAGGAGCGCAAGATGACGCATATCCGCCGCTACGGCGAATGATATTAGGCGAGTGATACTCGGCGGGTGCTGCTAGGGTTTTTTCTTCAGTTCCGCGACTTTGCGCTGAACCTGGATCCACTCCGACAGTTTTCGCAGATCGGCCGGCTTCCGGCCCGCCGTGGCCGGGGGCGCAATGGCCTCGGGCAGTATCTGCGCGTTATCCCAGCGCAACCGCTTCGCCAAAGTATTGTCGATCGACAGCTCGGAATCGTCCGGATTGCGGGTGTTGACGATGCTCACAATGAGTCGAGCCTCCTTGGTTCACGGGACCTTGCCTTGCAATGCGGCCCTTGCGCGCAACACTCCCAACGCGGATTTGCCGTCGTTGATGTCGCCGCTCAGGGCACGCGCGCAGACCTCTTCCAGGTCGAGCCAATGGACTTCGATGAGCTCGCCTGCCTCGTGCGCCATCGTGACGGAATCCAGTCCCTGTGCGAGGTACAGATGCACGATTTCGGTAAAAACTCCGGGCGAGCTGACATAAGTACCGAGAGACGACCAGCTGCTGGCGGATGCTCCGGCTTCCTCGACCAGTTCGCGACGTGCGGTCTCGAGCGGCGGCTCGTTCGGTTCGAGTTTCCCGGCGGGCAGCTCCCAGATCCACCCGCCGGCCGCGTGCCGGTATTGCCGGATCATGCAGATCCGGCCCTGCCTGTCGACGGCCGCGATCGCGGCGCCACCCGGGTGATGGATGATCTCCAGATCGGTGACATGCCCGTTGGGCAGGCGGACGGTTTCGACGTTTACCGTGATCACCCGGCCGCGAAAGACCGTGCGCGTGTTTTCGATGGTCATTTGCAAAAGCCTAGCGGTTTGTCGCAGGAGGCGCGCAGCGAACTTTGACGTCCACCGCGCCACGAAGCCGCCCGGTGCATTATATTTCGGCTGAATATGTCAGCTGATTCACAAACCGAGCTTCTGAACGCCCCCCAGCGCCGGGCCGCGACTTACGGTCAGGCTGCGCCGGAGAAAGGCTGGCAGGCCGGTCCTCTGCTGGTCGTCGCCGGCGCGGGAACGGGCAAGACCAGCACGATCGCCCACCGGGTGGCTCAGCTGGCCGTGCACAACGTCGACCCGGCGCGGGTGCTGCTGCTGACCTTCACCCGCAGGGCCGCTGCGGAGATGCGCCGGCGCGTGCACGACATCGTGCGCGAATCGTTGGGGGACACCCTTGGCAACAAAGCCGCCATGGTGCTGCAGCGCCTGACGTGGGCCGGCACGTTCCATTCGATCGGCAACCGCCTGCTCCGGCACTACGCGCGGCACATCAATCTCGATCCGACGTTCACCGTCATCGACCGCTCCGATTCGTCGGACCTGCTGGACGACGTGCGCGCCGAACTCGGCCTGGCGTCCAAGGATCAGCGCTTTCCACGCAAGGACACCTGCCTTGCGATGTATTCGATGCGCCTGAATACGCAGCGTTCGCTGCGCGAGACGCTCGAGCAACAGTTTCCCTATTTCAAGCACTGGGAAGAGGAGCTGACGCGGCTGTTTCGCACCTATGTGGAGCGTAAACAGCGTTACAACCTGCTCGACTACGACGACCTGCTGGTCTACTGGCACCTGATGATGGGCGATGCCCGGCTCGCGCAGCACGTCAGCGGCAACTTCGACCACGTGCTGGTCGACGAATATCAGGATACGAACCGCCTGCAGGCCGAGATCCTGCATGCGATGAAGCCGGACGGCGCGGGCGTGACGGTCGTCGGCGACGATGCACAGGCGATCTATTCATTCCGCGGCGCCGAGGTCGAAAACATTCTGTCGTTTCCGGGGCGCTTCACGCCGAAGGCCGAGGTCGTCACGCTGGCGCAGAACTACCGCTCGATGCAGGGCGTGCTCGACCTTGCCAATGCGTTGATGGCAGAAGCGCCGAGGCAGCACCGCAAGCACCTGCTGGCCGTGCGCCCGGGCGCGATCAAGCCGCTGTACGTCACGCTGGATGACCTTGCCGGACAGGCAGAGTACGTCTGCGGGCAGATCCTCAAGCGGCGTGAGAGCGGCGTTGCGTTACGCAGCCAGGCGGTGCTGTTCCGCAATGCCAGCGCCAGCGACGTGCTGGAAGTGGAACTCGCCCGGCGACGCATCCCCTTCGTCAAATATGGTGGATTGAAGTTTCTCGAGGCGGCGCACATCAAGGATCTGATGGGCGTGCTGCGCTGGGCGGACAACCCCCGCAATACCCTGGCGGCATTTCGTACGCTGCAGCTGCTGCCGGGAATGGGACCGGTCAATGCCCGCAAGGTGGTCGAACTGATCGAGGCGCAGAACGGCTCACTGGACGCGCTGTCCGCGTTCACGGCGCCGAGGGAAGCCACCCAGCCCTACCTGAAGCTGCTGAATCTGATGAAGTCGCTGGCCGAGCCGCAGAAGCCGTGGCCGGGCCAGATACGGCAGGTACGCGACTGGTACCAGCCGCACCTGGAGCGTATCTACGAACATTTCCATACGCGCGCCGGTGATCTGGATCAGCTCGAGCAGCTGTCGACACAGTATCCGAGCCGTGAGCGATTCATCACCGAATTCACCCTGGATCCGCCAAACGCCAGCAGCGACCTGGCGGCCAAGCCGACGCTGGACGAGGATTATCTGGTGCTATCGACCGTCCACTCCGCCAAAGGCATGGAGTGGGATACGGTCTACGTCCTCAACGTGGTCGATGGAAGCTTCCCGAACGAATTCTCTACCGGGCGCGCGGAGATGGTGGAGGAGGAGCGTCGCCTGCTCTATGTCGCCCTGACGCGGGCGCGCAACGAACTGCAGATCTGTGTTCCGCTGAAGTTCCCGCTGACACAGCAGCCCCGGACCGGCGATGCGCATGTCTACGGCGGCCGCAGCCGGTTCGTCACCGAAAAGGTGCTCAAGTGCGTTCACCAGCTTGCCGTCGAGGGTTCCAAGCTCGGCGATGCCAGTGAATTGAGCGGCAAGGAAGCCGGCGTCGATGTGACGGCGCGTCTCAAGGAGATGTGGTAGCCCCGGATAAAACCCCAGGGAGACGCCCCGGGGTATGGCCTAGGGTTCCAGGTAAGCGTAGCCGTTGAGTTCGTTCTCGTAGAAGCGCTTGAGCGCCTGGCTTTCCGCGACCGACAACTTGCCTTCGCGGACGGCGCGCTCGCAGTCGCGAGCCAGCGCCGGTGCCAGTTCGGCAACGTCGTACTCCATGTATTCGAGCACCTTGTTGGCCGTGTCGCCTTTGACGCTCTCCTCGATCGACCATCCGCCCTCGGGGTGAAGCTTGATGTGCACGACGTGCGTGTCGCCGAAGAGGTTGTGCAGATCGCCGAGTGTCTCCTGGTAGGCACCGACCAGGAACGCGCCCAGATAGTAGTCTTCGCCTTGAACCAGCTCGTGCAGCTCGATGGTCCGCTTGACGTCGCGCGGGCCGACGAAGCGGTCGATCTTGCCGTCGGAGTCGCAGGTGATGTCCGCCAGCACTGCCTTGCGGGCCGGGTATTCCGCCAGCCGATGGATCGGCATGATCGGAAACAGCTGATCGATCGCCCAGCTGTCCGGCAACGACTGGAAAAGTGAGAAGTTGCAGAAGTACGTGTCCGACAGCACATTCTCGAGGTCGTCGAGTTCTTCGGGCGCGCATTCCATGCGGCGGCAGACATCACGGATGCGGGTGCAGCTGGCCCAGTAGAGACGCTCCGTCAGGCCACGCAGCTCGAGCGACAACAGTCCGAGGTTGAACATCTGCAGTGCCTGCTCGCGGGCGGTGGTCGCGTCGTGATAGCACTCCACCAGTCGGCGCTCGTCGATGTTGCGCCAGGCGTCGATCAGGTCGCGTACCGGCGCGGGCAGCTGTTTGATGCCGCCGAATTCGGTGAGGTCCTTGCCGTCGATGCGGAAGCGATCCAGCGCCGATGAACCCAGAACGTTGAAGACCAGCACGCTATGATGCGCGGCGATCGCGCGCCCCGACTCGCTGATGATCAGCGGGTGCGCAATGCCGCGCGCGTTGCAGACGCTGCCGATGCGATAGACCACGTCGCCCGCGTATTCGTTCAGGGTGTAATTCATCGATGACGGAAAGTTGGTGGCACTGCCGTCGTAGTCGATGCCGAGGCCGCCGCCGATGTCGATGTATTCGAGCCCGCAGCCCATGGTCTTGAGCTCGCCATAGACATGCGCGAGTTCATTGATCGCATCCTTGACGCGACGGATGTCCTGAAGCTGGCTGCCGGGATGGCAATGCACGAGCTTCAGGCAGTCCAGCATGTCTCGCGACTTCAGCACGGCGACCAGATCCAGGATCTCGGTGATGAAAAGCCCGAACTTGGACTTCTCTCCGGCGGAATCGCGCCAGCGCCCGGAGCCTTCGCTCGCGAGCTTGACCCGAACACCCAGCTTTGGCCGCACCTTGTAATGGTCGGCGTGCCGCAGCACCAGCTCGAGCTCGGAGAAATTCTCGATCACCGGGATGATCGTGCGGCCGAGCTTGGTGGCGAGGATCACCGCCTCGATATAGCTCGAGTCCTTGAAGCCGTTACAGATGATGGGCCGGTCGTCCGCCCCGCCGGTTATCGCCATGACCGCGAGCAGCTCCGGCTTGGAGCCTGCTTCCAGTCCGAAGCCGAACTCCCGGCCGTAGCGGAAGACCTCTTCTACTACCAGGCGCTGCTGATTGACCTTGATCGGATAGACCGCCGTATAGCGATTGCGGTAGTCGTTCTCTGCGATCGCCTGGCTGAAGGCGTTGTAGAGATTGCGCAGCCGGTGAGCCAGGATGTCCGAAAAACGGATCACCACCGGCGCGGACAGGTCACGCTCCTGGAGCCCTTTTACGACCTCCAGCAGGTCGATCTCGTTCGCTGGCGTGGTATCGGGACGCACCACGACGTGGCCGGCCGCGTTGATCGAGAAGTAGCCCAGACCCCAGGCCGGAACGTTGAAGAGCTCGAGGGAATCCTCGACTCCCCAAGGCACACTGCTGGCAGCGTTGCGCGCCGCTTGTTGACCCACGGTAGATGTCCCTCACGCTGCAATGACTCACCTTAGCAAAACGAGGCGACAAGTAAATGATACCGGCGCCGTCAGTCGCTACAATCGACACCCGTATGGCAATCGATTTCTATTGGGGAAGCGGCAGCCCGCCCTGCTGGCGGGTAGCGATGGCACTGGAATACAAGGGCCTGCCGTACAACAGCCACCTGCTGCATTTCGACCGGCAGGAGCACAAGTCGCCGCAGATGCTGGCGATGAATTTCCGCGGCAAATTGCCGGTGCTGCGCGATGGCGACTACGTCGTTTTCGAGTCGCTGGCGATCCTTTACTACCTCGACCAGAAGTATCCGGATCCGCCGATCTTCGGGCGCACCCCCGACGAGGCCGGCGTCATCATGCGCGTCATCTGCGAGTACCTGTCATATGTGGAGCCACCGCTGACCCAGGTCGTGCAGTCGCTGACTGCCCAGGAACGGGCCCCGGAGCGCGGTCCGGAGCGCAGACAGGACGACGCGGTCACCGACGCCATGCACCGGGTGGCGGGCGAGGCGCGCTCGATCGAGATGCGGCTGGCCCATTCCGACTGGGTCGTGGGCGAGAGCTTTTCGGCGGCCGATATGATGATCTATCCCAACATCCGGCTGTTGCTGCGGATGCTGCAGCGTCCGCAGGCACACGAGCTGGCGGCACGTTTTCTACCGATGGAAGTGAACTATCCGGCGATCGGGCGTTGGCTGGAACGCGTCGCCGCGCTGCCCGGCCACGAACGAACCTGGCCTCCCCACTGGCAGCGTTGAAAAATGTGCAGCGGCGTCACGCCACTGTCACCTTGAATCGGTAGTACGCCGCTTTCCACCGCAGACGCTGGCGGCTCGGGCTGGCGATTGTTAACCTCCGCGCGTGTCGATTACGGGCAGATCATGACCGAGCAAAAAGTTCACATCGAATTCCAGGGACGCATCGTTATTGTTGGTTTCGGCAGCATCGGGCAGGGCGTGCTACCACTGATTCTGCGCCATATCGGCACCAGCGCCGAGCGCATCACGATCGTGACCGCCGAGGATATCGGGGCCGAAGAGGCGGCGCGCTACGGCGTGAAATTCGTCAAACAGCGCCTGACACGCGAAAACCATCGCCGGGTGCTCGATCCGCTCGTGGGCCGTGGCGACTTCCTGCTGAATGTGTCCGTCGATGTCTCGAGCATCGCCCTGGTCCGTTTCAGCTGGGAAAAGGGCGCGATGTACCTCGATACCTGCATCGAGCCTTGGCCGGGCGGCTATTCCGATCCCACCATCCCGCCTGCACGGCGAACCAACTATGCGCTGCGCGAAGAGGCTCTGGCGTTGCGCAGCGGCAGCACGCGCTCCCCGACCGCGGTGCTCACGCATGGCGCGAATCCCGGCCTGGTGTCGCACTTCGTCAAGCAGGGGCTGCTCAACATTGCCGCCGACACCGGCGTCGCTGGCGCCAATCCGGTCAACCGCAGCGAATGGGCCGAGCTGGCCAAACAGCTCGGTATCCGGGTCGTGCACATCGCCGAGCGCGACAGCCAGGTTTCCACCATCCCGAAGGAACCGAACGAGTTCGTCAATACGTGGTCCGTAGACGGGTTCGTCTCCGAGGGCGGTCAGCCGGGCGAGCTGGGTTGGGGCTCGCACGAGCGCAATTTTCCCCGTGACGGCAAGCGATTCGACTTCGGCGCCGGCGCCGCGATCTACCTGGCGCAGCCGGGCGTCGCGACGCGCGTGCGCAGCTGGACGCCGATCAACGGTCCCTATCATGGGTTCCTGATCACGCACGCCGAAGCGGTGTCGATCGCCGACTACCTGACGGTGCGCAAGGATGCCCAGGTGCTTTACCGGCCGACGGTGCACTATTCCTATCATCCGTCGGACGCGGCGGTGCTGTCGGTGCACGAATTCTGCGGCCGTAACTATCAGATCCAGGATCGCAAACGGATTCTGATGGACGACATCAGCAAGGGCATCGATGAGCTGGGTGTATTGCTGGCCGGGCACAAAAAGAACGCCTACTGGTACGGCTCGCAGCTGTCGATCGAACAGGCGCGGGCACTGGCCCCTTACAACAATGCCACCAGTCTTCAGGTCACGGTTTCGGTGCTGGCAGGCATGGTCTGGGCGATGGAGAATCCGAACAATGGTCTGACCGAACCGGAGGACATGGACTTCAGGCGCGTGCTGGAAATTTGCATGCCTTACCTGGGACCGGTCGTCGGCCAATACTCGGAATGGACGCCGCTCAGCGACCGCGAACGCCTGTTTCCGGAGGATCTGGACAAGACGGATCCCTGGCAGTTCAAGAACGTGCGTGTGAGCTAGGAATATTCGATCGCGACGACCAGATAGCGCGTCACGCCCTGGGGCAGCTCCAGGCTGACCTCGTCGTCGAGGCGTTTGCCGAGCAGCACCCTGCCGAGCGGCGCATCCATGCTGATATGGTCGGGCGACATGTCCAATTCGTCCGGCCCGACGATCCGATAGCGGTGCTGCGTGCCGCCGTCGTCCTCCACCGTGACCCGCGCCCCGAAGAAGACGCGCCCGCGGTCGGTCGGCGGCGTGTTGACAATAATCATGCCCTCGAGCCGCAACCTCAGGAATCGTACCCGCCGGTCGATCTCGCGCAGTCTGCGCTTACCGTAGGTGTACTCGGCATTTTCAGACCGATCGCCTTGCGCCGCAGCGGCAGCGACCGCCGCGGTCACCTGCGGGCGTTCGCGTCGCCACAGTTCATCGAGTTCCGCGCGCAGGCGTTCGGCACCCGCCGGTGTGATGTACTTCGAACCAGGTTTGGTAGGAAGCCGGAATCTACTCATACGTCACTCAATACTGTGCAACGGCTCACAGCGATCCGGCGCTGAAAAGCCTAGTTTATGACCATCCCCTGGGCGGGCTAACAAGCCCGCTTGACTCGCCCTGGTCGCAAGACCGGGGCGTTTTTTTTTGGGTCCTCAAATACTCTTCGCCTGTGGAACGTGTGAATATCCTGCCCACGTCACAGGGGAATATTATGACGAATAGATACGCGGGCTGCATCGCGCTCACGATGGCCCTGCTGCTGGGTGGCTGCGGCTACAACCGCATCCAGGCGGAGGACCAGTCCATCAAGGCTTCGTGGTCCGAGGTCATGAACCAATATCAGCGACGAGCGGATCTGGTGCCGAACCTGGTGAACACCGTGAAAGGTTTTGCCGAGCAGGAGCAGAAGGTTCTCATCGGTGTGACCGAGGCGCGCGCCAAAGTGGGCACGATCCAGGCGACTCCCGAACTGGTCAACGATCCCGCGGCATTCGCGAAATTCGAAGCTGCGCAGGGCGAACTGACGCAGGCGTTGAAGAGCCTGGTGGCGGTCACCGAGAATTATCCGCAGCTCAAATCGGATCAGAATTTCCGCGACCTGCAATCGCAGCTCGAAGGTACGGAAAATCGTATCGCGGTGGCACGCAGCCGCTATATCCAGGCGGTGCAAACCTATAACACCGACATCAGGCAGTTCCCCGTGAACCTGACAGCGATGATGTTCAAATATCAGCCGGTGCAGAATTTCACGGTGCAGAACGAAGCCGAGATCTCGAAGCCACCCGCGGTCGACTTCTCGCACTGACGTGCGGCCGATGCGCGTGAGTCCCGCCACGCTGACGCTGACGCTGATCGCCTGCCTGCTGTTGATGGTGGGCGGCGTCCGTGCCCAGTCGTTGCAGCCGGGTTTGCAGCCGGTGCCGAAGCTCGAGGCGCGTGTCACGGACCTGACTGGCACACTGACAGCGGCCGAACAGGCGCAGCTGGAGCAGCACCTGGCCGAATTCGAGGCGCGCAAAGGCGCACAGATCTTTGTGCTGCTGGTGCCGACCACGGCACCTGAAGATATCGACCAATATTCGATTCGTGTCGCCGACGCCTGGAAGCTCGGGCGCAAGAAAGTCGATGATGGCGCGCTGCTGTTGATCGTCAAGAATGATCACACGCTGCGGATCGAAGTCGGTCTCGGCTTGCAGGGTGTCCTGACCGATGCGATGAGCAACCGCATCACGTCCGACACGATGGTGCCACTGCTACGTCAGGGACAGTACTTTGCCGCGATCAACGCTGGCGTCGACCAGATGATCGCCGTCATCAGTAATGAATCGCTGCCGCCGCCCGATCGCACCTGGCAGCCCGCGCGACCCCGGGGCAGCAACGTGCTGCCGATCCTGATCGCGACCTACCTGTTTGCTTCGATCATGCTGCGATCGATCTTCGGCCGCGTAGCCGGCGCACTGCTGACTGGCGGCGGTCTGGGCGTACTCGCGTTCGTCCTGACGCAGGCGCTGACACTGGCCATAGGAGCCGGCGTGATCGGCCTCGTCGTGGCGCTGTTCGGCGGTGGCTCGGGCTGGAGCAGCGGCGGCTTCGGAGGATTCGGGGGTTTTGGCGGGGGAGGCTACGGAGGCGGTGGACTCGGTGGCGGTGGTGGTTTCAGCGGCGGTGGTGGTGGCAGCTTCAATGGAGGCGGCGCGTCCTCGCGCTGGTGACATAAAGAGAATGCTGCAGCGAATCGCGAGGCATCTGGTAACGACGGCGACGCGCACGCGCCGCCTGTTCAATCCGGCGGTGTGCGAGCGCATCGAGACAGCCATCACCGTGGCCGAACAGCAGCATCGCGGTGAGATCCGTTTTGCGGTCGAGACCGCGCTGCCGATGCCAATGCTGTGGCGCGGATTGACCCCGAGGGACCGCGCGCTGCAGCTGTTCGCGCAGCTTCATGTCTGGGATACCGAAGCCAATAACGGCGTGCTGATCTACGTACTGCGCGCCGATCGGGCGATCGAGATCGTTGCCGACCGCGGCATCAGCGCGCGGGTCGGGGACGGCGAATGGCAGTCCTTGTGCGGCGAGGCGGAGGCCCGTTTTCGTACCGGTATTTACGCCGACGGCGCTCTGGTGGCGATCGATGGCGTCGCGCGGGTGCTCGGGCGGCATTTCCCTCGTCAGGATCCGAGACCCAACGAACTGCCCAATCAGCCGGTACTCCTCTAGAATCCGCGTGTGAAGAGACTTACACGATGGCTACGGGTGGCGGGCGTAAGCGGCACAGTGATGCTCGGCGCGCTGTCGGGTTGTTCACTGATGAAAGGCCACGAGGTCCATGAACCGGTCGAGGCGGTCGCCGTTGCGGCGCCCGCCAAGCCACAGTACCCGCCACCCGTCGATACGCACGTTTTCACGCTGGTGAGTCCGGATGACGATGTCGTCGGGACGGTCCAGATGACGGTGGCCTCAAAGGAGGACACGCTCCCGGACATCGCGCGCCGCTTCAATGTCGGTTACGAGGAGATCGTGCGCGCCAACCCGGGCGTCGACCCGTGGGTGCCGGGCGAGGGCCGCGACATCGTCGTGCCCACGCGCTTCGTGCTGCCGGACGCGCCGCGTGAGGGCATCGTCATCAATGTCGCTGCGATGCGGCTCTTCTATTACCCGGCTCGCAAGAAAGGCGAGCCGCAGACCGTCTATACCTATCCGATCGGAATCGGCAAGGTGGGCTGGTCGACGCCGATGGGCACCACGCACATCGTCACGCACAAGAAGGACCCGGTGTGGCGGCCCTCCGCGGCGCTGCGCAAGGATCATTTCGCCGACAACGGCGAAGAGCTGGCTGCCGTGGTGGCAGCGGGACCGGATAACCCGCTGGGCAAGTATGAGATGACGCTCGGATGGCCCAGCTATCTCATTCACGGTACCAACAAGCCCTATGGCATCGGGCTGCGTTCCAGCCATGGCTGCATGCGCATGTACCCCGAGGACATCGAGAAGCTCTTCTACATGGTGCCCGACGGAATGCAGGTACGAACCGTCAACCAGCCATACCTGTTCGGATGGCACGACCATCAACTCTATCTTCAGGCCTATACCGTGCTCGAGGATGATGCGCGCGACTGGCAGCACGGCCGGCAGAAGCTGCTGACCCGGGGGCTTCCGGTTCGTACCCAGAAGTCGCTCAAAGAGGGCGGTTCGACGATCGACTGGGGCAGTGTCGCGGCCATCACCCGTGATCCGCGCGGTGTGCCGGTCCCGGTAACCGGACCCGACGCGACAGTCGATGCGGTCCTGGCGGCCGCCCCGATCGTCCAGAACCGGATTCCGGATGGGGCCGATTGGGATGGGAGCGATGCCTCTCAGGACAACGGCAACAGCGCGAAGCCGTTGCTGCTGGAACGCGAACCGTCGGAACAGGTGTCGACCACCGTTTCGCCTGAACCCCCCGCGCGCGCTTCGGGCGGCTGAGGAAACGTCAGAAAATGGCCCAATTGAGCGAGTGGTTGCAGATCATGCTGGGCGAAATCGCTCGCAAGCAGGATGAGGCGCAGCAGGCCGCGGACGAGATGGGACGACGCAGCGATGCGAATGCCCAGGCGCCGCGGCCCTCCACTCCCTACCTATCAACAGCGAGCGGACGGCCATCGCCTCAAAGCGGCTGACGTCGGTACGTGCTACATTGGCCTGAAGGTCTCGAGGGTAGGGCGTGGCCAATCTCCTGGTTTCCGCCGCTGATACGGCCAAACTTGCACGTCCCCAGG
>DATBAM010000008.1:0-2331 GCA_036271535.1 Steroidobacteraceae bacterium | reverse complement strand
ATCCAGGAGCGCTACAGCTCGGCCGACGCGGCGGAGAAGGACATCATCGAGCGCGTCGGGAAGAAGGAAGTCATCATCGGTTTCGGTCACCCGGTCTACACCGTCGGCGATCCGCGCAACCAGGTGATCAAGGGTGTTGCGAAGCGCCTGAGCGAGACGGCCAAAAGCATGAAGCTGTTCGATGTGGCCGAGCGCATCGAGACAGTCATGTGGGCCCAGAAGAAAATGTTCCCGAACCTCGACTGGTTCTCGGCGGTCTCCTATCACATGATGGGTGTTCCAACCGCGATGTTCACGCCGTTGTTCGTCGTCGCGCGCACCAGCGGCTGGTCGGCCCACATCATCGAGCAGCGCATCGACGGCAAAATCATCCGTCCGAGCGCCAACTACACCGGACCTGAGAATCTCAAGTTCGTACCGCTGAAGGAGCGCACATGAGCGGACACGATATCAAGTCGGCCAACCGGCCGGCCCCCGATGCCGTCCTCACGGCAATCGCAGACTATGCACTGAACTTCAAGGATCCCAGCGAAGTCGCGAAGGAGACGGCGTACTACTGCCTGATGGATACGCTCGGCTGCGGATTCCAGGCACTGCGCTATCCGGCGTGCACCCGCATGATGGGACCGATCGTTCCGGGTGCCCAGCTCAAGGGCGGCGCGCGCGTCCCGGGCACCAACTATGAACTCGATCCGGTGCAGGCGGCGTTCAACATCGGCACGATGATCCGCTGGCTCGACTTCAACGATACCTGGCTGGCTGCCGAGTGGGGCCACCCGTCCGACAACCTGGGCGGAATTCTGGCGACGGCGGACTATCTGTCGCGCGCCGGTTCGACACAGGGCAAGGCGGCCATCCCGGTCAGCACGGTGCTCAAGGGCATGATCCAGGCGCACGAAATCCAGGGCATCCTGGCGCTGGAGAACAGCTACAACCGCGTGGGTCTCGACCATGTGCTGCTGGTTCGCGTGGCATCGACCGCGGTCGTGACGGCATTGCTCGGCGGCAATCGCGAGCAGGTGATCAACGCCGTGTCGAATGCCTGGATCGACGGCGGGGCACTGCGCACCTATCGCCACGCGCCGAACACCGGTTCCCGCAAAAGCTGGGCAGCAGGCGATGCGACCAGTCGCGCCACCTGGCACGGCCTGATCGCACTGCGCGGTGAAATGGGCTACCCGTCGGCGCTGTCGGCAAAGACCTGGGGCTACTACGACGTGCTCTTCAAGGGTAAGCCGTTCTCGCTGCCGCAGCCGTTCGCCAGCTATGTGATGGAGAACGTGCTCTTCAAGATTTCGTTCCCGGCCGAATTCCACGCGCAGACCGCGGTCGAAGCGGCGATGTCGCTGCACAAAGAGGTCGCCTCCAATCTCGACAACGTCGAGAAGGTCGTGATCGAGACGCAGGAGCCGGGCGTACGCATCATCGACAAGACCGGTCCGCTGTCGAATCCAGCCGACCGCGACCATTGCATCCAGTACATGGTTGCGGTTCCGCTGATCTTCGGTCGCCTGGTTGCTTCCGACTACGAAGACAAGATCGCCAACGATCCTCGTGTCGACGCGCTGCGATCCAAGATGCAGGTGGTGGAGAACAAGGACTTCACGCGCGACTACTATGATTCGTCCAAACGCTTCATCGGTAACTCGGTGCAGGTGTTCTTCAAGGGCGGCAAATCCACCAAGCGTGTGGCGGTCGACTACCCGATCGGTCACCGCCTGCGCCGCAGCGAAGGCATTCCGGTGCTGAAGCAGAAGTTCGAGGGTGGCGTGAAGGGTCATTTCGGCGCCGACCAGGCCGACAAGATCGTCAAGCTGTTCGCGGATCGCGCCAAGCTCGAGAGCATGCCGGTGCACGAGCTGATGGCTGCCCTGGTTCACACGGGGGCCAATTAAGCATGAGCAGTCCGATCCTCGTCGGTATCAAACGCGTCATCGACTACAGCGTGCGTGTCCGGGTGAAGCCGGACGGCAGCGGTGTCGTCACCGACGGCGTCAAGATGAGCATCAATCCGTTCGACGAGATCGCACTCGAAGAGGCGCTTCGCATCAAGGAGCGCAACCTCGCTGGCGAGATCATCGTCGTCGGCATCGGACCTTCTGATGCTCAGCAGCAGCTGCGTACCGCGCTTGCGATGGGTGCCGACCGGGCCGTGCTGGTGCAGGTCGACCAGCCGCTCGATCCGCTCAGTTCGGCGCGTGTCTTTCTGAAGCTGGTCGAAAAGCATTCGCCGCAGCTCGTCATCCTGGGCAAGCAGGCGATCGACGACGACAACGGTCAGACCGCGCAGATGCTGGCAGCGTTGTGGGATCGCCCGCAGGCCACTTATGC
>DATBAM010000007.1:0-30299 GCA_036271535.1 Steroidobacteraceae bacterium | reverse complement strand
GGAGCTGACGAGCTTGTCCTTGGTCTGTGACGAAAACTTCGGATCCGGCAGTTTGACGGAGAGAATAGCCGTCAGCCCTTCGCGTGCGTCGTCGCCGGTGGTGGCCACCTTCTCGCGACGGGCGGCAGCCTCCTTCTCGATGTAGTCGTTGAGAGTGCGAGTCAATGCTGCGCGAAATCCCGACAGGTGAGTGCCACCGTCCTTCTGCGGAATGTTGTTCGTGTAGCAGAACATGCTCTCCTGGTAGGAGTCGTTCCACTGCAGCGCCACCTCGACGGTCGACGGGCCCTCGGTGGTCCGGAACCAGAAAACACTGTCGTGGACCGGGGTGCGCGACCGGTTCAGATGTTTGACGAAGGCCTGCAATCCGCCCTCATGGGCGAAGACATCGGATTTGTTCTCACGCTCATCGACCAGTTCGATACGCACGCCGGCATTCAGGAACGAGAGTTCGCGCAGGCGCTTCGCCAGCGTGTCGTAGTTGAAGTTGATGTTGGTGAAAATCGTCGCGGACGGCCTGAAACGAATTGTGGTGCCGCGTTCCGTGGTCGTTCCCACTTTCGCCATCGGCGCCTGCGGCTCGCCCAGGTGGTACTCCTGCCGGTGCATGTAGCCGTCGCGGCAGACGGTGACCTGCAGATAATCGGAGAGCGCATTGACGACCGAGACACCGACCCCGTGGAGGCCGCCCGACACCTTGTACGAGCTGTCGTCGAATTTCCCACCGGAGTGCAGGACCGTGAAGATGACTTCGGCCGCCGAGCGACCCTCTTCTGGATGGATATCGACCGGAATGCCGCGGCCGTTATCCGAAACGGTGACAGATTCATCGGCGTGGACCGTAACGACGACCCGATCGCAATGTCCGGCCAAAGATTCATCAACTGAGTTGTCGACCACCTCGAAAACCATGTGGTGCAGACCGCTCCCGTCATCGGTGTCGCCGATGTACATTCCGGGTCGTTTCCGTACCGCGTCAAGGCCTTTCAAGACCTTGATTTTACTGGAATCGTAGGCGTCTGAATCTGTCATGCGATACCCTATAACAACCTGTGGATATTATACCCTTTGTACCCCTTGCTGTTCCACGTGGAACACCCGATCGGGCGACCCCAATGCGGTATCCTCGGGTCGCAAAGCTGTAGCTACCAACTGGCTTCCCAGCTGCCTGACGGCGCTCAGCAATGCCTCTGTATGCGGTCGATCAAGCTCGGCGGCCGGGTCGTCCAACAGCAGCGCGGGCGCCGTACCTGTCGCGTCGGTGAGATAGCGAGCCATCGTTAGGGTCATCGCCGCGCCAAGCACTTTCTGCTGCCCTCGCGATACGACGTCACGAACCGGGTGGCCGTCCCAGCGTAGGACTATATCGAAGCGGTGCGGGCCGTAGCCGGTGCTGCCCCGCTCCCGGTCTATTTCCAGATGGCTTGCCAGGCTCTCGGCCAGCGTCTGGCCTTTGCTCCAGCCATTGGAGAAGCCCAAGGAGGCCGGTACCGCCGCCAAGTCCGTGACGGCACGCGTCCAGACTGGCTGCAAGGCGTCCACGACGCGAGCGCGAGATATCGTCAGGAGTTCCCCCAATCGAACCAGCTCGCGATCCCAGACAGTGGGATCGGCGTTAGATTTGAGCGCCGCGTTGCGTTGGCGAAGCGCTCGACTGTAGTGCTGCCAGTGCAACACAAAACCTGGTTCCACGTGGAACACAGCCCAATCCAACCAGCGGCGCCGATGAAGCGGTCCTTCCTCCACCAGGCGATGGATACCAGGATCGATCACCTGAGCAGGAAAGGCGGCTGACAATTGCGCCAGTGAGGTAATGGGTCCGCCATCGATGCGCGCCTCCATCCCCTCCCGCCGATGATAGGCGAGACCGATCGCGTGCTGGGTCAGAGACTGCTGTTCGACCCCTGGCAGTGGCGTTCCCCCCAGCCGCCCGAAAACGAGCAGCTTCTGCTCGCCGTGCTGTATGAGCTGTTCGGTATGACGCGTACGAAACGATCGCCCGCGCGCCAGCAGATAGATTGCTTCCAGCAACGAGGTCTTGCCGCTGCCGTTCTCACCCGTGATCAGATTGAGTCGCGGATGGAGCTCTATTGCAGCCGAGCGGAGACAGCGAACATTCTCCAGCCGTAACTCGGCGAGCCCCACAACTGTCCGGCGCGATCAGGCGAACATCTAGAGCCGCATCGGCATAACCACGTACTTGACCGTGGTATCGCCGGGGGCGCGGATCAGACAGCTGCTATTGGCGTCCGTCAATCCGACTTCGACCGTCTCGGTCTCGATGGCGGCCAGCGCATCGAGCAGGTAGCTGACATTGAATCCGATCTCCAGCTCATCGCCGGCAAAGCCGACCTCGAGCTGATCCTCCGCTTCTTCCTGTTCCGGATTGTGTGCCTGGACCGTCAGAAGGCTGGGCGCAAAGGTGAGCCTGACACCGCGATACTTTTCATTGGACAGGATCGCCGTTCGCTGCAGCGCAGCACGCATTGCGTCCTTCGGCGCCGACATGATTCGCGGTGGGTTGGCCGGAATAACGCGGCTATACTCTGGAAACTTACCGTCAATCAGCTTCGAAGTGAATCGAACTTCGCCGATCTGGATCCGAATATGATTGGTTCCGATCGCAACCTCGATATCGCCTTCGCCGTCCAGCAGACGCTGCAGTTCGAGCACGCCCTTGCGCGGAAGGATGATCTGATGCGTATCGCGCGACTTCCCGTTCAGCGCTACCTCGCACCAGGACAGCCGATGACCATCCGTCGCGACGGCGCGCAATGCCTTGCCATCGGTCTCGAGCAGCGTGCCATTCAGGTAGTAACGGACATCCTGTTGGGCCATCGCAAAATGCGTCTTGTCGATCAGCCGCCGAAAATCCTGCGCGCGCAGCTCGAGGCTGTACTGCGCGTTGATGTCCTCGATCAGCGGAAATTCGCTCGCCGGCAGACTCGATAGGGAAAAACGGCTGCGCCCGCCTCGCACCAGCACCTTCTCGTTCTCGCGGCTCAGGGTCACCTGCGCCTTGTCCGGAATGTTCTTCACGATGTCGAGGAGCTTGCGTCCCGGCACCGTCACGTCGCCCGCCTGCTGCACGGTCACTTCCGCCGCCGCCACGAGTTCGACCTCGAGATCGGTGCCTGTGATGCGCAAGCGGTTGTCGCGCGCACTCAGCAGCACGTTCGAGAGAATCGGCATTGTCTGCCGACGCTCGACCACTCCAATCACACTCTGCAGGGCTTCGAGCAGATGTTCACGCGTTGCCGAGACTTTCATGTCCTGATGTTCCCTCTAGCCTCTTAAATATTCTTTCTTAGGAAAGAAGAACGATGATGACTATAGAGCCTGTGGATACTGCGGGAAACAGTATTGCTGTGTATTTTACCGCGAAACTCCCGTGTTTCGCGGGCTACCCCGTGACGAACAACCGCACCGTGAGACTGTGCGTGACCTGTGCATAGAATTCATCCACAGATTCATCAACAGGAAACGCACCTCATCCAGTGAGAGTTCTCAACAGGTTTAAATAGTCCTCCTGCATGCGCTGCTCGAGGTCGCGAAGTTCCTTGATGCGCTTGCAGGCGTGCATCACCGTCGTATGGTCGCGACCGCCGAAGGCATCGCCGATCTCCGGCAGACTGTGAGTCGTCAGCTCCTTCGCCAGACACATCGCCACCTGGCGCGGGCGAGCCACTGATCGACTACGCCGCTTCGACAGCAGGTCCGCGATGCGCACCTTGTAGTAGTCCGCAACGGTCTTCTGAATGTTCTCCACCGTCACCATGCGAGCCTGGCTGGCGAGGAGGTCCTTGAGTGCTTCCTTCGCGAAATCGAGCGTCAGCGGACTGCCGGTGAATCTCGCGTTCGCGATCACCCGCCGCAGGGCTCCCTCCAGTTCGCGCACGTTCGACCGGATGCGCTTGGCAATGAAAAACGCTACTTCCTCCGGCAATTCGACGCCGACGCCCTGCGCCTTGCCGATCAGGATCGCAACGCTGGTCTCCAGTTCCGGCGGCTCGATCGCGACCGTGAGGCCCCAACCAAAGCGCGATTTCAACCGCTCTTCCAGGCCTTCCACCTCGCGCGGATAGCGGTCGCAGGTGAGGATCACCTGATGCTGGCCCTCGAGCAGCGCATTGAACGTGTGAAAGAACTCTTCCTGCGAATGCTCCTTGCCGGCGAAGAACTGGATGTCATCGATCAGCAGGGCATGCAGCGAGCGATAGGCCGTTTTGAATTCGTTGATGCGATTGTGCTGCAGGGCGCGCACCATATCGCTGACGAAGCGTTCCGAATGCACATAAGCCACGCGCGCATTCGCGTCGCGCTGCATGATCATGTGCCCGATCGCGTGCATCAGGTGGGTCTTGCCCAGCCCGACACCGCCGTAGATGAAAAGCGGGTTGTAGGCTCGCCCTGGATTGTCGGCCACCTGAATCGCTGCCGCCTTGGCAAAGTGATTGCTCTTGCCCTCGACGAAACCATCGAACGTGAACAGCGGATTGAGCGGTACGCCCACGGCCCCATCGCTGCGTGCAACGCGCACCGCACCGCCGCCGTTGGTGCTGCCGCCAGTGCGGTCCGGGCTGTAACCGTTGCCGTTGGTCGTCGCTGCGAAGCCGGTGGGTACTGGCCGCGACCCGACTTCTACGGTGACGCTGATGCCTTCCGAGGTACCCAGCTGCCGCAGCAGCTCGGGCATGCGAGTCAGCAGGTTACTGCGCACCCAGTCGACCACGAAGCGATTCGGGGCCAGCAGCCGCAATCCGTCGTCCCCCTCGAGGGCCTGTAACGGCCGCACCCAGGTATTGAACTGCTGTTCCGGCAGTTCGCTTTCGAGCGCACTCAGCAGGCGCGGCCACACGGAAGCTTCCAACTTTTGGGCTTTCCGGAAAAAGGGGGCGGGGAGTCTATACCGTGGGAACCGGCATCGGAAGGAGCGTAATTTGCGTGCCGTATTGACAGCAATCCCGCCGCTACGTACCCTGCCGGACCATTTTTCGCACAGTTTTCAGGGCCTTGATTCATGAAACGGACTTATCAGCCGAGCAAGGTGCGCAGAGCGCGTACGCACGGATTTCGGGCCCGGATGGCCACGAAGAACGGACGCAAACTCTTGAGTCGCCGCAGAGCTAAGGGCCGCAAGCGTCTGACTCCGTAACCTAAGGTTCGCGAGCTCATAGCTACCACTGTCGCAAAATGATGGTGGTGACACAGGCGGCCTCAATTTCTGATGCGCGCAAGACCAGTTTCCCGGGAAACCGCCGCATGCGGCGACCCGCGGAATTCAAACGCGTCTATGCGGGCGGCCGGCGCATTGGAAATGAATTCTTCACCGCCAATCTGCTCGCGAACGATGTGACGTGGGCGCGGCTGGGCATGTCCATCGCCGCTCGAAACGTCAGGCGATCGGTCGATCGTAATCGGGTGCGTCGTCTGATCCGGGAGAGCTTCCGCATGCATCAGCTGCAGTTGCCATCGGTGGACATCATTATTGGTGCGCGGCCTGCCGTGGTGCAGGCCGATCGCGCCCTCCTGCGCGAATCGCTCGACAACATCTGGCGCAAGGTATCGGCCGCATGCGCCTGCTGATCCGATCGGTGATCCGTCTCTATCAGCTGCTGCTCAGTCCGCTGCTGGGCCCTCGCTGCCGTTTCTATCCCTCCTGCTCACACTACGCGCTCCAGGCGCTGGACGAGCATGGAGCGTGGCGCGGCAGCTGGCTTGCCCTGAAACGTCTCGCCCGCTGTCATCCCCTCCACCCTGGCGGTTACGATCCGGTACCTCATGCCCACGACTTTTAATCTACGGACCACGCTGTGGATCCTGCTGGCGACGGCGTTGCTCTGGAACTATACGACCTGGATGAAGGAGTACGTGCCGCCCGCGCCACCGCCGGGGTCAGTCGCATCGACGACACCTTCGGTTCCACTGGATAGCGTAGCGCCCGTCGTCAGCTCGCCGGCGAATGGCAATGCGCCAGCCGCCGCGCTCTCTTCTTCCAAGACTGCTACGACTGCGACGCTGGCCGCGCCATCGGCCGAGGAGTCGGCGAGCGCTGCCGCTGCGCCCACCGTCCACGTCGTCACCGATGTGTTCGACGCCGAGGTCAGTCTGGCGGGTGGCGAACTCAAGCAGGTGAATCTGCTGGCCTATCCGGCCGAGAAGAAGACGCCGAATATTCCGGTGCGGCTGCTCAACGACGATTCGCCGACCACTCAGTTCCTGCTCGAGGGCGGGCTGGCAACGCCGGCCGGTCAGACCGCACCGACTCCGACGCATCTGACGATCTATCACGCCGACACCAGCGAGCTGAAGCTCGCCCCGGGGCAGAACGAACTCACGCTGCCGCTGACATGGAGCGACGGCCACGGCGTAACCGTCATCAAGCGGCTGGTATTCAAGCGCGGCGAATATCGCATCGACGTGGACTACTCGGTGCAGAACCAGTCGGATGCGAGCTGGAGTTTTGTCCCTTACACGCAGATCGTGCGCTACAACCAGCCCGTGGAGCGTTCGTATTTCAGGCCCGACAGTTACGCGTACAAAGGGCCGGCATTCTTTGACGGTCAGAAATTCGCGAAACTCAATCTGTCGAAGAATCCCAAGCTGGATCAGAACGTCCGCAACGGCTGGCTGGCGGCGACCCAGCACGATTTCGTCGCGGCAATCGTTCCGCCCGCAGGCGTCGACTATCACTTTCTGCTGCAGACCCAGGGCAACGAGTTCCTGTTGAAGGCTCAGGGTCCGGTAGAGCAGGTCGCAGCGGGCGGCAACGCCGAGACGCAGCAGACACTGTTCGTCGGACCAAAGGTTCAGTCGGTGCTCAATGGTGTGCATCCGAAACTGGGCCTGGTTGCCGACTACGGCTACCTGCGCATCTTTGCGACGCCCCTGTTCTGGCTGCTCGATCACGTTCACTCGCTGATCGGCAACTGGGGCTGGACCATCATCATCGTGACGATGCTGATCAAGCTGCTGTTCTATCCGCTGGCTGAAGCCAGCGGCAAGTCGATGGCCAAGATGAAGGCACTCGGCCCGCGCATGACGACACTGCGCGAGACCTATAAGGACGACCGGGAGAAGCTCAATAAGGCAACGATGGAGCTCTACCAGCGCGAGAAGGTCAATCCGCTGGCCGGCTGTTTGCCGATGCTGATCCAGATTCCCGTATTCCTCGCGTTTTACTGGGTGTTGCGCGATAGCGTGGAGATGCGACAGGCGCCGTTCATGCTGTGGATCAACGATCTGTCCGCGCGCGATCCATTCTTCGTGCTGCCGGCGATCATGGCCGGCGCGATGTTCCTGCAGTACAAGATCAATCCGCAGGTCGGCGACCCGGCGCAGCAGAAGATCTTTGCGATCATGCCGCTGGCGATGTCCGCCACCTTTGCGTTCTTCCCCGCGGGGCTCGTGCTCTACTACGTTACCAACACGCTCCTGTCGATCCTGCAACAGTGGAATATCAACAGACGCATCGCGGCCTCGGGCCGTTCGAGGCGATAAAGCGCGACACCATCGTCGCCGTCGCAACGCCGCCGGGTCGTGGTGGTGTCGCAGTGCTGCGCGTGTCGGGCGCAGAGACCGAACGTATTGCCCGCGAAATGCTCGGTGAGCTGCCGTTGCCCCGTGTCTCTACCTACGCCGGTTTCATGGACGCCGATGGCGAGGCCATCGACCGTGGACTGGCGAGTTACTTTCCCGCGCCGAATTCGTACACCGGGGAGACAGTGCTCGAGCTGCATGCGCATGGTAGCCCCGTCGTCGCCGACATGCTGTTGGGACGCGTGCTGCAGCTGGGCGCGCGACGCGCACTACCGGGCGAGTTCACGCAACGTGCCTATCTGAACGCCAAGCTCGATCTGGCTCAGGCGGAAGCGGTTGCCGACCTCATCGATTCGGCTTCCGCCAACGCCGCACGCGCCGCGATGCGCTCGATGGACGGCGAATTCTCCAATCGTGTCACTGCGCTGAGCGAGCAACTGGGCGAGATCCGGGTCATGGTGGAAGCCGCCATCGATTTCGCCGATGAGGATATCGAGGTTGCATCGGACGTTGCCCTCGGACGCCGGGTGCACGATGCGATCACCGAACTGCAGGTGCTGCAGTCAGCCGGGCGCCGTGGGCGTGCGCTGACGCAAGGCCTGACCGTAGTCATCGTGGGACGCCCCAACGCCGGCAAGTCCACGCTTCTCAACCGTCTGACCGGTTTTGAGGCCGCTATCGTGACCGACACACCGGGCACGACCCGCGATGTCCTGCGGGAGCGAATCACGCTCGGGGGCCTGCCGCTGCATGTGCTCGATACGGCCGGGCTACGTGAGGCCAGCAACGAGATCGAGGCCGAAGGCATACGCCGCGCGCGCGCGGCGATGGCTAAAGCCGACCGGATACTGTTCGTCGTCGACGCCGTCGACGATCCGCACGCCGACGCTTTTTTCGACGAGCGCACCCGCCTCCCGCGCGAGGTGCCGGTCACCCTGCTGATGAACAAGCTCGATCTGGCGGCCGGCTGGACGCCGCCCCCGGCGCTGCCGACCGGCTGGACCGATGTAATTGCGGTGTCTGCGCTCACCGGTGACGGGCTCGATGCGTTGACGGTACATCTGCAGCAGGTCGCAGGGTTCGAAGACGCACCGGATACCTTCTCCGCGCGCGCCCGCCATCTGGAGGCCCTGGCGGAGGTAGCCACGGCGCTGTTCGATGCTGCAGGATTGCTGGCCCGTCAGGGCAGTCCCGAACTGGTGGCAGAGGAACTTCGCCGCGCCCAGCGATCGCTCGGCACGATCGTCGGCGAGGAGTCGTCGGACGATCTGCTAGGGCGGATCTTCACGACCTTCTGTATCGGGAAGTGACTCGAAGCGGCCGAGTCGGCCTAGGACCAGCCCGACCCCGTCGAGGATGACGGCACGGGCAATGGCGGGACTGCCGGTGGCGGCTAGCTTGCACTCCGGTCATTGTGCGGGCACGCGAGCTTTGCGGCGCAGCCCCGACTCGAATTAGCTCACCGAAGAAATAATGGATCTCCAAGCGAGCATGAATGGCGCAAAAGCGGTTCAATCAATACCTTATTCCCAAGGGGGGCAGAATTCCAGACGAGGTAGCGCGCGGGGGTGCTGGCTGGCAGCAGTAGACGATCGATAACAAAACCGCGTTTTTGTTATCGATCGTCTACTGTGCGGCGCAGACCCACGCACCCACTGCGCTCGGTAAAGGCAAGCTTCTGAACGTCAGGAACGTTTGAAATCGGCTCGATTGAATCTCTTTCGCAACACTGGACCGTGTATAGCTCCAACAGTTGCACAGGAGGATCAATCAGTCCAAGCGCCATTTAGCCAATTGCCGCCGTCACAGCTCAGGGCGCAAACTCCGCGCCCCCATGCGATTTGAAAAATCATTCGACGTCATCGTGGTTGGCGGCGGCCATGCCGGCACGGAGGCCGCTCTGGCAGCCGCACGCATGGGCTGCACGACCCTGCTGCTGACGCATAACGTCGAGACGCTCGGCGCGATGAGCTGCAACCCGGCGATCGGTGGCATCGGCAAAGGCCATCTGGTGCGCGAGATCGATGCGCTTGGCGGCCTGATGGCGCGCGCCGCCGATCAGGGCGGGATCCAGTTTCGAACGCTCAATGCCAGCAAGGGGCCTGCCGTCCGGGCGACGCGTGCACAGGCGGATCGCCAGCTCTACCGTCGCGCCGTTCGCAGGTGCATCGAGAACCAGCCGGGTCTGTCGCTTTTCCAGCAGGAGGTCGCGGACCTCAAGGTCATCGACGGACGGGTCGGCGGCGTCATCACGGCGAGCGGGATCGAGTTCGCCGCCACGAGTGTCGTGCTGACGGTCGGTACGTTTCTGGCTGGACGGATTCATGTGGGTCTGACGCAGCAGTCGGGAGGACGTGCCGGTGATCCGCCGTCACTCGCGCTGGCGAGCCGGCTGCGCGAACTGATGCCGCGGACCGGTCGCCTGAAGACCGGGACGCCGCCGCGTATCGACGGCCGGACGATCGACTACTCAGGTCTCCCGGTCCAGCACAGCGACGAGCCACGGCCGGTGTTCTCGTTCCTGGGCAGGGCGACCGAGCATCCGCGCCAGCTCCCGTGCCACATCACACACACCAACGAGCGCACCCACGACATCATCCGCGCGGCCTTCGATCGTTCGCCGATGTTCACCGGGGTCATCGAGGGCACGGGGCCGCGTTACTGCCCGTCGGTCGAGGACAAGGTCAATCGGTTCGCCGACAAGACGTCGCATCAGATCTTCATCGAGCCCGAGGGTCTCGAGACCCATGAGGTGTATCCGAACGGCATCTCCACCAGCCTGCCGTTCGACGTGCAGCTGGCTTTCGTCCGCAGCATCCGCGGCCTCGAACAGGCGCATCTGACGCGCCCCGGTTATGCGATCGAATACGATTTCTTCGATCCGCGCGACCTGAAGGCTTCGCTCGAGACCAAGGCGATCGCCGGTCTGTTCTTCGCCGGGCAGATCAACGGAACCACTGGTTACGAGGAGGCTGCCGCCCAGGGAATCCTGGCCGGTATCAACGCGGCACAACGCTACCGCAACGAGGCGCCTTGGCTACCCTCACGCAGCGAGTCGTACATCGGCGTGCTGGTCGACGACCTGGTGACGCGCGGGACCAGTGAGCCCTATCGTATGTTCACCAGCCGGGCCGAGCACCGGCTGCTGCTGCGGGAAGACAACGCCGATACACGGCTGACGCCAACGGGGCGACGCCTGGGGCTGGTCGACGACCACCGCTGGGCGCTGTTCGAGGCCAAGCAGGAGGCAATCGCGCAGCAGCGCTCCCGGCTGCGGGGTCGACGTTTTCGGGCGGGCCTGATCGACGCCGGCTGGGCACAGCGGGTGTTGGGTGGACCGGCGCCGGCGCGAGACCAGAGCGCATACGAACTGCTGCGTCGACCGGAGGTCAGCCATGCCTCACTGGTCGAACTCGAACCTGCGCTGGCGCTCGATCCCGCGCTCGACGATCGGCTGCCGGCACAGATTGCGCTCGATCTCGAGGTAGAGGCCAGCTACTCGGGCTACATCGAGCGCGCAACCGGCGAAATCGAACGCGCGCGGCGGCATGAGGATCTGGCCCTGCCGGAGGATCTCGACTACGGCACCATGAGGGCGCTGTCGCACGAAGTACGCCAGAAACTCGCCGCCATCCGGCCGGCTACCTTGGGGCAGGCCGCCCGGGTCCCGGGGGTGACGCCAGCCGCGGTTTCGATCCTGATGGTGCACCTTCGCCGCCATACGCAGCGGGTCGCATAGGCGCCGCGGTTAGCGCTAAGATCGGCCGGTCGAGCGGCGGTGTACCAGGGATGATGAGGGGGTTTCATGGCAACAGCTTCCCAACTGCTGAAGCAAAAAACGAGAGCCGTCTATAGCGTGCCTCCGGACGCGCCAGTGCTCGAAGCCATCCGCGAGATGGCCGAACACAGTGTCGGGGCGCTGCTGGTCATGCAGGGTGACCAACTGGCCGGCGTGCTGTCCGAGCGCGACTATGCGCGCAAGGTCATTCTCAAGGGCCGCTCATCCAGTGCGACCAAAGTTTCGGAGATCATGAGCAGCCCGGTTTTGACGGTGCGACCGGATCAATCCGTCAATGACTGCATGCGGCTGATGACGGAGAACCGCGTGCGCCATCTTCCGGTGCTCGACGGCGAGCGCGTCATCGGCGTGCTGTCGATCGGCGATCTGGTGCGGGCCGTGGTCGAAGAACAGGCCAAAACGATCGAGCAGCTCGAGCAGTACATTCACAGTTGACCGGCGCCCGGCGCCCGGCACTGCGGCTACTTGCGCCAGAACGTCGGCGTGAAGAGTACCGCGAAGGTCATGATCTCGATGCGGCCGAGAAACATCGCGGCCGTGCAGACCCAGAGCTGGAAGCCGTTGAATGACGCGTACGTGACATGGCCACCTGCCGCGGCCAATCCCTGTCCGACGTTGTTGATACAGGCCACGATCGCGCAGACCGCGCTCGTGAAGCCCATGCCCGATATCAGCAGGCCGAAGGTCAGCACGGCGATCGTCATGAAATACAGGAACAGGAACGCCAGGACCGAATAGACCACGCCGTTCGGCACCACCTGCTGCGAGATCTTCAGCGGCGATACCGCCTGCGGGTGCACCAGGGTGAACATCTCGCGCAGTGACTGTTTGGCGAGGATCAGCGAGCGGAACATTCTGATGCCGCCGCCGGTCGATCCCGTATTGGCGCAGAAGCAGCTCAGGAACAACATCCACATCGGGGCAAATACCGGCCAGCTGCCGAAGTCGGCGGTGACGAACCCGCCGGTCGTCGCGAGCGACACGACGTTGAAAGTCGAGTAGCGCAGCGATTCGATGAAGGTTCCATGCACCCCGTTGAGATTGACGAAGATCGCGATGCCGACGCAGCTCGAGACGATCACCATCAGCATGTAGCGGGCTTCGGGATCGCGCGAATAGACGCGGAAATGACCCTTGCGCAGGGCGCCAAAGTGGGTGGCGAAGTTCATGGCGGCGATCAGCATGAACACCATGAGCACCAGTTCGATCACCGGAGAATTGAAGTAGGCGATGTTGGCGTCGTGCGTGGAAAAACCGCCGAGTGACATCGTCGAGAACGCATGACAGATCGCATCGAAGGTATCCATGCCAGCGACCCACAGCGCCACGAAACAGGCCGCCGTGAGGCCAACGTAGACATAGCCGAGCGTGCGCGCGGTCTCGGTGATGCGTGGCGCAAGCTTCGCGTCCTTGACCGTGCCCGGTGCACCGGCGCGGTAGAGTTGCATGCCGCCGACCCCGAGCAACGGCAGGATCGCCACCGCGAGCACGATGATGCCCATGCCGCCGAACCAGCTGAGCACGTGCCGCCACAGATTGATGCAGTGGGGCAGCTGGTCCAGGCCGACGAGCGTCGTCGCACCGGTCGTCGACAGTCCCGACATCGATTCGAAATAGGCGCGCGTAAAGGAAAGCTGCGGCATGTCGATCATCAGCGGGACCGTCGCCACGGCTGCCATGGTCAGCCAGCTGACGGTAACCAGCAGATACGCGTCGCGCGACTTCAGGTCATAACGGAATTTCAGTGTCGCAACGCGCAGCAGCAGGCCGCCGGCGATCGCGATGACACCGCCGATCAGGAAACCACGCAGCGGCGAGAGCTCGCCATAGATCAGTGCCGTCAGGATCGGGAACAGGAATAGCGCCGAGAACCACGCCAGCAGCTTGCCGAAGATGTTCAGAACGCCCAGCAGCGAGCGCATGGTGCTACTTCAGGCCTCGGTCTGAAACAGCCGTTCGACGGCGTCGACGTGCCGGCGATCGGACAGGAACACGATCACGTGGTCTTCCGCCGCGATGACGGTGTCATGGTGAGCCATGATCACTTCGTCGCCGCGAACGACTGCGACGATGCTGGCACCGGACGGCAGCTTCAGCTGGTCGATGCGTCGGCCCACCACCTGCGAGCGTTCTTCACTGCCGTGCACGACCGCTTCGATCGCCTCGGCGAGCCCGCGTCGCAGGGAGTGCACGCGCACGACGTCACCGCGGCGCACGTGTGCCAGCAACGAACCGATCGTGATGGTCTGAGGAGAGATCACGATGTCGACCGAGTGATTCTCCATCAGTTCGCCGTAGGAGGGCCGGTTGATGAGGGCCATGACGCGTCGCGCGCCCAGGCGCTTCGCCAGCATCGCCGACAGGACGTTGGCTTCCTCGCTGTTCGTCAGCGCGGCAAATACGTCGGCGCTGTCGATGTTCTCCTCGATCAGCAGCTCTTCATCGGCGGCATCGCCATTGAGCACGATCGTATTTTCCAGGATCTCCGAGATGCGCCGCGCGCGGGCCGGGTCGCGTTCGATCAGCTTGACCTGATTGCTCTTCTCGAGCGTGCGCGCGAGCCGCAGCCCGATGTTGCCGCCGCCGGCGATCACCAGCCGCCGCACCGGATCTTCGTTACGGCGCAGCTCCGCCATCACACGTCGCAGATCGTCCGAAGCCGCGACGAAGAAAATTTCGTCGTTCTCCTCTATCACGGTGCCGCCGTTGACCTCGATGAGGCGATCGTTTCGATAGATCGCAGCGATGCGTACATCGGTATCGGGCAGATGTTCGCGCAATGTTTTCAATTCGCGCCCGACCAGCAATCCGTCGCGGCTGGCGCGTGCGCCGACCAGCTGCACACGGCCGTCGGCAAAATCGACCACCTGCAGCGCACCCGGATAGGACAGCAGATGCGCGATGTATTCGGTCACCAGTTGTTCGGGTGAGATCCAGACATCGACCGCGAGCGCGCCCTCGGTGAACAGCTGTTCGCGCGAGGTGTATTCGGGTGCGCGAACGCGCGCGATCTTGGTCGGCGTGCGGTACAGCGCCTGTGCGATCCCGCAGGCGACGATGTTGACCTCATCGCTGCTGGTGAGCGCCACCAGGATGTCGGTGTCGGCGATGCCGGCGCTCTCGAGGATATTCGGATAGGAACCATTGCCAGCGACCGCACGGACGTCGAGCCGGTCCTGCAGTTCGCGCAGCACGTCATCGTTGGTATCAACGACGGTCACTTCGTTCGCGGGCTCGCGCGATAGATGATAGGCCGCGGTCCTGCCAACCTGGCCGGCGCCCAAGATCAGGATCTTCATCGGCTGGCGCGCTCCCTAATGTGACGCCATTGCACGCGGCCCTACACCACTTCCAGATTGGCGTATTGCAGCATCAGCCACTTCGATCCCTGGCGTTCGAAGTTGACCTGAACGCGAGCATGCGGCCCCTGACCTTCCATCGTGAGCACGACACCCTCGCCAAATTTCAGGTGACGCACCCGGGTGCCCAGTCGCATGCCATTGCTGAGGGTCTCCGACAGCGGACTCGAATCCCAGCCGCGGCTTCGGCTGCGCTCCGGCACGGCGATGGAAGCGGACGGCGCGTGCGACACCCGTATGCGCGGGCGAACCTCCGCAACCATGGCCGGCGGGACCTCCTGGATGAATCTGGAGGGTGCATTGTAGCTGTCCATGCCGTGCAGGCGCCGCTGCTCGGCATATGTAAAATAGAGCTGCTGCATCGCGCGAGTCATTCCGACGTAGCAAAGCCGGCGCTCTTCCTCGAGACCCTCGAGTTCATTGACCGAACGCTGATGCGGAAAGAGGCCATCCTCCATACCGCACAGGAACACCAGTGGAAACTCCAGTCCCTTGGCGGTGTGGAGAGTCATCATCTGCACACAGTCGTCATGCTCCGAGCCCTGCCCTTCGCCGGACTCGAGCACCGCGTGAGCGAGGAAGCTCTGCAACGGCGGCAGATCGCTCTCAGGTTCATAGCCGCGGGCCGCGCTGACCAGTTCCTCGAGGTTCTCGACGCGCGCTTCGCCGCGATCGGCCTTGTCCTTCTTGTAGTGCTCGAGCAGGCCGCTGCCTGCAATCGTCTGATCCACCGCTTCGTGCAATGGCAATACTTCGATGCCGTGCGCCATCTTCTCGATCTGCTGCATGAAGCCTAGCAGCGAGCCTGCCGTCCGTCCGGCCTCGCCACTCGAGATCAGCGCCGCGGCCGCGCGCCACATCGAGCTGCCGGCGCCGCGCGCCGCTTCACGAATCGTGTCGACACTCTTCGCGCCGATGCCACGCGGCGGATGATTGACGACGCGTTCGAACGAAGCGTCGTCGTCTCGATTGACGAGCAACCGCAGATAGGCCAGCGCGTCCTTGATCTCCGCGCGCTCGAAGAACCTGAGGCCGCCGTAGACGCGATAGGGAACGCGCATCTGGATCAGTGCTTCTTCGAACGTGCGCGATTGGGCGTTCGAACGATAGAGAATGGCTGTCTCGCGCCGCAGGCCCCCGCGCTGCGCCCACTCGAGAATGCGCGTGACGACGAACTCCGCCTCGTCGCGCTCGTTGAACGCCGCATACAGTTTCACCGGCTCGCCGGTGGGGCCGGAGGTCCACAGGGTTTTGCCCATGCGACCGGTGTTGTTCGCGATCAACGCGTTGGCTGCATCCAGGATCGCCGAGGTGGAGCGATAGTTCTGCTCCAGGCGGATCAGCTGCGCCTGCGGGAAATCCTGACGAAACTTATGCAGATTCTCGACCTTCGCGCCGCGCCAGCGATAGATCGACTGATCGTCATCGCCGACCGCAAAGGGTGCGCCGGTGGATCCGACGAGCATCCGGATCCACGCATACTGAATCGAGTTCGTATCCTGGAACTCGTCGATCAGTACGTGAGTGAAGCGGCGGCGGTAGTGCTGCAGCAGATCTGCATTGTCGCGCCACAGCTCGAACGCACGCAGCAGCAGCTCGGCGAAATCGATCACGCCGGAGCGCGCGCAGTTCTCTTCGTAGAGCGCGTACAGCTTGATCATCTGCGCGTCGGTCGCGTCATGGCCGGCTTTCAGGTTCTGCGGGCGCCGGCCCTCGTCCTTGTGTTTGTTGATGAAATACTGCACGTCGCGCGGGACCCAGCGCGTTTCGTCCAGATCCTGCTGCCGAAGAAGCTTCTTGATGAGCCGCAGCTGATCGTCGGAATCCAGGATCTGGAAGCCCTGCGGCAGACCGGCTTCACGCCAATGCAGTCGCAAAAGCCGATGCGCCAGGCCATGGAATGTGCCGAGCCACAGCGCACTTCCCGAGCCACCCAGCAGATGCTCGACCCGACCACGCATCTCGGCGGCTGCCTTGTTGGTGAAGGTCACCGCCATGATGCTGTGGGGTGAGATGCCCTCGGTCTGTATCAACCAGGCAATGCGATGAATGAGGACGCGCGTCTTGCCGCTGCCGGCACCGGCGAGCACCAGTACGGGACCGAGCGGCGCCGTGACGGCCGAGCGCTGGGCGTCGTTCAGTGAATTGAGAATCGGAGATAGGTCCATGAGGGGCGCGGATTCTACTACCAGCGATTGCGCAGTTGGCGCAGAGCGAGAAAAACCTCGCGTGCGTCCATACGCGGCGCCGTGCGCGTGCCCGGCGCGGTGCCGCCAGCGCGCCGCAGGCCGTCGATGATCTCACCGCTGTTCAGGCGAAAGAAAGCGTTGACCTCGCGCTCCTCACCGAGCGTCGTGACCGGCATCCTGTCCGCGGCGAGCCCATCGCAGCGGGCCGCCAATTCGCGGGCGGCGGCGTTCGAGGGCTCGCGATCGAGCGTGAAGGCCAGGTTGCGCAGCAGATATTCATGACCCGGAAACACACGGGTGGCATCGGGCAGATGCGTGAGGCAGCGCTCGAAACTGTCGAACAGCAGCTGCGGATCGCCGCCGTGGATGCAGTTACCGACACCGGCGTTGAACAGCGTGTCGCCCGAGAACAGGGCCGGCGAATCATTCGCATCCGGCGAGGCGTACAGACACAGATGAGACCTGGTATGACCGGGCGTGTCCAGGCACCGCAGTTCCACCGTGCGGCCGACTTTGACGGTATCGCCGTCGTTCAGGCCGCGGTCGACACCGCCGATGCGGGCCACGGCTGCAGCGTGCGCCAGGACCGGGGCTCCCGTAGCCGCCACCATGGCGGCGTTGCCGCCGGTGTGGTCGGGATGCTCGTGCGTGTTGAAGATCTGCCTGATCGTCCAGCCCAGTGCGCGCGCGCGATCGAGGCAGCGTTGCGCGTCGAGCGGATCGATGGCAAGCGCCTCACCGGTCTCGCTGCAGGCGATCAGATAGTGGAAGTTGCGGCCCGGATTGTCGGCCCAGACACGTTCGACCAGCATGCTGGCAACTGGCCGTCAGCCGTGCAGTGCCGGCAGCCACGCCAGCAGATAGTGGTCCGCCAGCAGGCCGAGGAACAGCCACATCAGATAGGTGATCGAAAACCGAAACATACGCATCGGCAGTTCATCCGAGCCCGTAACCTTGAGCTTGATCGCGAGCCAGACGAAGCGCGTATTCAGCACCAGCGCGAAGCCAAGGTAGAGCAGTCCGCTCATGCCGGTGACGTAAGGAAGTAGCGTGAACAGCGCCAGAATCACCGTGTACAGCAGCACGTGCAGCCGCGTGAAAGCGACGCCGTGGGTGACCGGTAGCATCGGAATCTCGGCCTTCGCGTAGTCGTGGCGACGGGCGATCGCCAGGGCCCAGAAATGCGGCGGGGTCCACGCGAAGATGATCAGGAACAGCAGCAGTGCCTGCGGATCCAGGTGATTGGTGACCGCTACCCACCCCAGCACCGGGGGCGCAGCGCCGGCAGCACCGCCGATCACGATGTTCTGCGGGGTCGCGCGCTTGAGCCAGACGGTGTAGATCACCGCGTACACGATCAGCGAAGCAAAGGTCAGCACCGCGGTCAGCGTGTTGACGAAGGCCACCAGCAGCACCATCGAGATGACCGCGAGCGTCAGCGCGAAAGCCAGGGCCCGCGCCGGCGTCAGATGCCCGGTCGGCAGCGGACGCTGCCGGGTGCGCGACATCCGCGCATCGATGCGACGGTCGAGCAGATGATTGATCGCGGCTGCCGATGCCGCTGCGAGTGCGATCCCGAGGTTGCCCAGGATCAGCGCGTCGAGCGGCGGGGCGCCGGGCGTCGACAGCAGCGTACCGATGATCGCCGTCAGCATGATCAGCGCCACCACCCGGGGCTTGGTCAGCTCCAGATAGTCGCGCCAGCTGGCCTTCAGAATGATGCTATCGGCGTCGGTTTGAGTCATGGATCGGTGAGCAGGGAGCGGTAGAGTCCAAGGGTCGCTAACAATAACAGGGCTGCGCCGGCATTGTGCGCCGTTGCCAGCCACAGCGGGAAACCGTGCAGAACCATGCTCGAGCCGATGGCCAGCTGCAGCAGCAGCGCCGCCAGCAGCCACCGCGCGGCGGTCCTGGCCCTCGGGCACTGACGCAGACGCCACGCCGCGAACACGGCCAAGAGCATTACGACGCTGGTCACCAGCGCGCCAATGCGATGCGTCAGGTGGATGGCGATGCGGGCGGGATTGTCCAACACACCGCCCGTATAGTCGATATCCAGATCCCGCCAGAGCACGTAAGCAGACCTGAAATCGGCATCCGGCCACCAGCTCCCCTGGCAGGTCGGCAGGTCGGGGCAGGCGATCGCGGCGTAATTGCTGCCGGTCCAGCCGCCGAGCGCGATCTGAACGCCCAATGTACATAATCCCAGCAGCGCCAGCGCTCGGGCGCGACGCAGCGCGGCTCGCTCCGTCGCCACCGATTCATTGACTGGCGCCGGTCTGCTGCGCCGCCAGATGGTCAATACCATCCACCACAACAATGCCAGCGTCGTGAAGCCGAACAGCAGATGCGACGTCACGATGGCGGGCTTCAGCTGACGCGTGACGGTGAGCGCACCCAGCACCGCCTGGAACACGACGACTGCGGCCAGCGCCGCCGTGTACCAAGGCGCAACGATGCGCTCGCGCCGCCACAGCGCCGTCATGATGGCCAGAGCGATGATCAGCGTCGCGAGTGTTCCCGCCGCGTAGCGGTGCACCATCTCGCGCCACGCCTTGCCGACGTTTAGCACCCGTCCGCCCAAGGGTGCCGCTTGCGTGTGGGCATCCGCCGCCGCGGCAGCCGGTGTCAGGTGACCGTAACAACCGGGCCAGTCGGGACAACCAAGACCGGCGTTACTCAACCGGACATAGGCGCCGAGTACCACCACGCACAGGCAGAGCGCGAACGCGGTGACTGCCATGTTTCGAATCAGCGCCGAGTGTTTCATTCAACCAATGCTCGACAGACCTAGCAGCTTCTTCAGGTCTTCACGCAAGCCCTTCGGGTCGGCGTTGGAGTCGTAACGCATCATCAGATTGCCGCGGGGATCGATGATGAAAATAGTATCGGTGCGCTGATCGGACGGAAACGTGGCCAGCCATGCGCGCGCGTCGTCCGCGTGCGCGTCGACCTGTATCAGCGCCGGCTGCGCCGGCAGATCGCTGTCGGCGTCGCAGCAATGACCGGTCGCCACCCACACGCGCTGAGTTCGCGGGATGAGCGCTCCCAGCGTCTGCTGGGTCTGGCGGATGAAGTGCAGCGAGCGCCGGCAGGCGTCGTCGCAGTGCCCATCGCTGATGTAGGTCAGCGTCCACTTGCCGCTGAACAGCGCGGGCGTGATACCGGGCTGTCCCGCGAGGAAAACAGCTGCCGGCAGCGGTCGCGCCGGATCGATCAGGGTGCCGTGATTGGTATGTGCCAGCGGACGCCAGTGCGAGCCGTAGTACATCACGAACGCGATCAGGAGCGGTGCGAAGAACAACAGCGCCAGCACGAAGAGCAGTCCGCGTTTGGGACTCGTCATGCGCGTTGCCGATCGATGTTGAGCCACGCGTACAGCACCAGTGCCAGGGTCGCGAAGCCCCACCACTGCACCGCATAGGAGAGATGGCGTCCGGGTCCGAAGGCGCTCAACCGCCATTCGCGATCGAAGCCATCGGGCTCGCCGGGGCTCAGCAGCAATTGATGCCTCTGCAACGAGCGCCTGAGTGCGGTCGACAGGTCGGCCATCGTCGGAAATGCGGTGAGCTTCGGCCAGCGTTCATCGGCACCGGGCGGTATGTGCCCGAGCTGCAGGCCGACCACCGGCAGATCGTCCAACCGTCCTGCGATCGTCGTGTCGTCGACGTGGTCGAGTCCGATATCCGGAAGTTGCGATCGCATGCCCGCGGCGGCGATCCAGCCCCGATTCACCAGCAGCGTGTGCCCATCGGCGAAGGCGAACGGGGTCAATACCTCATAACCGGGCAGCCCGTGCCGGGACATGTTCTCGAGCAGGAACTGATGCGACGGTTCGTAATGTCCGCTGACCCGCACGATCGCATAGCGCGGCAAGGTATCGGCGTTGGCGGCATCGAGCGGCACGACGTGCTGCGCGCCCGCGTCGAACTGTACCTGCTGCGCGCGCTTGAATTGCGCCCGGTGCCATTGCCACACGCCCAACCGTACGAACGCTGCCATCGCTACGGCCGTGAGCAACGTCATCGACCAGCTGGCCGACCAGCGGAAACGGTTCGTTTTGAGGATCAGCGGCAAGGCAAAGCCTGCATGATGGGGGCGTGCATTGTGCCGGCGCAGCGGCGCCTCGTACAGGCGCCTATACTGGCAGGCTTATGGACCTGATCCATCTGCTGGTCATCGTACTGCTCGGAGCCATCGTCTCGAGTTTGGCGATCGGCCTTTTTCATCTCTCGAGCGGCAAGGGCGATTCCGGCAAGATGCTGCGGGCGCTGACATTCCGCATCGTGCTGTCGATCGCGTTGTTCCTGCTGCTGATGATCGCCTGGCGCGCGGGGCTGATCACACCGCACCAGCCGGTGCGGTAGCCCACGGCGCTCAACGCAGCAGCGCGCTAGCCGGCGCTGTCGGGCGGATCGGCGAAGAACGCGTTGATGGCGCGGCCCGGCGCGGCGTCGACGAAGCCCTCGAAACTGCCCTGTTCGGCCAGCATCGAGGCGGCGCGTGTGAAGGCGCCCCAGGCCACGCGGGCCAGTGCGCCGCCGACACTGACTCGCCGCACGCCCAGCGCTTCGATCTGACTGACGGTCAGCGGTGAACTTGCGTGCACCAGCAGATTGAGCGGCTTCGGCGCCACGGCCTTGACGAGCTGCGCAATGTGATCCGGCTTCGATACACCCGGTGCATACAGGCAGTCCGCGCCGGCATCGCTGTACGCGCGCAGGCGCGCTTCGATCTCGTCGATACCCGGTTGTCCCCATAGCAGGCCTTCCGCGCGCCCGACGAGCAGCGTTTCGCCGCCACTCTGGTCGATCGCCGCTCGTGCGGCCTTCAGACGCGCGATTGCTACATCGAGATCGTAGATGGGATGCAGCTCGTCGCCGGTGGAGTCTTCGATCGATAGTCCCGCGATACCGGTCGCGACCGCCAGTAGGACGTTCTCGCTCAGCGCCGCCTCGTCACGTGCAAAACCATTTTGAAAATCCGCGTTCACCGGTAGTGTCGTGCTGCGGCACAACTGCTCGAAATGAGTGAGCGCCATGTCGCGCGTGATGCCGTAGTCGGGTCTGCCGAGCGTCCAGGCGAACCCGGAACTGGTGGTCGCGAGCGCCTTGAAGTTGAGTGACTCGAGATAGCGGGCGCTGCCTGCATCCCAGGGATTTGGGATGACGAAGCAACCGCTGCGATGCAGTTCGCGGAATGTCTGCCGTCGTTCACTGGCCTTCGCGTCAACTTTGGCCGAGCCGACCGGTTCGACCCCTGGTGCGGCGTTTGTTTCTGCGGCCGGGTCGCGACGCGAACGCTTCCTGCTCACTCCATCACCTGCACGGCGTTGACGAAATATTCGGTTTCACCCATACAGGAACTCGGTAACCACCGGTGCTGTTCGTAATGCACACTGACGCGTTTGCCGAGGCTGGCGTTGATCTTCGCGGCAGTGGCATCGTCGGGAACAGTGAACAGGAATTTCTCCGACACGGTGCCGGGCATCGTCACCATCGCCATTTCCCCTTCCCAGGTCTTGCAGACGTAACCGCGCCTCGATAGCTTCTGCACGAATCCCGCCCGCTCGCCGCTGGAATAAGACCAGCGCAGCATGAGCCACGTAAACCCGGCGATACCGAGGACGGCGAGCAACACAACGACGACCAGAACGCGCATCATGGCTTCCTTGGCTAAGCGGATACAGACGATGTGACCAGGTGCTGCGATGAATTATAGCCGCACTGACGGGACGGGCGATCCCGAGCAAAGCATTCTTCGCACATGGAAGCAGAATGCGTTGCCGTGGACCCGCGCCGTGCGAGGCGGCGCGATCGAGAGCCGGCGCCTCGTCACGGATCAGGCGATCATCGCAGCCATCCTGGCCCGACAGCCGCGCTCGGTCATCGACGTAGGCTGTGGCGAAGGCTGGCTACTGCGAGCGCTGGCGGACAGCTGCGCTGACAACGGCTTGCGGCTGACCGGCTTCGACGCGATCGCGGCGCTCATCGGCGAGGCCGCGGGCGCGGGCCGTGCGGATTACCACGTTGCTTCCTACGAAGATCTTGCGGTGGGTCGCTTTGCCATCACCGGCGATGTCGTGGTCTGCAATTTCTCGTTGCTGGGCAGGGATCCGGTCGAGGCACTGATTCGCGCGATACCGTCGATGCTGACGGCGCGGGGCGTCTTCATCGTGCAGACCCTGCACCCGATCGTGGCCTGCGGTCCATCAACCTATGAGGACGGCTGGCGGGAAACGACCTGGGATGGATGCGGCGATCACTTTACCGATCCTGCACCGTGGTATTTCCGTACGCTCGGGAGCTGGCTTAAGCTGCTCGACGGCGCGGGACTGCGCCTGCTGGAGCTGCGGGAGCCGCTGCACCCGCACACCGGCAAGCCTGCATCGGTGATATTTGTTGCCGATGCGATGCGCTAGTCCTATCGTGCCATCACGCGGTGCCGGAGTCGTTGCATGCGCAAAAAGTCCTATCGGATACGAGTGGAGCCCTGGAGTGCGGTCAGGCTGGTGACGCAGGGTACGGCGTGCACGCGAGCCACCGCCCTGACGAGCCGGCGTTTCCTGGCGCGCGAGGCACCGGCACTGCCGCTCAAAGGCTGTACACGCGCTGCCGACTGCAGCTGCCGCTACAACCACTACGCCGACCGGCGCAGCGGGCCGCGTCGCGACGCAGACGTCACCGGCGGTCGCAATCCAAAGATTTCTTCGGAACGGCGCGGTCCGCGCGACCGGCGCAGGGGACCGTAGCTGGATACATCGCCCTCGACGCTCGACGGACTGCCGACGCCGCGCCGCTATTGGGCCGTCGCCGCCATTCTGCTCGGCACCGGGTTGGCGATGCTCGACGGCACCATCGTGACCGTCGCACTACCGACGATGGCCCGGGACCTGAAAGTCGAGTCATCGTCCGCAGTGCTGATCGTGTCGGTCTACCAGCTGACGCTCGCCATGTTCCTGCTGCCGTTCTCGGCGTTGGGCATCCATGTGGGGCTGCGCCGAATCTATCAGTACGGGCAGCTCGCGCTGCTGTTGTCCACCTTTCTGTGTTTCTTTGCCCGCAGTCTGCCGTTCCTGCTGGTAGTGAGAGTGGTGCAGGCGCTCGGCGCGAGCATGGTCCTGAGTGTCTCGAGCGCGCTGACCCGGTCGGTCTATCCGAAACGATTGCTGGGGCTGGGGCTGTCGATCACCAGTCTGTCGCTGTCGATCGCCTCCGCGCTGGCACCGACGCTTGGCGGCCTGGTTCTGATAGTGGCGCGCTGGCCGTGGATCTTTGTCGCGGTATGTCCGATGGCACTGCTGTCGCTGCTGGTGGGCCGGCATACGTTGCCCGATAACGAACCGCGCGATGATCCGTACGACGTGCTTGGCGCAGTGCTCTGCGCGCTGACTATCGGCCTGCTGATCTCAGGCCTCGAGAGCCTGGTGCATGGCGATTCACCGGTGATCGGCGGCTTCGTCTGCGTCGCGGGAGCCGTGCTGGCATTCATCTTCGTGCGCCGCGAACTCGACTCGAAGCTTCCGATTCTGCCGGTCGATCTGCTGATGCGGCCGGTGATCGCCCTGTCGTCGATCGGCGCGCTGGCGGCGTTCATGGGATCGATGCTGGTGCTGCTGTCGCTGCCCTTTCGTCTGCAGCAGAAGTATGGCTGGAGCACCACGGAGGTCGGCGCCGTCATCACGGCATGGCCCGCGACCAGCGCGATCGTAGCTCCCACGGCCGGCATCCTGTCGGACCGCTTTCCCGCTGCGATATTGGGCGCCGTCGGCATGGCCGTGACCCTCACCGGGCTGCTGCTGATGGCATTCCTGCCGGTACACCCGACGCATATCGACCTGATCTGGCGCACGGCGCTGGTCGGATCCGGCTTCGGCATCTTCCTGTCGCCCAATGCGCGCCTGATCATTCATGCGGCGCCGAAAGAGCGGGCCGCGTCGGCCAGCGGACTGGTAGGTACGACGCGACTGATGGGGCAGACGCTCGGAGCGACGGTGCTGGCGGCGCTGCTCGCCAGCGGTGTCGGAAACGGACCAGCGCCTGCGCTTACCGCGGCCATCCTGGCGTCGATCGCGATGATCTGCAGTCTGGCGCGACTGCGTTCGCCGGTGCGCGTGGCGTCCCGTGCGGGAACGCAGGATGTCGATCTCTATGAAGATATGTGAAAGCGGAAACGCGCCTCACCCGCAGGCTCGCCGCGTGGGTCCCAGGTCCATTCGGTGAAGCGTGCTTCGCCGCTGGCGCCGATCGTGATGATCGTCGAACAACGGGTCCCGTATTCGTCGGCACGTATGAACGCACTGGACAACAGCCGCTCCCATTCCACGCTGACTCCCGTTCGCGGCAACTGATCGTCGCGCGCCGGGCGGCTGTCGCGCAGCAGTGCCAGCAGTGAAGTCTCATCGGGCAGCCGCAGGATCGCACGCCCAAGCGCCGCCTTGGCGGCGACCACCTTGGGCCACGGTGTGTCCAGCAGATGATTCGACAGCCCATAGACGCCGGGATCGAGCGCGCGTCCCTTCCCGGGCACGCTCTCGAACACGGCGAGCTGCCGCCGGTCGCCGAACAGAAGATTGAAGCCGTTATAGTTCGAGCGGTGATTTGCCAGCTGCTGCAGTCGATCGCTCACCGACTGTGTCTCGCGCAGCGTATCCGGGACGATGCCGCCGCGACTGGGTGTGCCCTGCCGGATCCGCTCCGGATCGCGATAGTTGGTGAGCACTGCAAAGCGGCCATCGCGAGTGAGCCCGAGCCATGTTCCGCCGGCACTCAGATCGCGCCCTGCGAGCATCGGCGGATCGTCCCACCAGGTCGCAGGTGCCGCCTGTCGCACGTGATATTCGTCGCGGTTCGCCGCGATGACCAGCGGGTAGTCCGGATGGGCGTGCCACGCAGCCAGGATCAGGCACATGAAGCGGCGCTCAGGCGACGCCTGTGCGCCCGCGGTCCAACGGTTCGATGCTTATAGGTTCGACGCACCGAAGGTGTCGCAGTCCTCGATGCGGCCGTTCGCGTTACCGCGCTTGAACCAGTCGACCCGTTGCGCGCTGGTGCCATGCGTGAAGTTCTCCGGCATCACCCGCTGCCCCTGCGACTTCTCCAGCGCATCGTCGCCGATGTGCGAGGCCGCGTTGAGGATGCCGGGAATGTCGTTGTCCTCGAACCAGTGCTTCTGTTCCTGCGAATGATTGGCCCAGACCCCTGCATAGCAGTCGGCCTGCAGCTCGACCTTGACCGACGTGCCGTTGGCCTGCGCTTTACTCTCGCGTGCGCGCAGCGCATCGACCTTATCCGTCAGTCCGAGCAGGGTCTGCACATGGTGCCCCACCTCGTGCGCGATCACGTAGGCCTGCGCGGCGTTACCCGGAGAGCCGAGCTGGGTGCGCAGCATGTTGTAGAAATCGAGGTCGATATAGACCTTATGGTCCTGCGGGCAGTAGAACGGGCCCATCGCGGCCTGTCCGTCGCCGCAGCCGGTCGGATATTCACTCGTGTAGAGCACCAGCTTCGGCGCCGGGTAGCTCTTTCCCATCTGCTGGAACATTCCGGTCCAGACGTCCTCGGTGCTGGCCAGTACCGTGCGGACGAAATTGGCCATCTCGTCGTTGGCCGGCGGCGCCTGCGCTGGCTGATCGGGAGCCACCTGCGCGGTTTGCGGAGCACCGCCGCCGCTGAGCAGACTGAGGACCGTCAGTGGGTTGACGTGGAATATCCAGCTGCCGAGCAGCACCAGTACGATGCCGCCGATGCCCAGGTGAAAGCCGCCGAACGGCAGGCCGCCAAAACCGCCCCCACCCCCGCCGCCGCTCTCGCCGCGACGATCTTCGACGTTGTCACTCTCGCGATTTCCCTGCCAGCGCATGGGTCGACACTCCTATCGTCTATCGTCGAGCCGGGATGCTCACGGTGTAGCCACCCGAACGGTCGTCGGCTTCCAGTTGCAGGAAGCCGCGTTTCTGCAATTCGAGCAACAGATCGTTGAACGAGCGAAATCCATGGGCGCGCTCATTGAATCCGGGATGACGGCGCTTGATGGCCTGCTTGATCATCGAACCCCAGATCGCGTCACCACCGCGCTCTTCGGCGATCGCTTCCAGGGTTTCGATCACCAGGTCGAGTGCATCGTTCAGATCCAGCGTTCGCGGTTCAGGACCGGCAGCTGCACCGGTCCCGGGTGTGCCGGCTCCGGGTGCACCGGCATTGTTGCCGCCGCTCGTGCCGGCGCCGCCGATGCCGCTGGCGCCTGCTCCGCTGCTGCCGCCAGACGAGCCGGCACCCGAGCTACCGGCCGTCGCGCCCGCGGCAGGGGTGGTAGCCGAGCGTCGCGGCGGACGGCTGCGCTCCTTGCGCACCAGGTCGTCGTAGTAGATGAATTCGTCGCAGTTGTTGATGAACAGGTCGGAGGTCGAATTCTTGACGCCGACTCCGATCACGGTCTTGTCGTTCTCGCGCAGCTTGCTGACCAGCGGCGAGAAATCGGAGTCGCCGCTGAGGATGACGAAGCTGTCGACATGCTGCTTGGTGTAGCACAGGTCGAGGGCATCGACGACCATGCGGATGTCCGCGGAATTCTTCCCCGATTGCCGCACATGCGGAATCTCGATCAGTTCGAAGGCGGCCTCATGCAGGCCGCGTTTGAATTCCTTGTATCGCTCGAAATCGCAATACGCTTTCTTGACGACGATGTGGCCCTTCAGCAGCAGGCGCTCGAGCACCTTTTGCACATCGAAGCTGGGGTAATTGGCGTCACGAGCGCCGAGGGCGATGTTCTCGAGGTCGAGAAACACCGCCATCGTCGCTTCGGAGATCTTGGTATTGCTGCGCTGGTCCATCATGGAGCCGCATCATGGCAGATCCTGAAGCGCCGTGAAGAACCCGACGTTCGACGGGTTCTGCAGCAGCACGCCGGGCTCGTTCTGGTAGGCGCCGTTGCTGAGGGTGTGCGACACCCCCGTCGTGGTCACGATATCCGGCAGGCCGTCGCCGTTTACGTCGGCGATGGCGATCTGGAAAGTGTCGCTCGCCGCGTAGTTGTCCGCCGCGTAGAACGTGCCGGCGGCGCCCGGTTGATTGACCAGCACCGATACCGCCGTGCTGCCGCCGATGATGATGTCCGGCAGGCCGTCGCCGTCGATGTCCTGTACCAGGATCGAATAGGCCTGACTCCCCGGCGCGGTCGCATAGGGTACGGGGGCCGCAAAACTGCCCGGGCTGGCAGGGTTCTGCAGCATTATCGATACGAAAGGTGTGTTTTTACCGGCCGGACCAGGGTCGGTAATGATCAGATCATCGTAGCCATCGCCATTCACATCGGCGATCGCGACGACATTGGCGCCAACGGCGGCGACATCGCTGCTCTCCTGATAGATCAGTGTCGCAGCCGAATAGGTGTTCACCCCTGCTGCCCCCGTGTGAAAGACCAGATGCACCCCAGCGCCGTCCACCAGGGCGACGTCGGGAATGCCGTCGTGATCCAAATCGCCCACCGCAACCCAGTTGGCGCCGCCGCTGTAGAGGGAGATCGGGTTCGCGAATACGCCCGGTGTGGTCTGTTCGAACAGCGAGACGTTGAAGTCGGCCGAGACGATATCGGGCAACCCGTCGCCATTCATGTCGGCGACCGCGAGCTGCGATGCCCCGGGCGAGTCGAGCACGATCGGCGCGGCAAAAATACCCGGCGTGCCACCGGAGCCATTGAGGAACACTTCCAGCTCGCCGTCCTGCGAATTGGCGGAAACGACGTCCGGCAGGCCGTTGCGGTCGAAGTCCGCGGAGGCCAGATAAAGCGGCTGATTGCCCGTGGCAACGGCCGTGGGCGCGGCATAGGTACTGGGACCCGTGGCCAGATAGACGTTCAGCTGTCCCGCGTTCGGTGCGCGGCCGTCGAGCGCGCTGGTTTCGATGACCGAACTGCCGAGCGCGTTGCCGCCAAAGTCTCCGACGACGAGGCCATAGGAAACGTCACTGGCGTAGCTGGTGCCCGACCCTGAGCCACCGGATCCCGAACCGACATAGCAGCTCTCGCAGTTGTCGCCGCCCCCGCAGCTCGCCAGGCTGGCGGCAGCCGCAACGCCCAGTCCGCTCAAAAACCATCTGTATTTGCCAGTTTTCATCGCGCCTCCCATCGAAACCGCCATAAATCGAAACCGATACAACGCCTTATCACAGGCCACGGTTGACGTAGGCGTCTACCGCGAGTCCGGTAGTCATTTTGCTGATTCGTTGCTGAACGGGCGCTTCACGGCGGCGAGAAAAAGAAAAACCCGCCGCCAGCCTTGCAGCCGACGGCGGGTTCCTTATCGCTTGAGCGATGCTTGCGTCTAGACCCAGTACACGAACACGAACAGGCCCAGCCAGACCACGTCGACGAAGTGCCAGTACCAGGCGACAGCTTCGAAGGCGAAATGCTTGTTCGGCGTGAAGTGACCCTTGAGGACGCGAAACCAGATGATCGTCAGCATGATCGCGCCGATGGTCACGTGCAGACCGTGAAAGCCGGTCAGCATGAAGAACGTCGAGCCGTAGATACCGGTCGACAACCGCAACCCGAGCTCCTTGTAGGCTTCGCCATACTCATGCACCTGCAGGCTGACGAACGAGAAGCCCAGCAGGAAGGTCAGCGCGAGCCAGAATTTCAGCGCCCCCCGGTGCCCCTGCCGCAGTGCATGGTGCGCGATGGTCACCGTCAGGCTGCTGGTGAGCAGGATCGCGGTGTTGATGGCCGGCAGACCGAAGGCGGGAACCACCTCGAAGGTGCCGTCGGCATGGCCGCCGATGTGTCCCGGACCGTTGGTCGGCCAGCCTGGATTGAAGTCCTTCCAAAGGAACAGCTTGTTAACCAGCTTCGTGCCCTCGCCGCCGACCCACGGCACCGATAGCCGCCGCGCATAGAACAGCGCGCCGAAGAAGGCGATGAAGAACATGACCTCGGAGAAAATGAACCACATCATTCCCATGCGGAACGACTTGTCGACCTGCAGGTTGTAGATCCCCTGCTGGTTCTCGCCGATGACGGTCCCGAACCAGCAGAAGAACATCGTCACCAGCAACAGCGCGCCGGGGATGAATGCCCAGGAGCCGGCCCAGTCATTCAGGAATGAGGAGGCGCCCAGCATGAGCGTGAACAACGCCACGGATCCGAGGATCGGCCATGGGCTGCCGTGTGGAACGTAATATTTGTTGGTTTCGCCGGGCGCGTGCGTCGTATCTGACATCGGTCGTGGTCCCTATCGTTATCCCTTGGAGGCAGTGCTGACGGGCGGCTTTCGATCGCCGGCGCCCTGCGGCACATCATAAAAAGTGTAGGCGAGCGTGACATGGTCGATGTAGCCCGGTAGCTGCGGGTCTACGAAGAAGCGAACAGGCATGACGCGCTGCTCGCCCTGTTTGAAAAATTGAGGCGAGAAGCAGAAGC
>DATBAM010000006.1:0-2783 GCA_036271535.1 Steroidobacteraceae bacterium | reverse complement strand
GAGGATCATGACGATGAGCGCCAGGGCCAGCGCCGAATACAGCATCAGTTCATTGCGCGTCTGGTTCTCGGCCTCCGCTGCACCGGTGTATTCCAGATAGACCCCCTTGGGAAGGGCGACCTGTGTGGCAATCGCCTGCGTGGCCTGCTGCACGACGCTCTGCACCGATGCCCCATTCACGTTGAACGTCACACTGATGCGGCGCTGACCGCCATCGTGCTCGATACTGTACCGATCCTGCGTGAGCAGCAGCGTGGCGACCTGCGACAAACGGACCGGCCCCAGCGGGCCGCTGATCATCAGCTGTGCAAGTTCCGTCGGGCGGTGCCGCAGCGAATCCGGCAGCAGCACCACGGCGTCGACAGTCCGTGTGCCACTGAAGGTCTGCCCGACGGTCGCACCGGTATAAGCCGCCTCGATCGTGTCGAGTACGTCCTGTGCCTTCAGACCGCTCGCCAGGAGCGCATCCGGACGCAGCTGGATCGCGATGGTGGGGCTGCCACTCTGGCGCTTGAACTGTAGATCAACGATACCGGGAATCTTGGCCAGCACTGCCATCATCCTGTCACCGCTGGCATCCAGGGCATCCAGGTCATCACCAAACACCTTGATCGCCACCTGCGCGGTCTCGCCGCTCAGGCTTTCGCTGATCCGGTCGCCGAGAAAGGTCACCACCTCGCTCTGCAGGCCCGGATAGTGGGCGACGATGCCACGCAGCGCATCCTGCGCCGCGCTCTGGTCGACAGCGGCATCGGGCTTGAGTTCGACATGAAACTCACTGCGGTGCGGCCCCCAGGTATCTTCACCCAGTTCGGCTCGCCCCACCTGCTGCGAGACCATCGCCACATAAGGCAGCGCGAGGATCTCAGCGCTCATCCGTTTGCCCACGGCGAGCATCTGTTCCAGGGACGTGCCGGGAATCGAACTGGATGCCTGAATCACGAAGTGACCTTCCCGGAAGTCAGGCATGAAGGTCCCGCCGAGGAACGGCAGGACCGCAGCTGCCGCGAGCACGCAGACCACCAGCCCGGCGATCACCACCTTGAAGTGCGCCGAGACCAAGTGGACGGCCCGGGCCTGCCAGGCCTTGAGCCGCAGCAACCAGCGCGATTCGCTGCGCTCGTTCTGCCGTGGCAGCAGCAACGCGCAAAGCGCCGGCGTCGCGGTCACCGCAACCAGCAGTGATGCGACCACGGCAAAGGTGAACGCGAGTGCCAGCGGTCCGACGAAATGACCCTGTACGCTCGAGGTGAATATTTCCGGCAGGAACACGGCAACGACGACTGCGGTCGCATAGATCACCGGTCCGCGCACTTCCAGCGAGGCATCGCGGATGACGTCCAGCCGGGCGTGCGGTTGCGGCAACAGCTGGTTTTCGCGCAGCCGGCGCATGATGTTCTCGATGCCGATGATGGCGTCGTCCACCAGCACGCCGAGCGCTACCGCGAAGCCACCCAGCGTCATGGTGTTGAGCGTGAGACCCATGCGATCGAGCACCGCGATCGCCGCGAGCAGCGACAGTGGAATCGCCGTAAAGGCGATCAACGCGGCGCGAATATCGCGCAGGAACAGGTACAGCACCACGAAAATGAGCAGGCCTGCGATGAGCAGCGATTGCCTGAGATTCCCGAGCGCGCGCTCAATGAAATTCGCGGGGCGCTGGATGCCCGAGTACACGGTGATGCCCTGGGCGATCAGCGCCGGCCGCAGCGTGGCCAAGGCCGCCTCGACGGCGAGTGTCGTCGTCTGCGTGTTGGCGCCGTACTGGCTGGCCAGAGACAGCAGCACGCCCGGTTTTCCCATGATCAGCGCATCGCCGGAACGCAGCGCAGGAGCCACTTTGACGAGCGCGACGTCGCTCAGCCGGATCGGCACGCCGTTGCGTACGGTGACAACCGCTTTGCCCAAAGCGACCGTGTCGGGCGCGGGGATCGGCGACTGCATCAGCACGCGCTGGTTGGTGATATCGATGAAGCCCGCGCCCCGCAACGGCAACGCGGCCCGTGCGGCGTCAGCCACGTCAGTGAGCGTGACACCGAAACTCGTCAGGCGTTGCATGTCCGGCTGAATCTGGATCTGGCGGACATCACCGCCGAAGATGATGACATGGGCGACACCGGGGACGGCCAGCAGGCGCGGCTTGATCACCCAATCTGCGGCATCGCGCAGGGCGTAGCCGTCGATCTTGTCGGAGACCAGGCCGATCTTGATCAGATCCATGGTGCTGGACACCAGGGGCGACAGTTTCGGCACACCCACCCCTGCAGGCAGACTGCTGCCCAACTCCGACAGACGCTCCGAAATGCCCTGGCGGGCGATATGCAGATCGATTCCGTCGTTGAACGTGATGGTGACGTTCGAAAGCCCCGGTATGGACTCGGAGCGCATGGTGGCAAGTCCCGAGGCGCCGTTGACCGCATTCTCAACCTGCTTGGTGACCAGTTCCTCGACCTGCTGCGTCGAGAACCCGGGCGCCTCGGTCTGGATGTCCACTTCTGAAGGGACGAAGTCCGGAAATACGTCGAGCGGCGCGTGCAGCGCGCCCCAGCAGCCCAACACCAGGGCCAGCGCGGTCAACGCACTGACCGCCCCATAGCGGCGGACGCACAATCCGATGAGCGCCCGCATCGGCTAATCCGCCTCCGTGCCGGGGTTCATCTCGCGTGCCAACAGCAGGCCAGCGGCGGACGTGACGACATGCTCGCCGGCATCAATGCCGTCCGTCACGACGTAACCGTCGGCCACCGGCCGCTGCGTCATCACCTCCCGCCGCACGTAGACGC
>DATBAM010000005.1:0-1750 GCA_036271535.1 Steroidobacteraceae bacterium | reverse complement strand
CTTCCATTCCGGCGAAGGAGAAATCGCGCCGGGCGTGACCGTGCATCGGGTCGGCGGCCATTCCGACGGCCTCCAGGTCGTGAAGGTCGAGACCGCGCGCGGTCCGGTGGTGCTGGCGTCGGATGCCGCGCATTATTACGGTAATCTGCACAAGCGCAGCCCGTTTCCAATCGTCTACAACGTCGGCGACATGGCGCAGGGCTGGGAAATCGTGGAACGTCTGGCCGGTCATCCCGATCGTTTCATTCCCGGTCACGATCCGATCGTGAGCGAGATCTATCCGAGCGCCGGCGCCGGGACTGACGCGTTCGCGCTGCACCTGAAGCCCTCGCGTTCGTTCGCGAAGTAATAGCCGAGCGAGCGCGCCGATGCCTGATTATAAAGCGATTGGCTTCATTGGCCTGGGCGTGATGGGCGAGCCGATCTGCCGCAATCTTGTGAGGAAGACAGGCGCGGTCGTGATCGCCTTTGACCTTGCGCCCGAGCCGCTGGCACGGTTGCGAACCGAGGGGGCGGTGATCGCGGGTTCGGTCGCGGAAGTCGCGAGCAAGGGCGACATCGTGTTCCTATGCCTGCCAAGCGCAAAGCACGCGCGCGCCGTGTTCGAAGGCGACGGTATCCTGAAGAACAGCCGCAAGGGCCAGATTGTCGTCGATCTCGGAACCTCGTCGGTCGACCAGACCCGCGATTTTGCAAAACAGTTGCAGGGGAAGGGCGCGTCATGGGCCGATGCGCCGATTGCGCGCACCAGGCAGGCGGCGCAGGACGGCACGCTCAGCGTCATGGTCGGCGCCACGTCGGAATTATATGCCAAAATCGAACCTTTGATCCGCTGCTTTGCGACCGACGTCACGTTGTGCGGCGGCACCGGTGCGGGTCAGGTAACGAAGATCCTCAACAACATGGTGCTGTTCGAGACGGTCAACGCATTGTCCGAGGCCGTCGCGGTGGCGAAGCGCAACGGCGTCGATCCGAAGCTGCTGCTCGATACCCTGTCGAAAGGCTCGGCCGACAGCTTCGCGCTGCGCAATCACGGCATGAAGGCGATCGTGCCGGGGAATTTTCCCGAGCGGGCGTTCTCGACCGAATATGCGCTGAAGGATCTGTCTTATGCGCTTGAATTGGCTGAGGATGCCGGCATCCGGATTCGCGGCGCTGAACTGATCGGGGAAATCCTGCAGGAAGCGATCGATGCCGGTTCAGGCGGCGCGTATTTTCCCGTGATCGCGAAGCATATCGACCGGAGTTAGGAGACGTCGTCATTCCGGGGCAGCCCGCAGGGCTGAGCTTGGAATGACGAGGAGGGACTCAATAAGCTTGCTTGGCCTGCGCTTCATGCGCAGTCTGCACGAGATCGAGGCTCTGCTCGATCTTGCTTAGCATCGCCGCGAAATCCCTCTGCTCGCGCGGCGACAGGCAGGACAGGATGTCGTCTTCCCTGCGCAGCAGTCGAGGGATCAGCTCTTCATAGAGCGCGCTGCCCTTGCGGGTCATGCGCAGGCGGTATTCGCGTCGATCGTCCTCGTTCTCGACGCGCTCGATCAGCTGCCGGTCCATCAGCGTGGTGACGGCGCGGCTGATGGTGGATTTATGGGTACGGGTGCAATGCGCGATATATTGCGCGCTGCACGCTTCGTTGCGGAAGCCGAGTGTCGCCAGCACCCGCCATTCCGGAATGTCGAGCCCGTAGCGCTCGCGATATTCGCTGGACAATGCGGCGCTGACCTCGGCCGCCAGCCGGTTGAGCCGG
>DATBAM010000004.1:0-10080 GCA_036271535.1 Steroidobacteraceae bacterium | reverse complement strand
CGAACTGATGGCTTCGAATTGAAAGGTGGATGCAGTACCGCAGATCTTGTGTGCCAGCATGATCAGGGGCTCGAGCGCCACGTGGTCGGTATTCCCGCCATCGACCATCGACCGGATGCCGACCACTTCGCCTTCCGTTCTCGTCAGGAACTGAGCGGCCAGTTCCTCCATCCTGCGGCGCAACGCATCTTCCCGCAGCATACGATCAGACATCTTGCAACGACTCCCACATCGCCAATACCTGCTCACGCAGTTTCATCGGATCGAACGGCTTCGCAATGACGCCGGCGGCCCCCATGCCGACGAAACGCTCGACCTCCTGAGGCATGGCCTTGGCGGTAACGAATATAACCGGCGTACTCGCCGTCGGTTTGCTGGCGCGGATCTGTTTCAGCGTTCCCGTCCCATCGAGCTGCGGCATCATGGCATCGAGAAGCACGAGATCCGGCTTGAGTTTCGGAATCAGGCGTAGGGCATCCATCCCCGATTCGGCGGTGTGCACGGTCAGATCGCCTTCCAGCGTGAGCGCCATCTGCACGATCTCCCGAATATCGGGCTCGTCGTCTACGTACAGAATGGACTGCAACGGACGCTTACCCTCGACGATGGCGTGCACGCGCTACTCTACCTTGTCGGTCAGGGCCGACGTAGCGGCCGCCAATGCGGCACGCGTCTGTCGCAGCTCGCAGCGAAGCGCGAAGGTATGGAACGCGGCGTGGACACGGGCAAGAAGCTCGCTTTCCCTGACTTTCTTCGTCAGATAGTCATCGACGCCGGCCAGATAACCGCGCTCCAGATCGATATCGCTGTCGCGCGAAGTGAGCATGATGACGTAAGTATCCATTTCGCCGCGTGCCCGCAGCTGCTCGGTAAGCTCGATTCCGCTCATCATCGGCATCATCCAGTCCGCCAGCAGGACCGGCGTACGCTGCCGGTCCAGCAGCGACAAAGCCGCGGCGCCGTCATTCGCTTGCGTCACCTCGAAGCCCCGGCTCTCCAGTCGATCACTCAGCAGCGTCCGCTCGAGTTCGTCGTCGTCCACCAGCATGATGCTCATCTGTGTCTGCGCCTTCAGAGCGCGTAGCCGCCTCGTGATCGGGCCGGTATCTATGCCTGAATCTGACGCCATACCAAATCTGTCTCCTGAAGCGGGACAGCATGCTCCCGCAGAAGATCAAATTATTGACCAATGAAATGGATGCAGAACGTGCCTCGCACCGCAATTCCAAGACACGGGTTTGCTTTATCGCAATGCATCATTTGGCTGAGATTCACAAAGGTTCACAACCCACCTGGCGCAGTGGCGCTCATGGCTCAGGGTAGACTGCGCCGGTGTCATGAAGAACGTATCCAAATACGCGCTCCTACCGGTGACCGCCTTTGCAATCGTTGCCGCTTCGGCGTTCTATCTGAATCATGTGCTGACCCGGTCGCAGGATTCGGACATCAAGCGAATCGTCGCGGAGCGCGCCGACACAGCCAGTCTTCTACTGGCATCGGAGTCGCGCAGCAAAGTGAGTGCAATACGCAGAATGGGCCAGCGCTGGGAGACCGCCGGCGGCACGGCGCAGAGCGCGTGGCGAGAGGACGTGTCGAGATATCTCGCCGACTTCCGGGGACTGCGCGCGGTCGCCTGGATCGACGATACCGGGCAGGTGCGCTGGATCGAGCCCGCCGTCGCAGCGGGTGAAGCGCGGTCGCTCGCCGCGCTCCTCACGGATGAAGGCGCCGCGGCCCTCCAGCGTGCACCGGCGCAAGGAGGGATCGCCGTGACGCCGGCGAGCGATCTGGTGGCCGGATACAAGGCATTCGTAGCCTTCGTTCCGTTGACCGTTCGCGGACGCGCAAATGGCACTCTTGCCGCTATTTTCGATACTCATGAATTCCTGGGATCGGCGATATGGCCGGCGGCCGATGGCTTTACGTCGACGGTGATCGGCGCTCACGGTGTCATCTTCCGCTCCGAAGCGGGAACCGATGCAGCGCAGACGGCCTATGCGCAAAGCGCCACGATCGCCGTTTACGACCGCTCCTGGACGCTGAGGCTGGTCCCGACGCGAGCGATGGTGGCCCGCTACCGCTCGTCGCTGCCGCAGGTGGTACTCGCGCTTGGAATACTCATCGCATTGTTGCTGGCGGGGGCATTGCGGGCAGCGCTGGAGATGCGGCTGCGGGCGCGGCGACTGGCCGACGCCAACAAGTTCAACGATGCGATCATGTCGAGCACCGCGGATCTCATCATTGCAACGGACGTTAGCGGGGTCGTCCGGGTCTTCAATCGCGCGGCCGAACGAGCGCTCGGCTACCAGGCGGCGGAAGTCATCGGCAAGAAGACAACCTCACTATGGCATGACCCGAGGGAGGTACAGGAGCGGGCGAACGCACTCAGCAAGGAGCTTGGCCGACCGGTCGATGCGACCCCGGCCGTGTTCTTCACCAAAGGCCGGGAACAGGGTTACGAATCGAGCGAATGCACCTATATCCGCTCCGATGGCACATCGTTCCCGGTTCATATGACGGCGACCCGCCTGCGTAACGCCGATGAGGATCTGACCGGTTATCTGGGCGTATCCGAAGACATCACAGTGCACCGCGCGGCGAAGCTGTCTCAGCAACAGGCCGAGGAAAAGCTGCGACTGAGCGAGCAGCGTTATCGCATGCTGATCGATGGTGTCGCCAACTATGCCATTTACTGGCTGGATCCCGACGGCCGTATCACCAGCTGGAATGCAGGTGCGCGTAACCTTAAGCAATACACGGAAGCCGAAGTACTCGGCCAGCACTACTCGATATTCTTCGCGCAATCGGATCGGGATGCCGGCCTGCCCGAACATGCGCTGCGCGAGGCTGCGCGCTATGGAAAATACGTCAGCGAGGGCTGGCGGGTCAGGAAAGACGGCTCCAGATTCTGGGCCAGCGTACTGCTCGAGCCCATTCGGGACGCACAGGGCGCGATCATGGGTTTCGCCAAGATCTCCCATGACGAGAGCGCACGTCGCGAGATGGACCAGCGCCTGCTCGATACGGCGCAGGAACTGGACGCAGTGCTGGCGACCATGGTCGACGGTCTGATCGTCATCGACGAGGACGCTCTCGTCAGGCGCTTCACACCGGTTGCGGAGCGCATCTTCGGCTACCAGGCAGAGGAAGTTCTCGGGCGCAACGTCCGGATGCTCATGCCGGAAGCACCGTCGGCACTGCACGATGAGCACGTGAAGCGATATCTGCGTAGCGGCGAGGCGCGCGTCATCGGCGTCCGCAGAGAAGTGGTTGCAAGACGACGAGACGGCACGCAATTTCCGATGGAACTGGGCATATCGGTCTATGTGCTGGCTGGACGCAAGCGCTTCGTCGGCGTGGTGCGCGATATCAGCGAACGTAAAGAGGTAGAGCGCATGAAGGCCGAGTTCGTATCGGTCGTCAGCCACGAGCTGCGGACGCCGTTGACCTCCATACGTGGATCGCTCGGACTCATTCTCGGTGCGATGAGTCAGGACCTGCCTGCACGGGTCAAGAGTCTGCTCGAGATCGCACAAAAAAACTGCGAGCGCCTGATCCTGCTGATCAACGACATACTCGATATAGACAAGATGGCATCAGGCCATATGCGCTTCGACATGCAGCCGCACCTCGTCGAGCAGCTGGTACACCGCGCACTGCAGGCTACCGAGGCCTACGCGCAGCGCTTCGACGTGTGCCTGGTCGTCGATCCGATCGAGGCGCAGCTTTGCATCTACGTCGACGAAGAAAGAATGATCCAGGTCCTGGCCAATCTGCTGTCCAATGCGGTGAAATTCTCGCCCACTGGCGGCGCTGTACTGGTGACTGCAGTACGCGCGGCAGAACATGTGCGGCTGAGCGTCATCGATCGGGGGACAGGAATTCCAGATTCATTTCGCGATCGTGTGTTCGAAAGGTTCTCTCAGGCCGACACATCCTCGTCGCGACAGGTCAACGGCACCGGCCTGGGCTTGCATATCGCCAAACAGATCGTCCAGCAGATGCGTGGCTCGATCGGATTCGATTCGAAGGTTGGGGAAGGCACGACATTCTGGATCGAGTTTCCCCTGACTGACGCTGTCGATCCCGCGCCGATTCCGCTCGTGACTGCACCGGTAACCGGCGTACGGCCTCGCGTCCTGCACGTCGAAGACGACGCGGATCTTCACCGGGTAATTGGCGCGGCAATGCAGTCCGATGCGGATCTCAGTCTGGCGACAAGTCTGCAGCAGGCGCTGCGGTTGCTGAAGTCGCAGCGCTACGACCTGATCCTGCTCGAAATTGGATTGCCGGACGGCTCCGGTCTACAGTTGCTGGAGCACGTGCACACATTGGATGGCCCCGCTCCACCTGTCGTCTTGCTGTGTGCCGAAGCGCCACCTGCGGATGCATGCCTGGATGCGGCGGCAATTCTGGTCAAGACCCGCGTATCGGAGCAAAATATAGTCGAGACGATCCTGCGGGTCCTTCGACATCCGACCACTCAGCAAGCCGCCGGCCAGCTGGGGTGACCGGATCAGCGATGTCGTTCGAGTTCCAGCTTCATGCGCAGCAGATGCGCCAGCGAAGGCGCATCCGTTTTCTCCATCAGGCTGGCTCGATGATATTCGACCGTACGTTCCGCAATGTTCAGCTCGGCGGCGATCAGCTTATTGGGCTTGCCATCCGCCATCAGATTCAATACTTCCCGCTCGCGCCTGGTCAGCGCGTCGAAGCGTCGAGAGATATCCTCGACCACGGCGAGCCTGGAGCGATTGGTCTGATCAACTTCCAGGGCACGTTGCACGCTGCCGATGAGCCGCTGATCGTCGACCGGCTTCTCCAGGAAGTCGAAAGCGCCCTCACGCATTGCGTGGACTGCCATCGTTACATCGGCATGACTGGTGATGAAGATGAGGGGATTGATCGCGCCGCGTTTGTTCAGATGCGCCTGCAGCGACAACCCATCCATGCCTGGCATACGGATGTCACTGACCACACATCCGGGCTCTGACGGTTCGTAGGCGTCGAGATAGCTCTGAGCCTGATCATAGGAGCGAACATTGAAGTGCGCAGCTCGCAGGACGCTGGCCAGGGCCGAAGCCAGCAGTTCGTCGTCATCGATCAGAACGACGGTCGTGCGATGTCCACCGGAGAGTGAGTTGACTGTCGACATTTACATCGGTTGGTCAAGTATCGACATTGTATAACCGAATACGTAACGGTGCGCATGCCCTGATCGGTGCCCGATACGTAAGATCCTGTCGCCGCGATGCAACGTCAGGGCGCGCTGCAACGCGCTGCCAACGGTGCGTTTCGATCTACCGCTGGTCGAGGTGCGCAGCGTGCCTCGCAGCGATGTAGCCAAATGCGAACGATGGGCCGACACTGCTGCCGGCACCGGGGTAAGTTCGGCCCATGACGGATGCCGTCGAGACACCGGTGGCATAGAGCCCGTCAATCACCGAGCCATCTTCCCGCAGCACTCGCGCATACTGATCGCACACGACGCCGCCGTAGGTACCGACGTCGCCCGGTACCACGGCTATCGCATAGTACGGTGGCTTCGAAATGGAGCCCAGACTTTGCGACGGGCGATTGAACGGATCGCCAAGCCAGCGATCGTAGGCGCGCTCGCCACGATGAAAGTCTTCATCTCGATTGCGCTCGACGAAACCGTTGAAGCGCTGCACCGTCTTCTCGAGGGCGCCTGGCGACAATCCACATGCGCGCGCCAGTTCGCCCAGTGAAGCGGCACGCTTCAGAAATCCGCTGTCGTACCAATGCTGAGGTTTCTGGGTTCCAGGCATCGTGCCCGCCAGCATGTACTTGCGCACGTGCTCGTGATCAAACACCGCCCAGCTGGGAATGGCCGGCACACTCTTGTGACGCTCGAGCATGCCCTGACAGTACGCCATGTAGGAGCCGCCCTCGTTCATATAGCGAACGCCGCTCTGGTCAACGAGGATGGCGTGAGGCGCAGCGGTCAGTCCCTGCACGCCGGGTTTGGACTCACTCGCTTCGGCGCCCGGCGGCAACACGATCTGATGACCGACACGCTCTTCCATCTGAGCGATGGCGGCCCCGTGACGCATCATCTCCTGAATCATCTCGCCCGTGTCGCCGGGTGCAGCCATGCTCCAACTGGCAGGCAGGCCGCCCTGATAGCGATCGCGCATTGCCTGGTTACGCGCAAAGCCGCCGGCATTGACGAGGACACCCAGGCGTGCCCCGACACGCCACGGCCGGCCGTCACGAATCGTTACGACCCCTCGGACCGTGCCGCCCTCGACAAGCAGCTCGCTCACGCCCGATTGCGTGCGCAACTCGACGCCGGCGCGTACGGCCGCCTGCAACATCCGACCCTGCAGCGAGGCGCCACCTGCGACATATCGCTTGCCCCGAAGGCGCGCTGCGACAGTCCGCAGGACGATCCTGGCGCCGAGCAGCTTGAGTCGCCAGGACTGCGAAATGGCCGTCAGATCCATCATTTCATCCAGCGCGGCCGCAAGATACGGCATCCCGGCCCGTTGCATCGGTTTCTGCAGCAGGCCTGGCATGAGGCTCGTGGGGGCGACGATGAAACTCGGCCGCAGTCTCTCCTTCCACTCACCCAGTTCGTTCACATCGAACAACTCCGTAACGACGGCACGACCTGGCACCGAACCGCCAGGGCGTTCGTCGTAGTAGTCCGGGTACTCCGAGACACGCCGCAATCGAATACCTTGCCCGACCAGGAAGTCGAGCATGCGCGGCGCCTCGCGCAGATACGCTGCACGACGCTCTGGCGTATTGCCCGCCGCAGGGGCGGCCGACGCGGCGAGGCCGTCCAGATACCTGGCAGCCTGTTCCGCGCTGTCCTCGACGCCATCGCGTTCCATGAAGCGGTTGTTCGGGATCCACATGACGCCGCCGGATCGCGCCGTGGTTCCCCCAAGGAACTCGGTTTTCTCCAGGATGAGTGCGCTCTTGCCGGTGGTGCGCATCACGAGTGCCGCGCACATCGAACCACCACCGGAACCTGCGACCACGAAATCGAAGACTTCGTCGAAATCGCCCAAGACACACCCCCAGCAGCGCCGATCATCGCATCGGCGATAATTTCAACATACCCTTCCTCGCCCCACCTCGGCAATATAAGCACAATCATGATTGCCCAGATTCAACTGGTCGTATCGCTCCTGGTGGTTATCACCGTAGTCGCCGTTCTGGCGCGGCGACTGGGCGTTCCCTCGGCCATCCTGCTGGTGATCGTCGGCGTGGTATTGGCACTGCTGCCCGGCCTGCCGACGGTGCAGCTGGCGCCCGACGTGCTTCTGCTGCTGGTGCTGCCGCCGATCATCTACTCATCGGCGGTGGCGATGAGCTGGCGCGAATTCAAATTCAATCTGCGTCCGATCAGCCTGCTGGCGATCGGCTGCGTACTGGTGACGACCGTAGCGGTCGCGTTCGCCAGTCATTGGCTGCTGCGACTGCCGCTCGAGGTGGGCTTTGTACTGGGAGCAATCGTCTCGCCTCCCGATGCGGTCGCTCCGCTCGCCATCGCACGACGCCTGAATCTCCCCCGGCGCATTGTCGTCATCCTCGAAGGTGAAGGACTGGCGAATGACGCATCCGCTCTGATCCTCTATCGATTCGCAGTCGCCGCGGTCAGTGGCGGCATGTTCTCATTCGGCCATGCAGCGGGTACTTTCGCGCTGATTCTCTGCGGCGAGCTGGCCTGGGGTATCGCTGTCGGCTGGCTGATGCTGCGTCTTCGGCGCTGGGTGGATGATCCCCGCATCGAGATCGTACTGTCGGTGCTGACGCCGTACCTTGCGTATTGGCCGCCTGAACATCTGGGCGGGTCGGGCGTTCTCGCAACCGTCAGCGCGGGTCTCTATATCAGCTGGAACGGGTTGAGATTGATAAGCGCCGCGACGCGTTTGCAGGGCATTTTCTTCTGGGGCTTTCTGATCTACGTCATCGAGGGCATGGTGTTCCTGCTCACCGGCCTGCAGGCCCGCCCGATGCTCGCGGGCATCAAGAATTACACGCTCAGGGAACTGGTTCTCTCCGGTGCCGTCGTCAGCGCCGTCGTGATCATTACCAGATTTGCATGGATGTTCCCGGCGACGTATCTACCGCGCTGGCTGATACCGGCGATCGCACGCCGAGATCCCGCTCCGCCCTGGACATTTCCGTTCGTACTGGCGTTCACGGGCGTGCGTGGCATCGTGTCGCTGGCGGCGGCGCTGGCCATTCCGCTGGAGACGACGGGAGGTCTGCCGTTCCCTCATCGCAATCTGGTACTGCTGGTGACTTTCGTGGTCGTGCTGATCACGCTCGTAGGACAGGGATTGACTCTGCCGATGTTGATCCGTGCACTAAAGCTGACGGAAGTTGGCAGGCGGGAGAGATCCGAACAGCGCATAGAGGAATGGCGCGCTCGTATCGTCGCGATCGAAATCGTGATCGCACGTGTCCGCTCGCTCGTGGACGAAGGCAAGATCTCGCAAGAGATAGCCGACCGTCTGCTTGTCCACTACACCGACCGGCTCGAACTGGTCGAGAACCGCAGCATCGAAGACGAGGCGCATCGTCAGCGCGTAAGCCTGACCGACGAAGTGGAGCTGCTGCTACTAGCAGCCGAGCGCGACGCCATCAACGACCTTTACGTCGCTGGCCGTCTCAAGGACGAGGTCCGCCGCAGGATCGAGCGCGAACTGGATCTGCGCGAGGCCGACCTCACCGGGTTGCGCGAAGAGGGTTCGGCAGGGTGACCCGAGCACTCGTTATTTGATCAGGCCCTCCGCCTTCATGGCCGAGACCACCGCAGGCCGCTTAGACAGCGCGGTGAAATATCGTTGCAGGTTGGGCCACGTCGCCAGGTCCATTTTTACTGCCGACGTCCAGGTCAGCACAGTGAAGAGGTAGGCATCGGCGACAGTGAAATGCTCGGCGGCAAGGTACGACCTGGAGCCTATCTGACCGTCCAGCCATCCCAGGCGTTTCGTCAGGTTCGTGGTTGCAAACGTTTTCATTTCCTCAGAGGCTTCCCGGTGGAACAGCGGCGAAAAGCCCTTGTGAATCTCGGTGCTGATGAAGGCCAACCACTCGATCATTCTGTAGCGTTCGAGTGCGGTACCGGGTGCGGGCGCCAGCGTCGCGGCGGGGAGCAGGTCGGCGACGTACAGGAGTACGGCGATGTTCTCGGTCAGGAATTGGCCGTTATCGAGCTTCAGGACCGGGACATAACCCTTGGGATTGACCTGATCGATGGACACCCCGTCGCTGAACACGCGGTTCTTGCGATCCAGTCGCGCAACGTCGAATTTGACACCCGCCTCGGTCAGGCTGATGTGGGTTGCCATCGAACACGAGCCCGTCATGTAATAGAGCTTCACGTCAGATCACTCCGGCAGAACGATGAGGACGCACATGCTAGCGCCCGACTGGCCGGACGCAAAGCTGTATCCTGCACGTCGGGTGCCAGGGTCGCCGACGGTGAATCTGGCAATACTTTGTGGTGTAAAGTATATGAATCCTCTCGTTTGAAGCCTGCAATTTGAAATACGCAACGATCGTATTCCTCGCACTGGCACTGGCGCTCGACGCGTCGGGCGCTGCGGCACAGAGCGAGCCGCCTGAGGACAGCAACTGCGACGTGGACAGCGATCCAGGCTGCGTATCGCAAGTCGCCAGGGCGCTCTCGACCATAGGCGACTACGTCACCTCCCCTATCCATTGGAGGCAGTCGCAGTGGCTCGAATTCGGCGCGGTCGCGGCGGCGGTCGGCGCCGCGCACGCCGAGGATACCCGGGTGCGCGATCATTTCGTCGGCGATTCGGGGGCGCTCGGACACAACAACCCTCACACGCTTCAAGACGCGTTGCCGGCCGCCGCGCTGTTCGTGGGTACGTGGGGCTATGCTCACCTGATCGGCGACCACGACGGCGTGCGGGAGGCCGGCACCATGGTCGAAGCCGGCCTGCTGAGTGTCGGTGCGGCGTATGTGTTCAACGTCGCTGCCGGCAGGCAAGGTCCCGACCAGACAACTCACCCAAATCGTTGGTGGAGTGGCGGTAGCTCCTTCCCGTCCGAACACACCACCGCCGCGTT
>DATBAM010000003.1:0-23610 GCA_036271535.1 Steroidobacteraceae bacterium | reverse complement strand
ATAACCTTCCATCGCCGCCTGCAGGGCGCAGATCGGATCGATCTCGGTTACCCACACCTGCGCCGACAGCGCCCGCAGCGCCTGCGCGCAGCCCTTGCCGACATCGCCGTAACCGGCGACCAGCGCCACCTTGCCGGCGATCATCACATCGGTCGCGCGCTTGATGCCGTCCACCAGGGACTCACGGCAGCCGTACAGGTTGTCGAACTTGGACTTGGTGACCGAGTCATTGACGTTGATGGCCGGGAAGGCGAGGGTGCCTTCCTGCGCCATCTGATAGAGACGCATGACACCGGTGGTGGTCTCCTCGGAGACGCCGCGTACGGCGCTCAGGCGGGTCGAATACCACTTCGGATCCTTCTTGAGCTTGGCGCGAATGCTGTCGAACAGGGCGACCTCTTCCTCGCTGGCCGGTTTCGCCAGGACCTCGATGTCCTTCTCCGCGCGCGTGCCGAGGTGCAGCAGGAGCGTGGCGTCGCCGCCGTCATCCAGGATCATGTTGGCGTAGGAGTCATGCGGCCAGTCGAAGATGCGGTGCGTGAACTCCCAGTAGTCCGTCAGATTCTCGCCCTTGAACGCGAACACGCTGGTGCCACGCTCGGCAATGGCGGCGGCCGCATGATCCTGGGTCGAGAAGATGTTGCACGAAGCCCAGCGCACCTGGGCGCCGAGGGCCTGCAGTGTCTCGATGAGTACCGCAGTCTGGATGGTCATGTGCAGCGAGCCGGCGATGCGCGCGCCGCGCAGAGGCTGGCTGGGCGCAAATTCCTCGCGAATAGCCATCAGACCAGGCATCTCGGTCTCGGCTATCGCGATCTCTTTGCGGCCCCACGCGGCCAGCTGCAGATCGGCAACGCGAAAGTCGTTGGTGGATTTGTCTTGAGGGACGGGACGGGCTGAAGCAGTCATGGTGAGCTCTTCCTTCTATCAAAGGTTGACGAGCGCCGTTGACAGATCCGAAGTCCTGAGCCTGGCAGGTCTTGCTCCTGTCGCAGCGCTCCTCAGGCTTCGGGGCGTCCTCGACGGACGAGGACGCCACAAGCAATGTCAGACGTAAACCAGGTCAGGCGGCGCGTTTGCGCCCGCGTCGCCGCGCATCGTCCGCCAGAATCTGTGCCTTGTCGGTACGTTCCCAGGAGAATTCCGGCTCTTTGCGACCAAAGTGGCCGTAAGCCGCGGTCTTCTGGTAGATCGGCCGAGCCAGATCCAGCATCTCGCGCAATCCGTAAGGCGTCAGATCGAAATGACGTCGCACCAGCGCAGTCAGTTCTTCGCGCGACAGCTCGCTGGTACCGAACGCTTCCACCATGATGCTGGTTGGCTCCGCGACACCGATCGCGTAGGAGACCTGGACCTCGCATCGCGCTGCAAGGCCGGCCGCCACCAGGTTCTTGGCCACATAGCGCGCCGCATAGGCAGCGGAACGATCGACCTTCGAGGGATCCTTGCCGGAGAAGGCGCCGCCGCCATGGCGGGCATAGCCGCCATAGGTGTCGACGATGATCTTGCGGCCAGTCAGTCCGCAGTCGCCCACCGGGCCGCCGATGACGAAGCGGCCCGTCGGGTTGATGTGGTAGCGGGTATTGCGATCCAGCCACTTCTTGGGAAGAACGGGCTTGATCACTTCCTCCATGATCGCCTCGCGCAGTTTGGAGGTGGAGATATCGTCGCTGTGCTGCGTCGACAACACGACGGCTTCGATGCCGACCGGTCGATCGTTCTCGTAGCGCAGCGTGACCTGGCTCTTGGCGTCGGGACGCAGCCAGTCGAGCTTGCGACGGCGTCGCACTTCGGACTGGCGCTTGACCAGGCGGTGCGCGAGCGTGATCGGGGCGGGCATCAATACATCGGTCTCATTGGTCGCGAAGCCGAACATCAGACCCTGATCGCCGGCGCCCTGCTTCTTCTTGCTGCCGCGGTCGACACCCATCGCGATGTCGGGCGATTGCTTGCCGATGATGTTGATGACGCTGCAGCTCGCGCCATCGAAACCCATGTCGGAATGGTTGTAGCCGATGTCCAGTACTGTCTGGCGCACGAGCTTCTCGAGGTCGATCCATGCCGAGGTCGTCACTTCCCCGGCTACGATGACGACGCCGGTCTTGACCATCGTCTCGCACGCTACGCGTCCGGTAGGGTCTGCCTTGATGATGGCATCCAGCACGGCATCGGAGATCTGATCGGCGATCTTGTCCGGGTGACCTTCCGAGACGGATTCGGAAGTGAAGAGATAGTCGTTGTTCATGAGTGGGTGTCTATATGGATCAACGAAAACGGCCCGCGAGTATATCAGAAGAGTGCGATGCTTCCGGCGACCGGAGGCATGCGTGAACAGGGGCTCGCGCGCTGTTTCTCGCACCATTTGGGGACCTGAAGAGCGTCACCTTGACGTAACGCAAGCAGGTTCTGTCCGGGTAGTCCCGGGCCATCGCGCTGATGCGCGTTGCCGCATGACAGCCAACTGGTAGACAATGCGCGCCCCGCGCGCGATGCACTATACGACGGACCGTTGAAACCCATGCCTACGCGTCGAGAACTTGCGAATGTGCTGCGTGTCCTTGCGATGGACACGGTTCAGCAGGCCAATTCCGGGCACCCGGGTGCGCCGATGGGCATGGCTGACATCGCCCAGGTGCTCTGGAGCGACTTCCTCAAATACAACCCTGCCGATCCGCACTGGTGGGACCGCGACCGGTTCGTGCTCTCCAACGGCCACGCATCCGCATTGCTGTACGCCCTGCTGAATCTGACGGGCTACCCGTTGTCGATGGAAGAAATCAGGCATTTTCGCCAGACCGGCAGTCGTACGGCAGGACATCCGGAACACGATCTGTCGATCGGCATCGAGACGACCACGGGTCCCCTGGGTCAGGGACTCGCGAACGGAGTCGGCTTCGCGCTCGCGGAGAAGATACTGGCGGCGCAGTTCAATCGTCCTGACTACCCGGTCGTCGATCACCATACCTATGTGTTCGCCGGTGACGGCTGTCTGATGGAGGGCATCTCCCACGAGGTTGCGTCGCTGGCGGGTACGCTGAAGCTCGGCAAGCTGATCGTGTTCTACGACGACAACGGAATTTCGATCGACGGCAAGGTCGTCGGCTGGTTTGGCGACGACACCGGCAAGCGGTTCGAGGCGTACGGCTGGCACGTGCAGCATGTCGATGGCCTCGACGGCGAGGCGGTCGGCGCCGCAATCGAACGCGCTCGCTCGCAATCCGAGCGGCCGTCGCTGATAGCGTGCCGGACCATCATCGGCTGGGGCGCACCGAACAAGCAGGGCACGGCCGCGACGCACGGCGAGCCATTGGGCGCTGCCGAAGTCGCCGCGGCACGGCAGAACCTTCACTGGACGGCGGCCCCTTTCGAGATTCCGTCCGAGCTGCGGGCGGCATGGAATCACGAAAAGGCCGGCCGCGAAGCGCAGTCGCGCTGGCAGGAGCTCTTCGGCCGCTATCGCAAAGCGTTTCCGGCACTTGCTGCGCAGTTCGAGCGCCGCATGGGCGGTGAGCTGCCGTCGGGATGGCTCGACGCTGCGAAAGCCGCAGTATCCGCGGCGCAGGCTGTCAGTGCGCCGCAGGCGACCCGGCAGTCGTCGCAGGCTGCGCTGAACGTGATTGGTCCGGCGTTACCGGAGTTGCTGGGTGGCTCTGCCGATCTGACTCCTTCCAACAACACCTGGCGCAAGGACTCGGTGACGATCACGCCGGAGAACGCCGCCGGTAACTACATCCATTACGGGGTGCGCGAATTCGGCATGACCGCGGCCATGAACGGTCTCTCGCTGCACGGCGGCCTGATCCCCTATGGCGGTACGTTCCTCACGTTCTCCGATTACGCCCGCAATGCCATACGCATGGCGGCGCTGATGCACCAGCGCTCGATATTGGTTTACACGCATGACTCCATCGGGTTGGGCGAGGACGGGCCGACCCATCAGCCGATCGAGCACTTGAATAGCCTGCGGCTCATCCCGAATCTGACCCTGTGGCGTCCGGCGGATGCGGTCGAGACCGCGATCGCCTGGGCGGCCGCCGTCGAGCATACGAGCGGACCGACGCTGCTGGTGCTCACGCGCCAGGCTTTGCCGCCGATGCAGCGTGACGCTAAAGCGCTCGAGGGCGTATCCCGCGGCGGGTATGTTTTGCTGGACTGCAGCGGAACGCCGGACTGCATCGCTATCGCCACCGGGTCCGAACTGCAGCTGGCGCTGGAGGCCGCCCAGAAGGCCCGGGCCGAGGGGCTCAAGGTGCGCGTGGTATCGATGCCCTGCACCTCGCTGTTCGACGCCCAGGATGCCGCCTACCGCGAGGCCGTGTTGCCGCTGCGCGTGCGCGCTCGCGTGGCGGTCGAGGCCGGTTCGACCGGTCTGTGGTATCGCTATGTAGGCCTGTCGGGCCGCGTGATTGGCATCGATCACTATGGTGAGTCGGGCAAGGCCCCGGAATTGTTTAAAAAGTTCGGGTTCACGGCGGATAATGTACTGAAGGCAATTCGCGAATCGATGGCTTTGGAGCGTCAATGACACTGAAAGTTGGAATCAACGGGTACGGTCGGATCGGGCGCAACGTTCTTCGCGCCCTCTACGAAAGTGGTAAGCGGGAACAGTTGCAGATCGTCGCAATCAACGATCTGGGCGACGCCAAGATCAACGCTCACTTGACGCGCCATGACACGGTGCACGGCCCGTTTCAGGGCGAGGTCAAGCAGGACGGTGACAGCCTGGTGGTCAACGGCGACCGCATCAAGGTGCTGACCGAACGGGATCCCGGCAAGTTGCCGTGGAGCGCACTCGGCGTCGACACGGTGTTTGAATGCACCGGTCTGTTCACGTCCAAGGCCAAGGCCAGCAAACATCTGGAAGGTGGCGCCAGGCGCGTGATCATTTCCGCGCCAGGTGGCGATGACGTCGATGCCACCATCGTCTACGGGGTCAACCATGACGTCCTGAAGTCCACACACACGGTGATCTCGAACGCCTCTTGCACCACGAATTGTCTGGTGCCGGTGGTCAAGGTTCTGCACGACAAGATCGGTGTGGTCGACGGCATCATGACGACGATCCACTCGTACACCAACGACCAGGTGCTGACCGATGTCTATCATACGGATCTGCGCCGGGCGCGTTCGGCGACGCAGTCGATGATTCCCACCAAGACCGGCGCCGCGGCTGCCACGGGCCTGGTTCTGCCTGAACTCAAGGGCAAGCTCGACGGCTATTCGATCCGCGTACCGACCATCAACGTGTCGGTGGTCGATCTGACCTTCAATGCCAAGCGCGCGACCACGGTGGCGGAAGTAAACAAGGCCATCCAGGAAGCAGCCGCCGGCCCGATGAAAAACGTGCTGGCGTACACGGAGGAGCCGCTGGTATCGAGCGACTTCAACCACGATCCACACTCCTCTATCTTCGACGCTACGCTGACGAAGATCATCGATGGCACGTTGGTGAAAGTGTTCTCCTGGTACGACAACGAGTGGGGATTCTCCAACCGTATGATCGATACGGCACTGGCCTGGGCAAAGGCCAAATAGGCGCCACATCCGAATGAAGCCTTTGCGCATGGCAGATCTGGACCTGTCCGGCAAGCGTGTGCTGATCCGCGAGGATCTGAACGTGCCGGTGCAGAAGGGTGTGGTCACCAGCGATGCGCGTATTCGCGCCGCGCTGCCGACTCTGAGGCTGGCGCTCGAGGCCGGCGCCCGGGTGATCATCCTGTCGCATCTCGGCAGGCCTGAAGAGGGCAAGTTCGATCCCGAACTGTCGCTGGCGCCGGTGGCGGCCAAGTTGTCCGAGTTGCTGGGCAAGCACGTCGATCTGGTCAAGGACTGGCTGGACGGCGTGGACGTCGAACCCGGGCACGCGGTGCTGTGCGAGAACGTCCGCTTCAACAAGGGCGAGAAGAAGGATAACGAAGCGCTGGCGAAGCAGATGGCGGCGTTGTGCGATGTGTTCGTGATGGATGCGTTCGGCACGGCGCATCGCGCCGAGGCCAGCACTCACGGTGTCGCCAGGTTTGCGCCGGTGGCTTGTGCCGGTCCGCTCTTGGTTGCCGAGCTCACCGCGCTCGAACGGGCGCTGGCAAAGCCCGCGCGTCCGATGGTTGCGATCGTCGCCGGATCGAAGGTATCGACCAAGCTGACGGTGCTGGAGTCGCTGCTGGACAAGGTCGACAAGCTGATCGTCGGTGGCGGCATCGCCAACACATTCCTGGCTGCGACCGGCGTCAAGGTCGGCAAGTCGCTGCACGAGCACGAGATGCTGGAAGTGGCGAGCCGTCTGCTGAAACGGGCCAAGGATCGGGGTGCTGAGATTCCGTTACCGCAGGACGTGGTGGTTGCGCGCGAATTCGCGGCCACGGCGCATGCCGATGTACGTCCCGTGAATCAGGTTGCAGACGACGAACTGATTCTGGACATCGGACCCGACACGGCCGAGCAATTCGCCGAAACTCTGAAGTCAGCCGGTACGATCGTCTGGAATGGACCGGTGGGTGTGTTCGAGTTCGATCAGTTCGGCGAGGGCACCAAGACGATCGCCGATGCGGTTGCCAGCAGCAAGGCGTTCTCGCTGGCGGGCGGCGGTGACACGCTGGCGGCCATCGAAAAGTACGGTGTCGAGGACGGGATCTCCTATATTTCGACTGGCGGTGGCGCCTTCCTCGAGTTCGTCGAGGGCAAGACCCTGCCGGCGGTGGCGATACTCGAGCAGCGGGCGAACGCTGCGGGCAGCGCGAAACAAGTCTGAATCGCGCGCGAACGCGAAAAGGGCCTGAATGGACACGCAGCGAAGGACCAAGATCGTTGCGACGTTGGGACCCGCGACCGATGAAGCCGGCGTGGTGGCCGGCATGGTTCGCGCCGGGCTCGATGTCGCGCGGGTGAATTTCTCGCACGGGACCCGCGAATCGCAGCGCCGCCGTGTGGAGATGGTGCGCGCGGCAGCGCGCGATGCCAACCGCTACGTGGGCATCCTGGCCGATCTGGCCGGACCCAAGATCCGCATCGAAAGCTTTCGCGACGGCCGGATCGATCTGGCCGAAGGCGCGCCGTTCGCGCTGGATACCGCGCTCGATCCCAACGCCGGCACTGACACGGAAGTCGGCTGCGCTTACAAGAATCTGCCGAACGATGTACGCGCTGGCGACGCGCTGCTGCTATCGGATGGACAGATCGTGCTGCAGGTCGAAAAAGTAACGGGCACCCGGATCGCCACCACGGTGCGTTCCGGTGGCGAGCTGTCGAATCGCAAGGGCCTCAACCGGCAGGGCGGCGGCATATCGGCACCGGCTCTGACCGAGAAAGACTTCGAAGACATCCAGCTGTCGGCCGAGCTGGGGATCGACTATCTGGCGGTATCCTTCGCTCGCGATGCGGACGACATACGCCGTGCGCAGTCCGAATTGCGCAAATGGCGCGGCGACGCGCGCGTCGTGGCGAAGATCGAAAGGCACGAAGCGCTCGACAATCTTGCCGGCATCCTGACGGTGACCGATGCGGTGATGGTGGCGCGCGGCGATCTCGGGGTCGAGATGGGTTATGCCGAACTGACCGGCCTGCAGAAGACGATCATCCGCCGTTCACTGACGCACAACCGTGTCGTCATCACTGCGACCCAGATGATGGAGTCGATGATTCAGAATCAGATTCCGACGCGCGCGGAGGTCAGTGACGTTGCCAATGCCGTACTCGACGGCACCGATGCGGTGATGCTTTCGGCCGAGACTGCCGCCGGGAAGTTTCCGGTCAAGGCGGTCCAGGCGATGGCGGATGTGATTCGCGGTGCCGAGAAGTATCAGCTCGGCTCATCGCGCGCGTTGAATCGCGCCGAAGAAGAGTTCGGCAACAGCGAGGAGGCGATCGCGCGCGCTGTCATGTATACGGCCAACCACATGCGGGTGCGCGCGATCGTTGCCATGACCGAGTCCGGCATGACGCCGCTCTGGATGTCGCGGATGCGGGCCGACATACCTATCTACGCGTTCACGCGCCATGAAGCGACCCGCCATCGCGTGACACTGTTTCGCGGTGTGTATGCGGTGCCGTTCGACATCGTGCACACCGAAACGGAAGCGCTGTATCAGGCGATCTTCGACCGGTTGCTGGAATTGGGCCTGGTCGACGTCAACGATCTGGTGATCCTGACCAAGGGCGAACTGACCGGCGTCTCGGGTGGTACCAACTCGATGCAGATTCTGCGAGTGACGACCCGCTAGGCGCCTGAACGTGAGCATCGACGCAGGCGCAGCCGACCGTCCGACCGTCGGGCTGGTATTGCCGGGTGGCGGCGCTCGCGCGGCCTATCAGGTCGGTGTGCTCAAAGGTATTGCCCACCTGTTCGCGCCCGGCGCACCGAATCCGTTTCCGGTCGTGGTCGGAACGTCCGCTGGCGCCGTATCCGCTGCAGTGCTCGCGACTGAAGCCTATCGCTGGCAGCAGGCCATTGCCGCGCTCGAACAGGTGTGGTCGAACTTTCATGTCCAGCAGGTTTTCCGCGTCGACGCGTGGACCATGCTGCGCTCGGGACTGCACTGGCTGCTGTCGCTGGTATCCGGGGGTGTGCTGCTGCCGCCGCCACTCGCGCTGTTCGACAATGCTCCGTTACGCGGTCTGCTGGCGCAGCGGATTCAGTGGTCGGATCTGCAGCGCAGTATCGATGGCGGCCATCTCGAAGCGCTCGCACTGTGCGCAACCAGTTACGTTTCGGCGGCGTCGGTCGCTTTCTTTCAGGGAGGGGCGAAAGTCACCGAGTGGTCACGTCAGCAGCGCATCGGGCGGCGCACGACGTTGCGGCTTGAACATGTGATGGCGAGTCTCGGCGTGCCGTTCCTGTTCCCGCCAGTGCAGCTCGGCGACGAGTACTTCGGTGACGGCGCGCAGCGCCAGCTATGGCCGCTCAGTCCTGCGATTCACCTGGGAGCAGACCGGCTGCTGGTGATCGGCATCCGGGCGGAGCAGGGTGCGGGCGTCACCGCGCGGCCGCGCACTGCGCTGCGGCCTCCGACACCGGGCCAGTTGTTCGGCTACATGCTGGATACGCTCTTCATGGATCAGATCTACGCCAACGTCGAACACGTGCAGCGGCTGAACAGCGTGGTCGAACTCGCGCCCAGCGCGGTGCCGGGTACACGCAAAGTCGCAACCCTGGTGATGGCGCCGAGCACGGATATGCGGATGATCGCGACGCGCCACATGCGCAGTCTGCCGCGCGGTTTGCGCTCGCTGCTGCGGGTCATGGGGGCACGTGGCTCGGCGGGTGCGCAGCTGGCTAGCTATCTCATGTTCGAAGCGTCGTTCACGCGGGAACTCATCGATCTGGGGTTTCACGATGCGATGGCCAAGCGCACGGAGCTGTTGGACTTTCTGACCGGCGCTCCGCTGGCAAACACCACTGTGTTGCCGACGCTCGAATTGGCCGATGTATCGGAGTCGAACTAGTCGTGAGTATTGTTTATCGAACGGGGGTGGGCCGGATGTGCCCGGGCTGCCGGCGTCCGCTAGCGCAGTGCGTCTGCAAGACCCGGTCGGGCGCTCCTCGCGCATCGGGACCGGGCGGCGTACGGGTTGGCCGGCAGACTCAGGGCCGCAGCGGCAAAGGCGTGACCGTCATTACCGGGCTGGCGCTGAACGATGCCGAACTCGAGGCGCTCGCCAAGGAACTGAAGCAGCGTTGCGGCAGCGGCGGCACGGTCAAGGACGGTGTGATCGAGATCCAGGGCGATCACCGCGACACACTGGTCGCCGAACTCGTCAAACGGGGCCATCAGGCAAAGCGCTCGGGCGGCTGACGCCGCGGACGATCAGCGGCTGACGGCGGCTCCAAGTGCCGAGTGACGCACGGCGACCTGTGCGCCATCGCGGTTTGCGCGTGCTGCGAGCTGCTCGACGACGTAGACCGAGCGATGCTGCCCTCCCGTACATCCGACCGCCACCGTCAGATAGCGGCGGTTGCTGCTTTGATGCTCCGGAACGCGCGCGGCCACGAAGCTGGACACCTCATCGACGAATTTACCGACAGCGGGCTGTGTTTCGAGAAAGCGGATCACCGCGTCGTCGCGTCCCGTCAGCGCTCTCAGGGACGGCTCCCAGTAGGGATTCGGCAACGAACGCGCATCGAACACGAAGTCGGCGTCACCTGGAATACCGTACTTGAAGCCGAACGATTCGAACTGCAGAGACATGTGATCACGCGGTCGCTGGCCGACGCGGCGGTTGATCAATTCGCGCAGGTCGTGCACTCCCATGCGCGACGTGTCGACGACGAGGTCCGCGGCCTGTGCCAACGGCTCGAGCAGCCGGCGCTCCTCGGCAATGGCTTCGTGCAGGCTGCTTCCCTTCCGGCTCAACGGGTGCTTGCGCCGCGTCTCTGCGAACCGGCGCAGCAGTTCCTCGTCACCGGCGACCAGGAAGATCAGTTCGCATCGCATTCCGCTGCGTTTCAATTCCTCGAGCAGCATCGGTACGGTGCTGATCTCGCCCCCGGGATTGCGGGCATCGATGCCGACGGCCGTTCGAGAATAGACATGCGAATTGCCACGCACGGTATGGGAGATGAACGCCTTGAGCAGCGCCGCCGGAATGTTGTCGACGCAATAGAACTCGAGGTCCTCGAGCATGTGCAGTGCCACGCTCTTGCCTGAACCGGACAGTCCGCTGACGAAGATCAGGCGCAAGTCACTGCCCTCGGCCTCATCGGCCCACTCATTACCCCAGGGGCTTCGCCGCCAGCGCGCGCGCGGGGCGCGCTAGAGCCGCGCGCTCTTCTGGGCTTCCTCTGCGTGGTGGTCACACGCCTTTTCCTTGTGCTTGCGGACGCGGCGCTCGAGCCGATCGGCCAATGCATCGATGCTGGCATACATGTTTTCTTCGATCGCGACCGCATGAATGGTTTCACCGCGCACACGCAGGGTTGCTTCGGCCTTGTGTTCCAGCTTCTCGACGGTCAGGACAAAGTGAGTGTCTATCAGATGATCGAAGTGACGTTGGATACGTTCCAGCTTCTTCTCCAGGTAAGTATGCAGAGCCTGTGTGACTTCGACGTGATGTCCGGTAACACTCATTTGCATGGCCTGTTCTCCTTGGGCGCTCTCGTTCAAGAACTCACTTCGCGTTGACTCGCCTGCGTTCATTGGATGGGGCGAGCCCCATCGTCTCGCGATACTTGGCTACTGTCCGGCGTGCGACCGGGATACCCTCGCCCGAGAGGATCTCGGCGATCCGACTGTCACTCAAAGGTGTGGTCGGATCCTCGTCCCGAATCAGCTTGCGGATCTTGGCGCGGATGGCGGTCGATGACGTGCCAGAGCCGTCGCTGCCTTCGACCTGGCTGGAAAAGAAGTAGCGCAGCTCGAACACACCGCGCGGCGTGTGCATGTATTTGCCGGAGGTAACGCGCGAAACCGTCGATTCATGCATCTCTATCGCCTCGGCGATATCGCGCAGGATCATCGGCCGCATGAATTCCTCGCCGTGCTCGAGAAACTCGCTCTGCCGCTCCACGATCGACCGGGCGACCTTGGTCAGCGTGTCGTTGCGGATCTCCAGGCTCTTGAGCAACCAGCGTGCCTCCTGCAGTTGCGCCCGCATCGTGGCGTGACTGCTGCTGCGACCTAAGAGGTTCGCATAGGCCTGGTTCAAACGCACGCGCGGCAGTGTGGCGCCGTTTATTTCCACCGACCAGCCCTTGGGTGTGCGCCGGACGAACACGTCCGGGACCACGTATTCAGCCGATGCCCCGCTGATGACCGACCCGGGACGCGGATTGCATGCCCTGACCAGCGCCACCGCGGTCGCCAGCTCCTCGTCCGAGGCCTTCAGTTCGCGTCGCAGCGCTGTCAGCTCGCGATCGGCCAGCAGTTCCAGGTGACTGCGGACGATATCCCTCGCGGCCGCGAGTCCCGGTGTCGCAGGGTCCAGCTGCTCGAGCTGCAGCCCCAGGCATTCGCTCACGGAGCGGGCGCCGACACCGGCCGGGTCGAACATCTGGATGATCGCCAGGACGCGGTCGATCTCCTCGACGCTGGGGTCCAATTCCGGCTTGAGACTGGCGCCGATGACGTCAAGCGGCTCGGTGAGATAGCCATCGTCATTGATCGCATCGATCAGCCCGCGGCCGACCGCCAGGTCGTGGGCATTGAGCCGGGCGAGTTCGAGCTGCCACACCAGGTGATCGCGCAACGACTGACCGTTGGCGTCGGCGTATTCCTGCTGGCGGTCTTCGTCGCCTCCACCACTGTTATTCCACGGATTCTCGGCCGGCCCCACGGACTGGTCGGACCATCCGTCGTCGACGACTTCGACCTGCGTTTCCTCGACATGGACTGTCGTTTCGGGTGCGGTCTCGGCGCCGGAAATGGACTCGTAGGAGAGGGTCTCTTGGTCTTCATCCTGCTCGAGCATCACATTGGACTCGAGCAGCTCGCGGATGTGGGCCTGCAGTTCGATCGTGGGCAGTTGCAGCAACCGGATGGCCTGTTGCAGCTGCGGCGTCATCGTCAGCTGCTGACCCAGCCTGAGCTGCAACGACGGCTTAAGCATGAATCGTGCCTGAGCTCCGGCCCACGTCTCGGCCGGCAACCGTCGCTGGATACTTAACTAACTGAATAATAAGCAAAATCTAAATGCCACGAATCCTACAGGCGGAACGCCTGGCCCAAGTACACCTCACGAACTTGGGGATTGGCAAGGACCTGTTCGGCAGACCCGGAAGCAATAACCGCGCCACGGTCGACGATGTAGGCCCGTCCGCACACGCCCAGGGTCTCTCGCACGTTGTGATCGGTGATCAGGACACCGATCCCGCGGGCCGCCAGCTCGCGGATGATGCGCTGGATGTCCAGAACCGACAGCGGGTCGACGCCGGCGAACGGTTCGTCAAGCAGGATGAATCGGGGTTCGGCCGCCAGCGCGCGAGCGATCTCGACACGGCGGCGCTCACCACCCGACAGCGCCATGCCGCGGGTGCGTCGCACATGACCGATCCGCAGCTCGTCCAGTAGTTCCTCGAGCCGCTGTTCACGACCGGCACGGTCGACGTCGTCGCGCAGCTCGAGGATCGCCATGATGTTGTCGGCCACGGTCAGGCGCCGGAACACCGATGCTTCCTGCGGCAGATAACCGAGGCCGAGCCGCGCACGCTGGTCGATGCTGAGGGCGGTGATATCCCGGTCGTCGAGAATGATCGAGCCGCCGTCCGGGGGAACCAGCCCCACGATCATATAAAAGGCGGTGGTCTTGCCGGCGCCGTTCGGGCCGAGCAGCCCCACGACTTCGCCGGTGCTGATCTCGAGCGACAGGTCGCGCAGTACCTGGCGCGCGCGGTAGCGCTTCTGCAGCGAGCGGGCGTGCAGGATGCTCACGGTTTGTTGCCGCCGTTGGTGCCGCTATTACCCGTCCCGCTGCCGATACTGCTGCCGGGGCAATTGCCGCCGCCGTTGCGGTCTCGAGTGATCTTGCCGTGTACGCCGCCACCCTCATGGGGGTCAGCCTGTATGCGCTGGTTGATGATGTCGTACGACATGTGCTCGCTGCTGAATTCGTAGCAGCCATTGCTCAGGTAGCTGTCGCCATGGAGTTCGAGCTGCCCGCGATCGAGGTCGTAGATGATCGTCCGCGCATGGCCGTAGGCGTGCTCGAGCGCGGCCGGAATAGCGGGAGACTGGCCGGCGGCGGTGGCCGTGCCGCCTCCCCGGTCGAACTTTGCCGGTGTGCCTTCGGCGGTGACTGCGCTGATGCCACCATTGATCACCTGCATCGTTGCCTTGTCGGCAGTCAGATGACCCTGTGGCAGGGTGATTTCGACATGTCCGGTCAGTACCCAGCGCATGTCCCTGGAGTTGGGCGCGGGCATCTCCCCCTGTGCGAGGTCGCCGGTCAATGTCGTTCCGCGCTGCGGGTAGACGATGGTGAAGTGACGGAGGGTCATGTGCGTCGGATCGAGTTCGAGCGGACCATCGCCATCCAGGCACATGACTTCCCGGCACTGATTATCGGCCGTTGTCGAAGGCGCCGGTGTTGCGGTCGCCGCGGGCAGCCGGATAGCCCAGCTGCTGCACAGCGCTATCGTCAGCGCGGCCAGCGACTCAGCGTGAAAGCGCCGCATGGATATCCGTATAAAGTTCGAGGTAAGTGCGCTGCATTTCATACCGCAGGCCGCGGCCATGCAGCGTGCGGCCGGCCCAGACGACCCGGACCTGCCCCGGGGTGGTCGCAATCTGCTTCTGCATGTCCAGGTGCAGCACGTCGCAGTCGATCCGCATCAGGCTGTCCGAGGTTCCCGGAAGCCCCTCCGCGTGCACATTGCCGGTGAGATCGGCGCTGCTCGCGTCCTGCGGCAACTGGCCCTCGAGCGCTGTCAGCGTCCAGTGATTGCCCGAACCGGGCTGATAATCGATCCGCGGCGAAGTGAGATAAACGATCCCCTCCGGCGACGGCTGCTCGATCTTGTCCGCATCCAGGCGAAACAGCGGGTGGCCGTTGTCGCCGGTTTCGATCAGCCGGCCGTGCAGGGCCGAAAAGCCGGGCTCGGCATTCAATGGCTCACCCGTCAGCAGATCGGTCGTATCGCCATCTGACTGGCGCAGATACAGCAGCGCACCCAGCGCGGTCAGCGACAGCAATACGAACAGCGCACGCAGAACCCGCATCGGTCCTCAGCCCTCCTGCAGCAGCCAGTCGCAGACCTCGCGGACCGCACCGGCACCGCCCGGCTTGCGCGTGCGCCGGTGAGCACTCGCCAGTACCTGCTCGTGCGCGTCCGCCACTGCCACTGCGAGGCCTACCTGTCGCATCACCGGCAGGTCCGGCGTGTCATCGCCGACGCAGGCGCACTGGTTCGCCTGAAGACGCAGCTGCTTCAACAGGCGCTGCAGCATCGCGCCCTTGTCATCGACGCCCTGGTGAACGTGACGGATGCCCAGCTCACGGCAGCGGCGGGTGACGGCGGCGGAGCTGCGGCCGGAAATCACCGCTACGTCGAGACCGGCCGATAGCACCGCCTTGATGCCGGCGCCGTCGCGCACATGGAAGCTCTTGTGGGTCTCGCCTTTCGGTCCGTAGTGGAGACGGCCGTCGGTGAGTACGCCATCGACATCCAGGATCAGCAGCCGGATCTGTGCTGCGGCTGCCGCCTTTGCACGCCGGCGCGGCGCAGAAGCACGCATCAGACGACACCCGCGCGCATCAGATCGTGCACGTTCAGTGCGCCGATCAGATGGCGGTCCGCATCGACGACCAGCAGCACGTTGATGCGATGCTCTTCCATCAGTGATGCAGCCGCTGCCGCGAGTTCGCGTGGTCCGATGCCGTGGCCGCCGGATGTCATGACGTCGCGCATCACCGCGGTATGGATGTCGATCTTGCGGGCGAGGGTGCGTCGCAGGTCGCCGTCGGTATAGATGCCGAGTACGCGATCTTCGGTATCGACGACGACCGCCATGCCGAGCCCCTTGCGGCTCATCTCGAGCAGCCCCTGCGCAAGCGTCGTGTCGGGGTCGACGCGCGGCAATTGATCACCCTGCCGCATGACATCCTCGACGTGCAGCAGCAGCCGGCGGCCAAGGCTGCCGCCTGGATGTGAGCGGGCGAAGTCGTCGGCTGAAAAGCCACGTGCCTCGAGCAGCGCGACCGCGAGGGCATCCCCCATTGCGATCGCGGCTGTCGTACTGGCGGTGGGCGCCAGGTTGTGGGGACAGGCCTCCTGCGGCACCGCGACGTCGAGAACCACGTCGGCGGCGCGTCCCAGCGAAGATCCGGGCTTGCCAGTCATGACGATCAGTTCGATGCCCAGTCGCTTGAGCGGCGGTAGCAACGCCAGCAGCTCCTGCGTCTCGCCGGAATTCGAGATTGCGATCACGACGTCGCCGCGAACGATCATGCCCAGGTCGCCGTGTATGGCCTCGCCAGGATGAAGGAAGAACGCGGCGGTACCGGTGCTGGCGAGGGTGGACGCCACCTTGTGGGCCACGTGGCCGGACTTGCCGATACCGATGGTAATGACGCGGCCTTTGGCCCTGAGACACAGGTGGCAGGCCACGGCGAACGGCGGGCCGATGCGCGAACGCAGCGCCGACAGGCCACCGGCCTCGATCTCGAGTGTGCGGCGCGCCGATTCGAGCAGCTGCTGCTCGGTCACGGCGGTATCTTCCAGGGCGTTCATCAAGCCAGACATGATACCGCCTTCGCGCATGTCACATCGAAGTCACCACCATCGATCAATTGACTTAGAGTATCGCCCTATGGACCCAAGACAGGTCGCGGACCTGATCCGCCTGGCAATTCCGGAGGCACAGGTCGACGTGCGCTCCGACGACAACACGCATTTCGCCGCGCTGCTGATAGGTAGCGCGTTCGAAGGGCTGCGTCCCATCGCGCGTCACCAGCTGGTCTACAAGGCGCTGGGCGAGCGAGTGGGGCGTGAGATCCACGCGTTGTCGATCGAGGCCTTCACGCCGCAGGAGTGGTCGGCGCGAGAGAAGGGAAGCCCGGCGCGTGGATAAGCTCAACATCGAAGGCGGCAAACCGCTCGAGGGCGAAATACGCATCTCGGGTGCGAAGAACGCGACGCTGCCGATCCTGGCGGGCGCGTTGCTCGCCGACGGGCCGGTGACGATCGGCAACGTGCCGCACCTGCAGGATGTCACCACGACCATCGAACTGCTGGGCCAGATGGGCGTCACGGTCACGATCGACGAACGCATGCATATCGAGGTCGACTCGAGCACGATTACCCGGTATTTCGCGCCGTACGAGCTGGTCAAGACGATGCGCGCCTCGATCCTGGTATTGGGGCCGCTGCTGGCGCGCTTCGGCAGTGCCGACGTGTCGCTGCCGGGCGGCTGCGCGATCGGGGCTCGTCCGGTCAACATCCACGTCGCGGGTCTGCAGGCGATGGGTGCCGACATCCACATCGAGGGTGGCTATATCCGCGCTCGCGCGCAGCGCCTGCGGGGCGCGCACCTGGTGCTGGACACGGTGACCGTCACCGGCACCGAGAACCTGATGATGGCCGCGACGCTCGCGGACGGGGAGACGATCCTCGAGAACGCGGCACGCGAGCCCGAAGTCGTCGATCTGGCCAATTTTCTGATCGCGATGGGCGCGAAAATCAGCGGTGCCGGGACCGACCGCATCGTCGTGGAGGGTGTCAAAACGCTGCACGGCGTCCGTTACGAGGTGCTGCCCGACCGCATCGAGGCGGGTACGTATCTCGTCGCGGGCACGATCACCGGCGGTCACGTGCGCATCAAGAATGCCAATCCCGAGCATCTGGACGCCGTGATCGTCAAACTGCGCGAGGCAGGCGCGAGCGTGAACACCGGCGCGAACTGGGTCGAGGTCGACATGCGCGGGCGGCGGCCACGAGCGGTGGATGTGCGCACGGCGCCTTATCCGGCGTTCCCCACCGATATGCAGGCGCAGTTCGCGGCGCTGGATACGGTTGCGGCGGGCGTCGGCACGGTGGTCGAGACGATCTTCGAGAACCGGTTCATGCACATGCTGGAGATGCGTCGCATGGGGGCGGAGATCCGGCTCGAGGGCAATACGGCGATCATCCATGGCGTCGAGCGCCTGACCGCGGCGCCGGTGATGGCGACCGATCTGCGCGCGTCCGCCAGCCTCGTGCTCGCAGGTCTCGTGGCAGAGGGCAAGACTGAGATCGAGCGCATCTATCACATCGATCGCGGCTACGAGGCGATCGAGGAAAAACTGGCGCAGCTCGGCGCCCGCATCCGCCGCGTTCCCAACTGATCGCGAAAGCTTGCCGACCTGCGGGGGGGTATCGCGCGGATAGCGGCTCATTTTTGATAGTGGGCCGGGTGCAATATCAAAATTACGCCGCATCTCGCGCGTGACCCCGCCCGGGCCTCAGGTGCCCTGAATGGAGTTCGGCCGCTCGGTCACCTGGACGGTCGCGTCCATTTCGCTGCGGCCACGGGACAGGTGCAGCTTCAGACTCGCCCCTGGCTTGCGCGTGGCAATCTGCGAGAGCGTGTCCTGTGCGCTGCGAACGGGCTTGCCGTCCAGCGCGGTGATGATGTCGCCGATGTGCAGGCTGGCGGTGACCGCGGGGCTGTTGCGATACATATTTGTGATGACGACGCCGCCGCGGGAAAGACCGAGCTGCCGGGCCTGATCGTCGTCGACGTCCTCCGGCAGGATGCCTATCCAGCCGCGGATCACGCGGCCGTGGTCGAGGATGTCGTGCATCACGCCGCGCGCAAGGTTCACTGGTATGGCGAAACCGATGCCCTCGACGCTGATGTTGCCGCTGCTGTTCTTGTTCAGCACCGCGGTGTTGATGCCGACCAGTTCGCCGCGCGAATTGACCAGCGCGCCACCGGAATTGCCGGCATTGATTGCCGCATCGGTTTGAATGAAATTCTCGAACGTGGCGACGCCCAGCTGGCTGCGTCCGGTGGCACTGACGATCCCGTGCGTCACCGTCTGGGATAGCCCCAGCGGGTTGCCGATCGCCAGCACCGCATCGCCGACCTGCAGCTCATCGGAGCGTCCCAGCGGCATGACCGGCAGATTACCGAGCTTGATCAGCAGCAGCGCCAGATCGGTATCCGGATCACGGCCAACCACCGTCGCGCGTGTGACACGGCCATCCGCCAGCTGCACGTTGATCGCATCGGCATTGGCGATCACGTGGTTGTTGGTGATGATATGACCGGCCGCGTCGATGATGACTCCCGAACCGAGGGCTCGCTCGACGCGATGGCGATAGAGGGGCTGCAGGTCGCCGAACATCTGATCGAATACGGATGGCTGTACCTGCTCGGTGACCAGCCGCTGGGTCGAGATATTGACGACCGCGGGTGAGGCACGTTTTACGGCCGCGGCGAACGAGCCGGTGGCGCTGGCGTTCAACGGGGCGCCGGCCGACTGTTCCGCGGCCGCAACCGGCGCCGCCGGCGCGGGTGCCGATGCCGGGGCCGCGGGCGAAACACTCGCCGGTGCTTCATCCCCCGTAGAAGCAGGCCTTTGCGGGGCCGGAGATGCGGCGGCGCTGTCCGCCGGCAGGGTACGCAGCAACAGCTGCGGATGGAGGAAGACGATAACGAAGGCCAGGGCCAGGCCGCCGACGATCGACCCTGCCAAGAAAGTCATTGCGCGACCCAGCCGATACGATTTCATGGTGCCCTAAAGCAGTGTAATCGGTTGTGTATAATGCGCGAGTCCCCTGCGTTTTACGTAGCGCTGCGTTGTCCTTGAGCTCAATGAAAGGGTAGAGGCGGCGCACCTGAGAGAGTGAGTAGTAAATGACCGAAGTCGGTTCGATTGCCGATCAGCATGTACCCGAAGTCGACGCGGGCCGCCGCAAGTTTCTGACCGCCGCCACAGCCGCCGTTGCCGGCGTCGGCGCGGTGGTCACGGTGGTTCCCTTCGTGGAGTCCTGGCAACCCTCGGAACGGGCACGAGCACTGGGCGCACCCGTCGAGGTGGATCTGACCAAGCTGTCAGTGGGACAGATGGTAACGCCCATCTGGCGCCGCCAGCCCATCTACGTGGTACGTCGGGATCCGAAGATGGTCGACGCGCTGTCGAAAAATGACAGCAATCTCAAGGATCCGAAATCGGACCACTCGATACAGCCGAAATATGCCCAGAACGAGATGCGCTCGGTCCGAGCCGACGTGCTGGTGCTGATCGGCATCTGCACGCACCTGGGCTGCCTGCCGAAGCAGTTCTTCGACGCCGGCGATGCGGCACTGGGTCCGACCTGGCCGGGTGGCTTTCGCTGTCCGTGCCATGGCTCTCGCTTCGACATGGCCGGCCGCGTCATGGACGGGTCGCCGGCTCCGACCAACCTGTCTATTCCTCCTTACACCTTCAAGGGAGACAACACGCTGGTGGTGGGCGTGGATCCGACGAATAAGAGCAAGAGTGATGAGGGAGCGGCCTGATGACAACTGAGGCAAACAGCAAAGCGGCGTCCGCCCCCGGTTTCTGGGGCTGGCTCAACAAGCGACTTCCGGTGGACTTCCTCTGGCGTTCGCAGTGGGCCGACTACATCGCCCCCAAGAATTTCAACTTCTGGTATTTCTTCGGCTCGCTGGCGATGCTGGTGCTGGTCATGCAGCTGGTGACCGGCATCTTCCTGACCATGTTCTACAAGGTCGGCGAGGCGACGGCGTTCGACTCGGTCGAGTTCATCATGCGCGAGGTGAACTATGGCTGGCTGATCCGGTACCTACATTCGACCGGAGCGTCGGCGTTTTTCCTGGTGATCTACCTGCACATGTACCGCGCGCTGCTATACGGGTCATACAAGGCCCCGCGTGAGCTGCTGTGGCTGTTCGGCATGATCATCTATCTGGCGCTGATGGCAGAGGCGTTCATGGGATACGTGCTGCCCTGGGGCAACATGTCCTATTGGGCAGCGACGGTGATCATCAATCTCTTCAGCGCGATACCCGCCGTGGGTCCCGTGCTGGTGGAGTGGATCCGCGGCGACTACGGTGTATCGGACGCGACGCTGAACCGCTTCTTCTCCCTGCACGTGGTGGCGATACCGCTGGTCCTGCTGCTGCTGGTTGCGCTTCATCTGATCGCCCTGCACGAGGTCGGCTCCAACAATCCGGACGGCGTGGAGATCAAGAACAAGAAGGGGCCGGACGGTATTCCGCTGGACGGCATACGGTCCCATCCGTACTACACGGTCAAGGACATCCTGGGTGTCTGCGTGTTCCTGGTTGGATTTGCCGTCGTGGTGTTCTTCCTTCCCACGATGGGCGATCTATTCCTCGAGAAGGCGAACTTCGAGCCGGCCAATGCGCTTTCGACGCCGGACCCGATCTCGCCCTCCTGGTACTTCACCCCGTACTACGCGATCCTGCGCGCCTTTCCCGACAAGGCCATGGGTGCGCTAGCTATGCTGGTGGCGGTGACGGCCTTCTTCTTCCTGCCCTGGCTCGACCGCTCGCCGGTCAAGTCCATCCGCTACCGCGGCTGGATCTACAAGCTGTTCCTCGGGCTGTTCACGATCGCGTTCCTGGGCCTGATGTACCTCGGCCTGCAGCCGGCGCAGGGCATCTACGTCACGATGTCGCGCATCCTGGCGGTTCCGTATTTCGCCTTCTTCCTGTTAATGCCTTGGTACTCGCGCTGGGATCCTGTCAAGCCGGTGCCGGAAAGAGTGACCTATCATCATGCTTAAGCACGCGGGCTTGGTAGCGGCGCTCTGCGCCGTCGTGGGGACGTTCGCATTCTCCCCGGTATTTGCCGAGGCGCCCGATCTCGGCAAGAGCGGTCCGGCGGCTGCTGCCGCCGGCGCTGCGGGCGAGGAGGGCGACAAGCCGGTCGAATGGGAAGGCTGGCACGCCCACAATAGCGTTGCGGACCGGGCGTCGCTGCAGCGCGGCGCGCGCAACTTCATGAACTACTGCATCGGCTGCCATTCGCTGAAGTATCTGCGCTATCAGCGCATGGCAGACGATCTGAAGATCCCGCTGTCGGTGCTCCAGGCCAACCTGCTGCAGCCCGGTTCCGGTGCGCTGGACTACATCACGACACCGATGCCGGCTGCCGATGCCCAGGCTTGGTTTGGCAAGGTGCCCCCGGATCTTTCCTTGATCGCTCGATCAAAGGGCACGGATCACGTCTATCGCATCTTCAAGACCTATTTCCAGGATCCGGGCCGCCCCACCGGCACCGACAATCTGGAATATCCCCAGCTGGCCATGCCCGCGGTGCTGTCGGAGCTGTCCGGTGTACAGCGAGCGGTCTTCAAAGAGCAGAAGACGGCTTCTGGCGGTACGGAAAAAGTTTTCGATCACTTCGAAACCGTATCGCCCGGCAACCTGACGCCCGAGCAATATGATGAGTTCGTTCGCGATACCGTCAACTTTTTGGATTATGCCAGTGAGCCGGCGCAGGTCGAGCGACGCTCGATGGGTGTCTGGGTCGTGTTGTTCCTGATGATGCTCGCGGGATTTGCGTACTTCCTCAAGAAGGAGTACTGGAAGGACGTGCATTGACGGCCGATCCGGTGGCAGCGGTAAGGGATTACTCGGAAAGCTTCCGGGAGCGAAAGGCTCTAATTACGAGGACCTGAATCAGTGTCTAGTCGCCGCTCGATAATGACGCTGTTTTCGGCGCCCGATGAACCGCACAGTCACCGCACGCGCATCGTGCTGGCGGAGAAGGGCGTAGAGATCGATATCATCAACGTCGTACCGGGTCGTTACCCGGAGGACCTGCTCGATCTCAATCCCTATCACAGCCTGCCGACCCTGGTGGATCGCGATCTGACGCTGTACGACTCGCGCGTCATCATCGAGTATCTCGATGAGCGGTTTCCGCATCCACCGCTGATGCCTGTCGATCCGATCCTGCGTGCGCAATTTCGCCTCGCGTTGTATCGGGTCGAGCGCGACTGGTATGCACTGGCGCAGGAGATCGATCAGGATCACGAGAAGAAGCATCTCGAAAAAAACCGGCGGATGCTGCGCGATTCCATTCTGCAGAGCGCGGACGTCTTCAAGGTGAAGCCGTATTTTCTCAGCGACGAGTTTTCGCTCGTCGACGCCAGCATCGCACCCATTCTCTGGCGTCTGCGTCACTATGAGATCGAACTGCCGCCCCAGGCGCAGGCCCTCATCAAATACGCCAACGCGTTGTTTGCACGTCCGTCGTTCCGTCACAGCCTGTCCGATGCCGAGTTGCTCATGAGGGCGGACTGATGTCCGCGAAGAGCGGCCCTTCCAGCGGCGGCATCTCGCGCCGCCCGTATCTGCTGCGCGCCATGCACGAGTGGATCATCGACAGTACTCACACGCCGCACGTCATTGTCGATGCCATGAAAGAGGGAGTCGAAGTTCCGACTGCCTATATCAAGGACGGCAAGATCGTGCTGAACCTGTCGCCGAATGCGACGCAGCGGCTGCAGCTGCGCAATGACTGGATCGAATTCGATGCGCGTTTCGCCGGCGTCGTGCATCACGTGCGGGTACCGATGTATGCCGTGCTCGGCGTGTACGCGCGTGAGACTGGCGAGGGCATGGTGTTCTCGGAGATCGAGAAGGAGCCTACCCCACCGCCGCCCAGTCAGCCGGACAAGACATCGGCCACGAGCATCGAAGCCCGGCGCGCGAAACTGACCGTCGTCAAATAAGCCTCAACAGAACGCGTTTTCGATCCAATCGATGGGTCCTTCTTGCGAGTCCAGCAAGAGAGTGTCGAAACGGATGCGCAGGTGCCGCAAAGCAGGCTTGCCGAGCATGAGGTAGCGCGTCGTGCGTATGATGCGCTGCCGTTTTCGCAAGCCAATGCTGTCCGCGGCGCCGCCAAAGTCCGCACGCGTTCTCAGTCTCACCTCGGCCACGACCAGCAGGTCGTCGCGTCGGGCGACGATATCCAGTTCACCCAACCGGCACCGGAAATTACGCACCAGGATCTCGAAGTCGGCGCACTGCATATGGCGTACGGCGCGCGTTTCCGCGTCCAGGCCTCGTCGTTGCTGCTCGCTCGTCATGGAGACAAGCGTGCCTGCCGCCGGCCGCCGTGAACAGCGGCCTTTCGGGCCCGACGATACCGAAATGCTGGTACCGAACTGCTATTCGGTGGTCGCAGCACTGCTTGGCGGCAGGCGTCGGGGTTCTCCGT
>DATBAM010000002.1:0-7306 GCA_036271535.1 Steroidobacteraceae bacterium | reverse complement strand
GTCGGGGGTTCGAGCCCCTCAGCACCCACCATCTCCCTGCGACACCATCGATTCTCAGCGTAGTTTGAAGGTCAGCTTGAGCCGTGCCCGCTCTGTCGGGTGAGCGGCCTGGACGCTGGCGTCGAAGTGACCGCGCTGTATGGCTTCGATGGCCGCGCGGTCGAAGACGCCTTTAGGCTGTGTGTCGATGACCGCAACACCGCTGGCACGACCGTCCGGTTGTATCGAGAACGCGAGCGTCACATAGCCCTCGGTATCGCTCGCGACGTCGATCGGATAGCGCACGTCGAGCGCCGACAGGGCGCGCGGGGCAAAGTATTTTCGTTCGTCATTGCCAGGCGCGGCGGCATCAGTCGCGATCGCCGCTGGAGCCGTCATCACCGGCAGGGGTGGGGGCGGTGGCGACGGTGCGGGTTCAGTCGGGGGTAGATTGGCAGCCGCCTGTTTCACCACGCGATCCACTTCGCCTCGTAGTTGGGCCTGAGCATGAGTGACTTCTGACGAGGGACCGATACTGCCTGCCGCGGTGACGAGACGCTGCGCGGCTTCGAACTGATGCCTGGCGGTCGCATCCCGCGCTTGCGCCAGCAGAGCGTTTTGCACCGCGCCGCGCTCACGCAATGTCAGGGGATCCGTGCTGCTCACGCTCGCCATGTCCCGCAATCGGGCGGCGGCATTATCCGCTGGCGGGTCGAGCAAGGCGCCGGATGCAATGGCCGCATCGATCTGGCCGGCCATCGAGGCCAGACGCTTTTGCCGGGCCTGGGTGTCCACCGGTGGTCTGGCCGGGGCATCGACGGTTCGGGCCGGCGCCGTTGACGCCGGCGGGGCGGGCAGCGCAGCGCGAGCGGATTTGGCGGGCGGCGCCACCTCGGGCACAGGCGGGGTGACCACTGCAGTCGTCCCGGGCTTTGTGGTCACGGTAGTCGCGGCGGCTGTGGCTGTGATCCGCGGCGACGCGTGCATCTTCCACCATGCGATACCGGCAATCGACAGCGTCAAGACGAGCGCCACCGTGAGTGCATGTCGCCGTTCGCGACCCAGTTCGTGTGCTCTCGCCGGGACGTACAAAGGGGGCAGTGCTGCCGCAAGCGTTGAGGTAGCTGCCTGTGCCCGGGGGAGTGGTCCGGTGTAGACCTCGCGTTCACTGCTGGCGACTTCGGCAAGTTCGAGGGACTCCGGGGCAGGGATCGAGGCCCAGGAAAAAGCCGAAACGGTTGTCGTGCTGGCGGGGACCGGGTCCGTATCGGACGGGGACGGGGACGGGGACGGCGCGGCGATAACTGATCCCGGCGCTGTGACCACGGGCGATGGCGCCGTAATAGCCGATGCTGGCGCCTCGACTACAGGTGGCGATTTTGGCGGCGGCGGCGGCGGCGCCGGTGCTGGTGCTGGTGCTACGCGTTCGAGCGTGGAAGGCGCCGGGAGGGCGAAACCGCCCCTGGCATCCCGCAACGTCTCGGCGATCAGCTCCCGATCGACGCTCATACGTCCTTGGGCATACGCATGCGTCAGCGCGAAGTCGCAGAGCTGGTTGATCAGGCGAGGTACGCCTCGGGTGCGTGCGTGCACGAGATCGATCGCATCGGGGAGGAACAACGCCGGATCGCCGCCAGCTGTCTGCAGTCGATGCTGGATATAAGCGTGGGTCTCCCGGCTTTCGAGAGCGGTGAGATGAAAATGCACCGACACCCGCTGGGCGAATTGCTCGAGTTCCGGTCGGCTCAGGCGTCTACGCAGCTCGGGCTGGCCCACCAGCATCATCTGCAGCAGCAGGTCTTTTTCCGAGTTCACGTTCGATAGAAGGCGCAGTTCCTCCAGCAATTCGACGGAGAGGTTCTGCGCCTCATCGATGATGAGCAGCGTTCGTCGACCCTGCGCGTATTCGCGCAGAAAGGCTTCGATCAGTGCTTCGTGGATGGCGACATCCGAATCATCACGGGGTTTGAGGTTTAGCGCCGACGCGACCCAGCCGTAGATCGAGCGAAAGCGGCTGTGTGTATGGCTGATGAGACCGACCACGACGCTTTTTTCGAGCTTGCGCAGCAGGCGGCTCACCAGCAGTGTCTTGCCGGAGCCGACTTCACCCGTCAGCAGGCAGAAGGATGCGCGGGACTCCAGGCCGTACTCGAGAATCGTCTCGGCCATCGCATGCTGCCGCGATGGGTAAAGAAAGGCGGGATCCGGGGTGAGCAGAAAGGGATTGGTTGTGAACCCGAAGTGAGATTCGTACATGACTCTCTGTATCTTAAAGCATACGGAGGATCATATTTACGATTGAACTTAATGGCTGAATCTCTCCAACTGGGGTCGCGCGCGGCCTGTGATCCCCTTATCATTCATGAGCATGCAGATACATCCGACCGCGATTGTTGAAGAGGGTGCGCGCCTCGGTGCCGGCTGCGAGATTCTTGCCCACGCCGTCATCGGGCGAAACTGTCAGCTGGGAGACGGGGTCGTGGTTCACCCCTTCGCGGTCGTCGGCGGTGATCCGCAGGATCTGAGCTTCGATGCCAAGGTGCAGTCCGGTGTGCGGATCGGGGCGCGCACGGTGATCCGCGAACACGTCACGATCAGCCGGGCGACGCGACCGGGTGAATGCACCGAGGTCGGTGCTGACTGTTTCCTGATGGCCAGCTCCCATGTGGCGCACGACTGCCAGATCGGATCGGCGGTCGTGATCGCCAATGCGGCCCTGCTGGCGGGTCATGTGCACGTCGGCGAACGGGCTTTTCTGGGAGGAGGAGCTGTCATTCATCAGTTCTGCCGGATCGGCGAGAGCGCGATGATCGGCGGCGGCGCGCGCATCTCGGGAGACGTGCCGCCGTTCTGCATGGCGACCGAGCGCAATGAACTGATCGGTCTGAACGTGGTGGGTCTGCGCCGGCGCGGATTCAGCCGTCAGGCGATCGCGGAATTGAGGCGGGCGCTGCACGTGGTGTGTCGTCCGGTGGGAAACCCGCGTCAACTTGCGGCGCAATTGCTGGAAGGCGGCGAATATCAGACCGACGAGGCGCGGCGCTTCCTGGTATTTTTCGGCGCCGGCAGGCGACAGCCGGTGAGAAGGCGCGCCAATCGCAGCGATAATCGCAGTGAGCCGCTTGGCGAGGCGGATGCGTAACGTCTATACTTCTCGTTTACGTGACGAACGGATCGCATCCGTTGATTTGCAATTGTTAAGTGTTACTTCTGCGGAGCGGTAGTTCAGCTGGTTAGAATACCGGCCTGTCACGCCGGGGGTCGCGGGTTCGAGTCCCGTCCGCTCCGCCATCCATTCAAATGCTGCAGAATCTTGGCGATAAATTAAAAGGTCAGCGCTGGCTGGCCACTCTTGTGCTCGGATTGCTGGCATTGTTGTTCGCGATCTGGGGCGCCTATGGCGTGGTCAACCTGAGCTTCGGCCAGCCCGACTACGGGCTGAAGATCGACGGCGAGCGCATCAGTACCGAAACGCTCAACCGTGCCTGGCAGGAACGACAGGCGCAGTACGCCCGCATGTTGAACGGCAGTGAGATGGGCGATGCACAGAAGCTGGTGCTGCAGCAGCAGCTGCTCGATCAGTACATCCGCTCGACGCTCCTGCGGCAGCGCGCTGAAAAGGATGGCTACCGTGCTACGCCGGACGCGCTACGCCAGTCCATCACTAGCGAGCCGGCCTTTCAGGTCGACGGCAAGTTCGATCCGCGCGCGGCCAGGACCGCTCTCGCACAGGCCGGCTTGTCGGAGACCGCGTACTACCAGGAACGCGCCCAGCAGCTCGCTGTCGAGCAACTCGACCAGGCCATCGAATCGTCCGACTTCACGACGCCAGCCGAGATGCAGCACATCTATGCACTGGCGAACGAGCAGCGCGAAATTCGCTATGCGTTGCTGCCGCCGGATCACTTTCAGAATGCCGTCAAAATCGACGATGCCAAGGTCAAGGCCTGGTACGACGCGCATCAAAGCGACTACATGACGCCCGAGAGCGTGCATCTTAAATACGCAGAGCTACGGCTGGATGCGCTGACTCCCAAGGTCACGGTGAAACCTGAGGATCTGCAGGCCTACTACGACAAGGTCAAGTCCCGTTACAGCGAGGGTGAGAAGCGTCACGCGCACCACATCCTGATAGCCGCGGATCCGAAGGACGCCAAGTCCGATGCCGCGGCGCTGGCCAAGGCCAATGAGGTCGAAGCCGAGTTGAAATCCGGCAAGGATTTTGGCGAGCTGGCCAAGAAATATTCGGCCGACCCCGGGTCGGCGGCGCAGGGCGGCGATCTCGGCTGGGCCGACAAGAGTGCTTACGTGGCGCCTTTTGCCGATGCCTTGTTCGGCATGCAGGCGGGCCAGGTCAGCGATCCGGTGAAGACGCAGTACGGCTATCACATCATTCGCCTGGACGAGATCCGGCCCGCGCACGTCCGCGCGTTCGACGACGTCAAGGGCGAGCTCGAGACCGAGTACCGCAAGCAGCAGGCGAGCGAGCTGTTCGGTGATCGTCAGGAACAGATCGAGCAGAAGCTCGAGAGCGGCGCTACCGATCTCGATGCGCTGGCACAGCAGTTCGAACTGCAGAGCGGTGACATCGCGCAATATTCGCGAACCAGCGGCGCTCCGCCGCTCGGCGGCAACCCGGCGCTGCTTACGGCCGTATTCAGCGACGATGCGCTGTCTGGTGAAAAGATTGGCGGTCCGGTCGCGCTCTCCGACGACCACCTGGTCATATTCAAAGTGCTCGAGCGCCACGCACCGGCGCCGCAGCCGCTGGCCAGCGTTCGCGATGAGGTGGTTGCAGCGATCCGCAAGAGCGAGAGCACGGTGGCGGCCAAGGCCGCAGCCGATGCTGCGGATAAACAGCTCTTCGATGGCAAGAGTTTCGACGACGTCGTCAAATCTCTCGGCGTCACCGCAACGCCGGCGACGTACGTGGGTCGGAACGACCCGCAGGTGCCGGCGCAGATACGCGATGCGGCGTTCAATGCCCCGCCGCCGGCAGGCAAGCCGGTGGCACGCACGGTAGAACTCGATACCGGCGGCGCCGCGGTACTGCTGGTCAGCGCGCTGAAGGCGGGCGCGGCTGGCAGCAACCCACAAAACGATGCACAGCTGTTGTCTCAGTATCAACGCCGCGATCGTGAAGGCTCGATGAATGCCTATCTGGCGGAACTCCAGCGTCGCGCGACGATCAAGCGCAACCCAACCATCTTCGAGTAAGCGCCGGCAAGTAAGCGGCCGGTCAGTGCTGCGGCGGATTTTCCGGCTGCGGCGACGCCTGATCCCGCTCCTGCGCCTTCTGCTGCTGTTCCTTGGGATGAGTCTTGACGTCCGGCGGCGGCGGATTCTCGGTGCTTTCTACCTGGGCACCGGAAAGTCGTGCGGCGCAATCCGCATCCTTGGCAAGGCCAGGATCCACGAAGGCGGCGATGGCAGCCACTGGCGTCGCGACCACGCCGAGGGCAGCCGCTACCCCGGCTTGAACCGCCAGGGCCTTGGGATCCAGCCCGAAAGAGGGCTTGCCGAATGTCCCCGTGATCGTGATCGGTGCGCGCACATGCAGCGGGTCGAATTTCTTCGACTTGCCTGTCAGTCTTAGATCGATATCCTCGGTATTGAAGTCGAAGCCGCCGCTGCCGGTGACGTCGGTCGTATCGGTGTCGAGCAAGAACGGCTGGGCGCGTGCTTTGCCGTTGTCCACGGTGAAGGCCGCGATCGCGCAGTGGATGTCGGACTTCTTCTGGTTGCCCGATATCAGCAGTCCCAGCCCGCGCGCGGCATTGATGCCGGTCAGTTCGGCAAAGGCCTGGCGCATCTCGCCGTGCGGTATCACCGCCATGATCTGGCCATCCGAGGTCGAAAGGATGTCGTGGATCGAATTGCCGTGTCCCTCCAGCTTCACCCGGCTCAGCAGGGGCCCCGTCAGCGGCGCATCAGGCATCTTATCGCTCTTGAATTGCGCCAGATCGACGTCCGTCAGCCGCACGTCGAGACTCATGTCCGCAGGGGCTTTGGGATCGCGGGCATTGATCCGCGCGCCGCCGCCAAACTTGCCCTGTGGCAGTGTGAAATCCGCCGGATCGAGCGTCAGGATGCCGTTGTCGACGACGACCTTGAGATCGACCGCCTTGATCGGAACCTTCTGCGTCTTCACCGACGCCGCCTTCAACTCCACGTCCGCATCCATCGAACGCAGCCGGTCGAACTCGAACTTGTAGGTCGGTATCAGTTTGTCGGAAGCCGACTTCGGCGCACTTACCTTGGGGGCCGTCGTATCGGCTTTGGCTTTGCCCGCATCGCTGCTGCCACTGCTGTTATCGACACCCGCGCCGACGGAAGGCGCAAGGTCGGCCAGGTCGAGTTGATGCGAAACGAGATTCGCGACCAGCTTCGGCCGTTCCTGGGCCGCATCCACCTTTACGTCCCCATGGATATCGCTGTCGCCCACCGTGCCGTCCAGCTTCGTCAGCTTGAAGAGCATCCCGTCGCGACGCAGGTCGCCGGAAACGTGGAAGGGCGGCGTGAAAGGCAGCGCCAGCCCCGTGAGGTAATAGAGGCTGGCGAGGTTGTCGCCTTTGAAATCCACGCTGGCACTGACGTGCGCCATATCGAACGGCTTGTCGATCGAACCGTGAGCACCAGCCTGCAGTGGACCGGCCTTCAGCAGGGCGTCGTAGGCATAGGGCTTGTCCAGCTTGACGTTGATCAGTGAACTGCCGGTGAACGTGACGTCGAACGGCTGGCCGTTGAGATCGCCATGGCCGCTGAGTCGAAAGGCCTGATTCGATGCGACCCCCGCGCGCTCGTCGGCGTTGACGCCGGCATCGAACGTCAGCTTGCGGATGTCGTCGCGGACCTTGAGTGTGCCGCCATCGAGCGTGAAGAGGTGGATCGCCGGCAGCTGCGTCGGCTCACCGGGCTTCTGTGGCTTCTTCTTTTTGTTCTGGTCGGTGCCAAAATCCCAGTTGTCGCGATTGTTCTTGTCCCGGAGCAGCACCACCCGGGGGTGGTCGAGCACCAGCTCGTCGACGATCTCGTGCCCGATCAGCAACGGCCAGAACTCTATCGTGACCTTTATGGCGTCAGTATCGAACATGTTGCCGTCGCTGGTAGCCCAGGCCGGATTGCCGACGTGCAGACCTTTCACGGTCACACTCGGTGTGCTCGATAACAGATGACCGGACAGATCGTCGATTTCGACCGTGCGTTGAAGCTTGGCGCTGGCAATCCGCGACAGCGGGCCGCGCAACCAGTTGAGGTCGAGTATGGCCAGTCCGATAACGGTCAACAGCACCAGCGAAACCAGCACGATGCCAATGATGCGTACCGG
>DATBAM010000001.1:0-22916 GCA_036271535.1 Steroidobacteraceae bacterium | reverse complement strand
GTCTCTGCGCAGCAATCCATGCAGGAACAGATGCACGCAATAGCGTGTGTGCCGGTCGATATCGCTCGGATCGACCTTCATGCCCCAGGCAGTCATCGTCGGCGGTCCGGAGACGACCAGATAGAGGAACGCGACGGCAGCTTCCTGCGGATCTTCGAGCTGGTAGGGAAGCTCGACACGCCGGCGAAACAGATCGGCCAGATAGTCGATCGTGCGCCCGGTGCCATTCTGATAGGTGTAGACACCGATCTCGGGCATGCGCGACGACTCGGCATTCGTAATCCGCATCAACCGCAGCCCCGCCGGGCTCATGATGTTGCTGACCAGGATCTGGCCGACGGCCAGTAACGTCACCTCGAGATCCTCGGTTTCGACCGCGCGCAGGCGCTCGATCGGCACGATCCATTCTTCGATGGCCCGTCTCAATGCAGCCTTGAACAGTGCGGCCTTGTCGGCGTAGCGAAGATATACCGTTCGCTTCGCCATGCCGGCCGACGCCGTGATGGCATCGATCGTGGTTCGCTCGAAGCCGTGATCGAGAAACAGATCCAGTGCCTTGTCGAGCAGTTCCTCGTCGGTGAGGGTTGGTCGACCTGGCCCGCGACGCACGCCGGCCTTGGCTTTGGCAGCATTGTTTCGCGCTGCCGCAGATTGTTCGCTCACCGTTCTAAAGATCCTTTCTCTTATTGGGCGGCGGCGCACTGTCGCCGCTGCAGCGTCCCTATGATGCGCGAATCAAGGTTCAATTGAAACGATGGAAATCGATTTGAAACTACCTGGGATTTATAATGAAGTTCAACAATCGAGGCGCAGCCTTTAATCATCTCGGACTTCGCCGTCTGCTTCGATGACGAGAAGCGGTGGCCGAGTCACCGACGACTATTCGCCAAGCACATGGGTGAAATGGCGGAGGCCGCGGGCGGCATCGACAAGGCCTATCGCGACTACATCAGCGGCAGACTGATCGGTATGCCCGAGCAACTGGAGGAGATCCATCAGCTGCGCAAGTCGATGGTCGGCGACTACCGCATCCTGGCGAACGTCAGTTTCGGCCGCATGCCGTACGAGCTGGTTTAAGAGCAGCTCAAGCTGCTCGCCGACAGAGTCCTGCCGGCGCTGAAGGCCTGACCCCATTCTCGTCGCCCTCCGGACTTTTTGACCCAGGCGAGGGGTGATACACTGCGCGTCCGACGAAAGCCTCCTAGCCCTAAGTCATTGAAAACGTTAAGGGCGCGGTGGAATTTGTCGGCCAATCTCTCTCGAATTGGGCCGTTAGCTCAGCTGGTAGAGCAGGAGACTCTTAATCTCTTGGTCGTAGGTTCGATCCCTACACGGCCCACCATTCATACCGATCACTCCGCACTCGCAGGTTCGTTTAACGACAGCGCAGAGTTGCGAGACGTTATTTCGGGGATCGAGGCGTAAATCGGCGATCCGCCATCCATGGTGCCTGTGTCATCCATGCGCTCTGTCTGACCGCATCCAGCGTCGACTTTTCGGTGTCGACGATCGCCCAGAGCCGGATGATCTGGAAAGTCAGTACGAGCAGTGCGTCCATGCTTCGCATTGTGACGCGGCGCCGGCGGTCGCTCTGTCATGACGCGGACACTGTGCCAAGCACGTCGCCAGATTGCCGGCTCAGAAGTGCTGGGTAGGCGAGCATGTGGTGCTTCCGTCGATAGCGTCCGGTAGCGGGCCGGAGCTGTCCTTCGCGCGGGACATGAGCCGAACTGCCTTGACGTTGATGATTATCCAGAACACCAGGCCGCTGAGCGCAATCCGATGGGCGTCCAAAAAATCGGTGGCGTTCATGTCTGTCTACCTCGTGGCTCTTACGAATGCCAGCAGGAGCGCTACGCAATCGTCCAGGTCGTCCCAAAGCATCATCAGTCGTTCCATGGCCGCCTCCTCGTTGGGAAGCAAGATACGTCCGCGGACCTGAACAGATCCTTAGGGACTTCTTAGGAAGCTGTGAATCCGGTTCCGAAGGGTGCTCAGTCGGACAGGCCGTTCAGGAAGGCTTCCAGCAGCCAGGGTAGCCCTTTGGCCCACATCCGGCGGCCAAACCTGCCCGCGACGTTTACGGCGGCATCCCACGGGCCAGCCTGTGCAGTGTCCTGCGGGACGTCCACCGGCTATCCCCGCGCGCGCGACGTGACCGTACTCAGTCCGTCGGCGATCCATCCAGCGACGATGAAACTCATCAGCACGATTGGCAGCAGGAGCATTTGATCGTTACCTCTGTTTGAGAGGCAACGATGTTGGCGCTGTACGCGTCGGAGGTCTGTCATGAGCGCGACAGAGGTCTTCAAGACGGTTCAGGGCCGGTTGTGTTGCAAAGCTCTTCGAGCTACGCGCGCACAGCGGGCCCAGCGCGTAGGGCGACGGCCGCCGCTGCCACGCCGGACAGGGCGCCGACGCCCAGCGCCCACCGTGGCCCTAGGTGGTTCGCCACCCATCCCACCATCGGCGCGCCGATCGGCGTGCATCCCAGTGCGATGCCAAGGCGTAGTGCCATCACACGACCACGCATCGACGGCGTCGTCGTGAGCTGCATCAGACTGTTGGTCGTGTTGGTGAACGTGAGCGCCGCGATGCCAATCAACACCAGCGCGGCGCCGAACATCCAGTAGTTGGGAGCAATCGCGGCGAGCGCGCAGCCGAGGCCGAAGATCGCCGCACCGACGACCAGCGACTGGAAGCGGGGCTTGTCCCGTCCTGCTCCGAGCAGCGCTCCGCTCAGCGTTCCGACCGCCATGATCGACGTGAGCAGGCCGTAACCCTTCGCGTCAGTGTGAAATACGCTCACCGCCATCGTGGAGATGAAGATTGGAAAGTTCAGTCCGAATGTTCCGATCAGAAACAACATTGCGAGGATCGTCCTGAGATCGGGGCGTGACCACGCATAGCGAAAGCCCTCGCTCAGACCACCGGCGCTCCACTGCGTTCTCGCGTGGGGACGAAGCTCCCGGCCGCGCAGCAGACAAAGAGAGAAAACAACCGCAAAAAATGAGGCCCCATTGATCAGGAAACTCCAGCCGGTGCCGACCGAGGCAATGACGACACCGGCAACTGCCGGACCGATCATCCGGGCGGCGTTGAAAGAGGTCGAGTTCAGAGCGACGGCGTTGGAGAGATCGTCGTCGCCGACCAGTTCTCCGACGAATGTCTGTCGTACTGGCGCATCGAATGCAGAAGCGCAGCCGGACAGGAACGCGAACACGTAGACGTGCCACAGCTTTGCGTGGTTCGAGATGCACAGCGCACCTAGACTTAGCGCGAGTACGCCGAGAATCGACTGCGTACCGAGCAGAAGGCGTCGCTGGTTGAAACGATCTGCCACATAGCCGGTCCACGGCAGTAGCAGCAATTGTGGTCCATATTGGAATGCCATGACCGCACCGACCGCGGACGCGTCGTGGGCGGTCAACTGCGTAAACACCAGCCAGTCCTGGGATGTACGCTGCATCCAGGTGCCTACGTTGGACACCAGTGCGCCGGCGGCCCACAGTCTGTAGTTGAAGGTTCGAAGCGAGCGAAAGTATCTGGCGACGAAGGATCTCACGAACCGCCGGCTGTCCCGCCACCGTGAAACCGCCCGAAGTGTCGAGCGGCGAACAAGCCCATCGGCAATGCGCCAGCCGCGACTGCGACGACGTCGGCGGTGACCCTGCCGTCGAAAATGCCCACGCGGCAGAGCAGGCAGTAGCCGACCACGGCATTGAAAAAGCCCCAGAGCACGTTGATGGTTGCCGACGACAACCCCTCGCCAGGCGGGTCGGCGAACGGACTCTGAAACGGCCGCCCCGTGACGCCATTGACGAAGTGCGGTATCGCGTTGGTGATGAACGCCCCGCCAAGAAACCACGATACGAGATGCAACCAGTTCATATCAGTCATCCACGAGCCGTCGAAGAAGTTTGATGGCGACGGCGACCCTTTCCTGCTCCGTTGGCGATAGCTGCTCCTGCAGTGCGCGCGTCTTTGGCATATATACAGGAAGACTGTACAGATAGACGAATCATCGTCACTACGTTTGCGCGGTTGCCGCACTGACCATATGCGATGAGCTGGTGCAGACCGGGCCGCCGACTGATCGGGTAAGGCGAACAAATTCCCATGCAGTTCAATGTGCTGTAAGATTCAGTCGTTGATCAATCCTGTTTTTTCGGAACTGAGTTGGTAACCAACAGCATCGTATCCATCGTGAAGGGCGCGACGATCAGCTTTGCGTGATTTCAACCATTTCACGAGCGCGGCGCAGCCCTGGGGCATCCGGTTGGAATTCCAGATCGAATCAACTATCGCCAGTCGCTACTAATACTTCCATGGCTACCTCCACGGTGCTGATTGATCCAGAGGCCGCCGAGCATCGTCTGGTTTCAAGTTCCTTCTCGGCGTACGTCTGGCTGAGCGCAGCCGTTACGGACTGACATGCGCCGGATATTAGTTACCGGAGCAAACGGCTTTATCGGTTCCGGTCTGCTGCGATCACTACCGGCATCGGATTGGCACGTGCGCGGGGCACTACGTAGCCTCAATGCCCTGCCTGCGCGTGTGCAGTTCGAGCCTGTCATGGTGGGAGAGATCGAAGCTGCGACGGTATGGGACGCCGCCCTCCGCGGCGTCGATTCGGTGGTTCATCTAGCCGCCCGCGCACACGTCATGCGGGAGTCGGCGAATGAGCCGTTGAAAGAATATCGCAGGGTGAATGTGGCAGGTACGTTGCGGCTCGCGCAACAGGCGGCGAGCGCCGGCGTGCGGCGTTTTATCTACATGAGTTCGATCAAGGTCAATGGTGAGGGCTCGCTGGCGGTAGGGCAGCCATATCATGTAGATCAGGCGCCCGCGCCAGTTGATCCATATGGAGTATCCAAACACGAGGCCGAACTGCTTCTGCGCGAGCTGGCCCAGGAAACCGGGATGGAGATCGTCGTCATCCGCCCGGTCCTGGTGTACGGCCCCGGCGTGAAGGGGAACTTTTTATCGATGATGCGCTGGCTGCGCAAAGGCATACCGTTGCCATTTGGAGCTATTGATAATCGCCGTAGTTTGGTGGGAGTCAATAACCTGGTGGATCTGGTGCGTACCTGCCTCGATCATCCGGCTGCCGCCAATCAGACATTCCTCGTCAGTGACGGCGAAGATCTCTCGACGACGGAGCTGCTCAGACGACTCGGTGAGAAAATCGGGACGGGCGCGCGTCTACTTTCGGTGCCATCCGGCATGTTGGTCGCTGCGGCGACCCTTTGCGGGCGTCGAAACGTTGCGCAACGTTTATGCGGATCGCTGCAGGTCGATATTTCGAAGACGCGAGGCCTATTGGCCTGGTCGCCGCCGCACAGCGTCGACCACGAACTGGAACGTGCAGCGGCGGCGTTTCTGAATTTGTCGAGCAGTTGATTAGTCGTAAACCTTTCGGTCAACTGCTTACGCTCGAGCAAACTCCAGAATCTGCGGCGCCAGCAGCGGCCATCGCGCGAACAACCCTTCGCCGTGGTTCTGGGCTTCCAGCCGCTCCAGCCACTCCTTATCACCCCAGGGTGGATCGGCGATCTGTGCACCGGGAATGGCGGCAGCAACCGCTTCGGAAGTTGCGCGCGGATGATGCGGATCCGACTTGCCGCCGCGCATGACCATGACGGGCATCTTCAATGCGCTCAGTTGCGAAGGATCCAGGTTCGGCACGGGTGTCGATTCATCCGGTATGAACGACCGTGCCCAGTCCGTCATCCGGTCACGGAACGCGACCGGGTCCCAGTTGAGCAGGTACTGCCGGTTGCGCGGATCACGGGTGACGAACGATTTCCAGGCAGGCATGTCGACGACGGCCTGCATGCCACCCATCTGCGCGGCGACCCAGGAGTCATGATAGTAGACAAAGGCCAGCGTCATCACACCGATCACGCCGCCGCTGATCCAGAGCAGGAACAGCCGCTCTACGACTGCCGGGTGACGGATCGCTGCGATCAACGACACGCGTGCACCGGCGGAGCCGCCGATCACCAGTGCCGGCGGCAGCTTCAGTTCGCGCAGCAGGCCCGCCAGCATATCGGCGTTGAGGATCGACTCGGACTGACCTTCGAAACAGATGTCCGACTCGCCGCAGTTCGGGCGATCCCAGATGACGACGCGGAAATCCTGCGCGGCCAGTGTCTCCGCAAGCTGCCTGACACCGGGCGTTTCCTTCGGAAACCTGCCGCCCGGCGTGATGATAGCGGCCCGCTTGCCGTTGCCGATGATCTCGTATGCGATCTCGATGCCGTTGACTTTGATTCGTGCCACGATGAATCCCCCGATCGAGGCTGACAGTGGGTCTAGTTTGCCATTTCGGTGGCGGCATCACCGAACTGCCGATAGGCGAGCCTTGCTGCTGCGGTGGTGTCAGCGCGGGTTAGTAGTGGACTGCTGCGGCACTTTCACGAACTTGGTCGTGTCGTAACCCTGCGAGGCGAACTTCCGCAGTATCGCGTCGTACGTCTTGTCCGGCAGTGACTTGCCTCGCGCAAAGATCCAGCCGTATTTGCGTGAGGGATGACCGACCGCTGCCCATTGGTAGTTCGGGTCGACATCCAGAATCAGGTATTTCGTCGATATCACTTTCAGGAAGCGCACGGTCCACACCGCATTGCTGCTGCTGTCCTGGACGGTCGCGATGGCGGTGGCCTTCTTCTTGAGCGGTGCATCGAATGACTTTTTCCGGCACTGGAACCAGTTGTCGATGCGGCCATCGCTGCGCAACGAATAACTCTCGATAGAGTCGACGCAGTTCTTTTCGGCAAAATAAGGAATGTTCGCGATGACGAACCAGTCGCCCATGTAGCGTTTCAGATCGACGTGCTGCGCGGTCTGCACCGGCGTCCCCTTGGAGGCACATCCTGAAAGAAATGCGGGCAGCAGCAGGGTCGACAGCAGCGCGGCGGAGACTATTCGCATGATGAGCTGAGCTTAACCGCGAGGCGGCCGTATGGTTGAAGGTCCGCACATCGGTCGGTCGTAGGTTCGATCCCACAACGCCCGATTAATCGTCAACCGGGCGGTCAACCCGGCCGTCAGCCGGTGCTTGCGACCACGACCAGATTGTTGGAATTGTCCGGCAGGCGGACGGCGTCCTCCCGTGCCAGGTGCTTTTGAAGCTGCGCGCAGATCGACAGGGCCAGGATCTCAGGGCCGTGACCGCCAAGCTTGATGCCCACCGGACCTTGCAGCCGGTCCTGAAGTGATGCGCGCGCCGATGGCTGCAGATCCGCCAGCAACGAGTCGCGCCGGTCAGTCGGTCCCAGAAGACCAATGAACGAGGTGCGCCACCCGGCGAGCGCCGCCAGCGCTTCGCGATCGTTCTGGGCGGAATGCGTCATCACCAGGCAGGCATCGACCGCGGTCTGGTCGACCGCAGCGAGCGCGGCGGCGGGCCGTGCGCAGATCGTGCGCTCGGCGCCTGCACCGTGCTGCCGCAACCGCGCCTCGCGATGATCACACAGGGTGACCCGCCACCCCATCTCGGTGGCGATCCTGATCAGGGCAGGGGCCTCGGGGCCGGCGCCGACCAACACGATGTGCGGTGACGGCTGGAAAGACAACACCGCACAGGAGGCCTGGACGGAGAGCCAGTATTGGCCCGAGCCCAGATACTTCAGATCCGACAGATCTATCTGTCCCGGCTGCGTCTCGCGTTCGTTCTCTCCCCACCACAGCAGATCCGCGCCGATCGAAGGGCCTCGGGTAATCAACGCCACCTTCAATACCTGATGAGCGCGGTCGGCGGCCAGGAGCGCCGCGCATAACGGATGTGGCGGCGCGCGATCGGCCGCGATCGGCAACAGCAGTACCTGCATGCGTCCACGGCAGCCCGACCCTGAACCGAAGACGACGTCATCGTCGTTGTCGGTATCGAAAACGATCAACCTAGGAACATTCGCCTGCAGAACCGAGACGGCGGCGCTCTCCAGATCGGATTCAAGACAACCGCCCGAAATGACGCCGCGGCGATCGCCATGCGCATCGACGACGGCCAGCGCACCGGCCTTGCGATAGCTCGAGCCGCTGGTATGCACCACGACGCACAAGGTGAAGGCCTGGCGCAGACCAAGCAGGCGCGCGATCTCTTCGAGGACGCCCCGATGGTGAGTCGAATGTGGATTCGGAGCCATACACCCGAAGTGTAGACGGGTGCGCCGGACTAGGCGAGTGTCTAGCGCTGCTGACGCAGCAAAAACAGTGGCTTGGCGCGCATTTCAGGCATTCCCCCGGCGCCGATAACGCAGCTGGAAGACGATCGCCAGCAGCGCCAGGAAGGGCGCACCCAGCAGCACCGTCCAGCGAAACGCGGTCGTGAAGAGGGTCATCAGCAGCAGCGCTGCGAGCAGGGCCGCGCCGAGCAAAGAGGTGTATGGGTAGCCCCACATCCGAAATCCCGGCTCGCGATGCTGACGGCGAAAAAAATAGTGTGTGACGAATATCATCATCCACGCAAATATCGCGCCGAATGACGAGACGCTCAGCAATGTTAGGAAGGCCGCGTCCGGCGCAAACACGTTGAACAGCATCGCGAGTGCCATACCGAGCGTCGACAGCAGCAGCGCATTGCGCGGTACACCGCTGTGGGTCAGTGTGCCGAACATGCGCTGCGCCTGTCCCGCACGCGCGAGGCTGAACATCATTCGCGTCGCGCCATAGAGCTGGCCGTTCATCGCCGACAGCGCGGCGATCAGGACGACGAAGTTCATCACGCTGCCGGCTGCCGGCAAGTGCAGCGCCTGCATCACGAGCACGAATGGACTCTGGCCGGTGCCGGCCCGCGTCCAGGGCATCACCGCCAGCATGATGCTCAGCGACAACAGATAGAAGAGCACCAGCCGCACGCCGGTCGAGCGAAACGCCTGCCGGATGGCCACCTCGGGTTGCGCGGCCTCGCCGGCGGCGAGCGCAATCGTCTCGATGCCCAGGTAGCTGAATATCGCAATGAATACGGCCACCCACACACCCCAGACGCCGTGCGGTAAAAAGCCGCCGTGATCGACATAGTTGGCGAATCCGATCGCGGGGTCGTGAGAGACGGCGATCATTGCCCCACCCATCAGCACGAACGCCACGATGGCGATGACCTTGATGAGTGCGAACACGTACTCGACCGATGCAAACGCCCTTACACTGAAGGCATTGATCGCTACCAGCCCGAGCGAGAACCCGACGATCCACCACAAGCCGGGTACCGTGGGAAACCAGAACTTCATGTAGACGGCGATGGCACTGACCTCGGTGCCTACGGCCATCACGATGCTGGTCCAGTAGGCGTAGCGCACCAGAAAGCCAGCCAGCGGACCCAGGTAGTGTTCCGCGTAGGCACCGAAGGATCCGGTGGTCGGGTGAACCAGAGTCATTTCGGCAAGGCAGCCCATGAGCAGGAAAGCGATCAGCGCGCCAATCAGATAGCTGATCAGTACCGCCGGCCCCGCCGTGCTGATCGCAAAGCCACTGCCGAGAAACAGGCCGGTTCCAATCGCGCCGCCGATCGCGATCATCGTCATCCGACCGGCGCCCAAGGTGCGCTTGAGGCCCGCTTCGCGTTGCACGATGGCGCTGAACGACTGCGCCGGCAGCGACGGGTCGTCGAGGAGCAATTCGTTCATGAGCAATTGTAGCGTGATCCTTTAAACTCCAGCCGTATGGACGGCCATCGGAACAATCCCGGGTTCGGCATCCTGTGCGACGCGGTTGCCTATCGGCGCCTCGTCGTCGTGACCGGCAGCGGGGTGTCGGTGGGACTGGCGCAGCCGGGCCGCGAGCCGGCATCGCTGCCGACCTGGCACTCGGTGCTGACGCAGCTGCAACGGCGATTCGCCGATCGCCTCGGCGCTGCGGCGCCGGACGTCGACCTGCTGCTGGCCGCGCAGCCGAGAACATCGGACTATCTCATCGAAGCCGCGACCCTGATCCGTGAGGCAGTGGGCGTGGGCGACTATCGCGACGCGGTCGTGCAGCTGACCACCGCGGCCGCGGATGCGCGCTCGCCGTTGCATGATCTGATCGAAGACCTGCAGCCGCCCGGGATCATCACTTTCAACTACGATCTGGGACACGAGAATGCACACCGGGTGCGTCGGCGCGACCGACGCTCGCCGACCGAACGCATGCACAGGGCGATCTACTCCGATGAGCGCAAGTTGCGCGCCGTGCTGGCGGAAGACTTTCAGACGCGCTTCCTGCTCAAGGCTCATGGCTGCATCTCGCGACCCAAGAGCATCGTGCTCGACCGCGCATCCTATCGCGAGGTGATGGCGCGCCAACCAGGGTACCGGGCGTTCGCGCACCACGTGCTGGCGCGCTTCAGCGCGCTGATCGTCGGCTTCGGGCTGAACGATCCGGATTTCGGCGATCTGCTGCAGAGCTTCGAGTCCAACTTCGGCGGTGGCATTGGCGACCACGTCTATATCTGGAAGCGCGGCCAGCGCGACGACGAAGAGGCGCGCGCATTGGTACTGCGTCGGCGGTACGGACTGCGCTGCCTCTTTGTAGATAGCTACGACGATGTGCGTACGCTGATCGCCGACGCGCGCGTGCAGATGGGTGATCGACTCAGTCATACCATCGCCTCGACACTCAAACGCACTGCGGACGTGGAAGAGTTCCGGCAGGTGCGGCGCAAGGCCCACCTGGAACTCGGACACCTGAGCCCCGCCGGCGCGCAGGTTGCGACCAGCGCGCTGATCGAACGGGTCGGCGACGCCAGCAGCCCGGTGCTGGTGCGAGCCGAGGCCGCGTACTCGCTGGGCAAGATCCGGCCGACGCCCTCCAGGGTCGTACCGTTCCTGCTGGGGAAGATAGATATCGGACTACCGGGGCCGATCGTCACCTCCGCGCTGGCCGCCCTGCTGCAGCTCGATCCGCCGGTCGACGAACAATTGCGTAGCTGGACCCGTCAGGCAGCCGCGCTGGAGCCCGTCTGCAGCGAGGTGGATCGCCTGCAGCTGTTGCAGGGACCGCGGCAGTCGGCCCGAGCCCGCAAATACCTGGAGGCGCTGCTGGCCCGCTGGGAGGCCACCATTTCTTGACCTTCCTGCCTCGAACTTTCGAGCTGTAGCGTGGTTGAAACCTCAGGGAGTGACGATCGGTTAACATTTAACGACTCGAAACCGATCCAAGATATCGGGCGAGGGCGATAAGGAGATCATCATGAGCGCCGAGAAACCGCTGCCACTATCCTCGACCCAGCCGGGAGACACCCGGGACTCGGTCGATCCGTCGCTCACGCGCCGGCTGGAGGATCACTGGGCCGAGCGATACACGCTGTGCCAGCATCTCATCGACCCTCTGGAAGCGGACTCACGCGAGCGGTTCGAATCCACCGCCCGCTTCATCCGGGACCTGATCGCGCATCGCTGGGTGCAGACGCGCCGGGCCCGTGAACGTTCATCGCCCAAGCGAATTCACTATCTATCGCTCGAGTTCCTGCTGGGCAGGACGCTACGCAACAACATCATGAATCTGTCGGCCGATCCGATGGTTCGCCGTGTGATGGGCGAGCAGAAGTGGAACCTCGATGCCCTGATGGAAGAGGAGCCGGATGCCGGTCTCGGCAACGGCGGTCTCGGCAGACTGGCGGCCTGCTTCATCGACTCGCTCGCGACGCTGGACTATCCCGCGATCGGTTACGGGCTGCGTTACGAGTATGGCATTTTCAAACAGCAGATCCGCAATGGCTCGCAGGTCGAGCAACCCGACAACTGGCTGCGCGCCGACGATCCATGGGAAATGGCGCGCCCTGGCCGTGTCTACGTCGTGCCGCTCGCATCGACGTTCCAGCTGCGCGGCACCAGCGTCAGCTTCACGCGTGGCCGTCCGTCCAACCTTCTGGGAATGGCTTACGATCGTCCGGTCGTCGGCTACGGCGCCAACTGCATCAACACGCTGCGGTTGTGGTCCGCATCCGCCCCGCAGTCATTCGACTTCGGTGAGTTCTCGCACGGGGATTTCGCCGGTGCGGTGATCGACAACGTGGCGGCCGAGTCCGTCACCCGCGTGCTCTATCCGGATGACTCCACCGAGGCGGGCAGGGCGCTGCGCTTCCTGCAGCAGTATTTCATGGTGAGCTGCTCGCTCCAGGACATCATTGCGCGTTACACCCGCCACGGTCAGTCGCAGGTGAACTGGTCGGCGCTGCCCGAGCATGTCGCGGTACAGATGAACGATACGCATCCTGCCCTGTGCGTTGCCGAGTTGATGCGCATTCTGCTGGATCAGGCGCATCTGCCGTGGGACCAGGCGTGGGATATCACGCAGCGTTCGCTTGCCTATACCAATCACACGCTGCTGCCGGAGGCGTTGGAAAAGTGGCCGGTAGACCTGTTCGAGACGCTGATTCCCCGCCAGCTCGAAATCATCTATGAGATCAACCGTCGTTTCCTGGGCGACGTGCGCCGCCGATATCCGGGCGACGACGCGCGCGCGCAGCGCGTCAGCCTCATCGAAGAAGGGCCATCGCGCCGCGTGCGGATGGCGCACCTGGCCGTGGTCGGCTCACACAGCACCAACGGCGTCGCGGAGATTCATTCCGATCTGCTGCGCAAGGTGGTGCTGCATGATTTCGCCGAGCTGTTTCCGGAGCGGTTCAACAACAAGACCAACGGCGTTACACCGCGGCGCTGGGTCCAGCAGGCCAACCCGGCCCTGTCGAAGCTGCTGGATCGCACCGTCGGCCCGGACTGGGTCCGTGACATGTCGAAGCTGCGTGCGCTGTTGCCGTTGGGGAAGGATGCCGGATTCCGCAAGGACTTTCGCGACGCGAAGCGGGTGGCGAAGGTTGCATTTGCCAGCTGGCTGAAGACCAGCCAGGGACAGACCGTCGACCCGGAGTCGATCTTCGACAGCCAGGTCAAGCGCATCCACGAGTACAAGCGCCAGCTGCTGAACGTCCTGCACATCATCGTGCTCTACAACCGCGTGCGCCACGATCCGAACTATGCGATGCAGCCTCACACTTTTTTCTTTGCCGGCAAGGCGGCGCCTGCCTATCACTTCGCCAAGCTGGTAATCCGGCTCATCAACCACCTGTCGGTGACGGTCAACAGCGACCCGGCCGTGAAGGGTCGCATCAAGGTGCTGTTCCTGCCCGAATACAACGTCAGTCTGGCAGAGCGGCTGATGCCCGCCAGCGATGTGTCCGAGCAGATCTCCACCGCCGGCTTCGAGGCCAGCGGCACCGGCAATATGAAATTCATGATGAACGGCGCCCTGACCATCGGAACGCGCGATGGCGCGACGATCGAGATGGCCCGCGAGGCAGGTGAGGAGAACTTTTTCCTGTTCGGGCTCACGGCACAGCAGGTGGCTGACAGTGCGGGTTGGTATGACCCTCACTGGCATTACGAGCACGAGCCTGAAACGCGCGAGGCCCTCGACCTGCTCGCGTCAGATCACTTCAGTCCCGACGATCCGGGCGCATTCATGCCGATCCGCCGGGCGCTGCTCGACAACATGGACCATTATCGGCACCTGGCGGATTTGACCGACTATGCGCGCGCGCATCGCGAGCTCGATCATTGCTACGGCGATCGGGAGGAATGGTCGCGCAAGGCAATCATCAACGTCGCCTGTTCCGGTCACTTTTCCAGTGACCGGACGATTCGCCAATATGCGGATGAGATCTGGCAACTGAAGACGTCGTCGGTCACCTGAAGCAGATAGTTGCCTCAGGTCTTCATCGACACGACCTTGGCGGGCTGGCCGAAGATTTCGACGCTGTCACTACAGCGGCGCCCCAGCAGCGCCTTGCCCACCGGCGAGGCATAGCTGACGAGACCATGACCCGGGTCGGCCTCGTCCTCGCCGACCAGCCGGAAGTCGCGCGCTGTGCCGTCGCCGAATTCGAGCCGTACCTGCACGCCGAAGCGAACGACGTCCGGCACTGCCGCAGGTTCTATCACCTGGGCGCTTCCGCGACGCAGTCGCCAGTAGCGTAACTCGCGGTCTATCCCGGGCAATGCGGCTTCGTCCGCGGCTGCCATGGCAGCTTCGCGCGCCGCGGCGAACTCGCCGATATGGGTGTCGATCTGCCTGAGGCCACTGACGGTGACGAAGTTGGGACTATCGCTGACGGGCCGATCCAGCACGGGATCGGCAACGTCGGCATCGGTTTCGCGCACAAATGCAGCAGTCATGCGAACAAGATGCCCCATCCGTGGGCGTTGGCCAATTCCGCAACTGTGACGGCGAGTGTCGGAGTTAGATGACGGGAAGGTTACTGCGCGGCACTAACACCGCGAGTGCCCCAACCGCGCGGCCGCTAGCGGTTAGGCCCGTTGGGAGCCGGCTGCATGGGCGGCAGTCGGGAATTATCCTGACCGGCCGACGTCGAATGGCTATCGTTGCAACCCGAGCTCTCAAGCTCGTCCTGCAGGTCGTCGATGCGCTTGTCGGCCTGTCCCTGCGCCGCGGCTACGATCTCTGGCGATGTGCTGGTGGTGGGAGCCTCGCGGGACGATTGCCGGTCCACGCGGATCTGGTCGCGCAACTGTTCGCATCTGGCGGCAGCCGGATCATCAGCGTTGCTCGACGCCTCGACGTGTCGGTCGGCCTGACTGCGCAGAACGATGGGACTATCGGAACAGGCAACGCCGCCCAGGGTCAGCGCGCCCGTCAATACAGCCATATAGCCGGTGCGAAATGCATTCACTGTTATCGTTCTCTTGGAAAGCACCCGCATTATCGTTTCATTCTGGCCTGCCGGCTACGGTGGCACCCGTAGCCGGCAGCCGTTGTTGGAACCTCAGGGCTACATGGTCGAGTGACCGAACTGCCCTTTCAGATCCGAGAAGATGATCTCCACCCGGCGATTCTGCTGACGGCCTTCCGCGGTCGCGTTCGTGGCAACCGGCAGGTCTTTGCCCCGGCCCTCGGCGTCGATGCGCGAGGAGTCGACGCCTTTGTCTTCCAGGCTTCGCGCTACGGAACGGGCGCGCCGCTCGGACAGCTCCTGATTGTAAGCATCGCTGCCGGTGCTGTCGGTATGGCCCTCGATGCGCACCTTGACCGTCTGGTGTTCGCTCAGGAAGCCGGCCACCCGATTGATCCCGTCCTGCGCGCCCGGCTTCAGCACGTCGCTGTTGGTATCGAACAGATAGTTGCTGCCAAGGGTCAGGATGATGCCTCGTGTGGTCTGCTGCGCCTGCATGTCCGCCAGCTCTTTCTGCGCGGCCGCAGCTTGCGCATCAGCGGACTTGGCCTGAGCCTGCGCCATCTCGGCCTGCGCCTGTGCGGCGGCCGCCTGATCGCGCGCGGTCTGCGCCTCACGCTCGCGATTGCCGATGATCACGGCATTGCGCTGCTCCTGCGCCTGCGCGATGCGTTGCCGCGCACGGGTCTCATCCGTCATCGCCTCGCCCAGATCCGCCTTTCGCTTGGCGATATAGGCAAAGTGATCGGTCTCTTCCTTCTTCTTATCCTTCGCGGCGCCTTCCGCCTGGGCGAGTGCATCGCGCGCGTCCTGCAGCGGCTTGCCTGCCTGTTGCTGTGCCAGCGGGTCGGCCTCGAGCTTTGCTACCGCCTCGCGGGCCTGGATGAGCGCCGGGTCTTCCGGCGGGGCGCTTGCGCAGGCCGCCAGCAGCGCTGAGGCGGCGCAGCCGGTCAGGAGCCAGAGTTTGACTGGGTTCGAATGGGTGTTTTTCACGGGTCTTATCTCCAGGTACGCGGTGCGCAACTAGCGCTGCGGGGCTGTCGAGTCGGATGGGATCACCACCGCCCCGCCGGCCGGAACGACGACGGTCGTCGTGTCGCCGCCTTCGTTGCGGCGCGATTCGCTGCGCAGCGTCTGCGTGCCGGCGTTGACGTCATTCAGATCCTTCTCGGCTTTGATCGCCCGCGTGCGGGCCATGGCGACTTCCGAATCGGCCTCGGATTCCTTCGCCAGCTGCTCGGCCAGTACCGGCTTGCCGGCCTTCTCATAGCCGGCCGCCTGATTCAGCTTGCTGCGTGCTGATTCCAGATCCGCGCTGGCGAATTGCGTCGTATCGGATTGTTCGGCCTGAGTTACCAGTGCTCGGGCGGCCGCGACCTCCGGTACGGGGGTCGTGGCGCAACCAGCCAGGATCAGCAGCGCTGTCGACGCCGTGACCAGGCCAAGGTTCGTCAAATTGGGCATGTCACTCTCCTGTGATGAGGGCGCTAGTGTGTTAAGTCACGCCAAGCGCGGCTGTAGGAGCGCGCCCGGGTTGCGCAAGGACAAGGACTGGCGTCGGACGACGGCCGGAAGCGACCCAGGCGTCAGACGACTCCTATTCCGGCTATAATTCGCGGCCCGTTCGGGCGCCCGTGACGCGAAAGTGGCGAAATGGTAGACGCGCTGGTTTTAGATGCCAGTGGGGCAACCCGTGAGAGTTCGAATCTCTCCTTTCGCACCACTGGGTCCAGGGTTCCTTAATTCTTATGACATTTTTAGGATAGTGGCATGCAAGTTTTGATGACGACGACGCAGGGTCTGGAGCGACGCCTCGAGGTGGCGGTACCGGGTGAAGAGGTTTCCACCGCGGTTGACCAGCGCCTCAAGCAGCTGGCGCGCACGGTGAAGCTCAAAGGTTTTCGTCCTGGCAAGGTCCCGTTTGCAGTGGTGCGCCAGCAGTTCGGCAGTCAGGTGCATGCGGAAACGATCAACGATTTGATGCAGAGCAGTTTTGCCGAGGCGGTGACGCAGCAAAAGGTGCGGCCGGCCGGGGGCCCGCGCATTCAGCCGATTGCGATGGAGCCTGGCAGCGAACTGCGCTATGCCGCCGTGTTCGAAGTGCTGCCCGATGTGGCGATCAAGCCGCTGGACACTATTGCAATCGAACGGCCTGCCGCGACCATTGGCGACACCGACGTCGAGGCGATGCTCGAGAACATGCGCACGCAGCGTCCGGCATACGTCGCGGTGGAACGTGCGTCGAAAGACACCGATCGGGTCACGATGGATTTCGAGGGCAGGATCGACGGCGAGGTGTTCCAGGGCGGCAAGGGTGAGGGCATGCAGGTCGTGCTCGGCGCTCATCAGATCCTGCCGGAGATCGAACAGGGGCTGGTCGGCGTGACCGCGGGTGAGAGCAAATCCGTGCCGACGACTTTTCCTGTCGACTACGGCGCGTCAGCGGTAGCCGGCAAACAGGCGCAGTTCGATATCAAGGTCACCCTGGTCGAGGAGCGCTCGCTGCCCACGGTGGACGACGAATTCGCGAAATCCTTTGGCATCAGCGAAGGCGGTGTCGAGGAGCTGCGCAAGGAAGTGCGCTCGAGCATGGAGCGCGAGGTCACCAACGCGATCCGTTCGCGAGTGCGCGATCAGCTGTTCGATGCGCTCTATAAAGACAACCCGATCGAGCTGCCGCAGACGATGGTGGACAGTCAGATCCAGGAAACCCAGCAGCAGCTGGCGCGCCGCATCGGTGCGCCGGATCCTTCCAAACTGCCGAACCGCGAAGCGTTGGAACCCAACGCGCGCAAACGGGTCGCACTGGGATTGCTGGTCGGAGAGATCATTCGCGCGCAGAATCTGAAGGTCGATCGCGCCAAGGTCGAGGAGCGGCTTGAAAACGTGCTCGCCACCCATCCCAACCCGGAAGAAGCGCGGCGTCAGTACCTGGGCAGCCGCGAGGCGATGGGTCAGCTCGAGTCAGCCGCCCTGGAAGATCAGGCGATCGACTGGGCGCTGACGCAGGTCAAGATCGTCGACAAACCGTCGACATTCAGTGAACTCACCGGCTTTGCCCAAAAAACCTGAAAAAGACTTAAACTACATCTATGAACGAACGTGGCCTGAATCTGGTTCCCATCGTTGTCGAACAGACATCGCGCGGTGAGCGTTCCTACGACATCTATTCACGTCTGCTGAAAGAGCGCGTGATCTTCGTCGTAGGGCCTGTCGACGATTACATGGCGAACGTCGTGGTGGCGCAGCTGCTGTTCCTGGAGTCCGAGAATCCGGACAAGGATGTTGCGCTTTATATCAACTCGCCGGGTGGTGTCGTCAGCGCAGGGCTCGCGATCTACGACACGATGCAGTTCATCAAGCCCGATATCAGCACGATCTGCATCGGTCAGGCCGCCAGCATGGGTTCAGTGCTGCTGACGGCCGGCACCAAGGGCAAGCGCTTTGCGCTGCCGCATGCGCGGATCATGATCCATCAGCCGCTGGGCGGCTTTCAGGGTCAGGCTTCGGATATGGAGATCCATCTGAAGGAGATCCTGGACACCCGGGATCGCCTCAATAAGATCTATTCCAAGCACACCGGGCAGAGCGTCGAAAAGATCAAGACCGATACCGACCGCGACAATTTCCTTTCCGGGCAGGACGCGATTGCATACGGGCTGATCGACAATATCCTTGAAAAGCGCCTGGATGCAGTGCCGGCACCCCTCAAGGCGTGACCAAGCACTCAAAAACGCGAAATAACAAGGTCTTGCGAGCGACGCACTTCTTTGCGTCCACAGTCGACCCCATGCTATATACATCTACAGATGGGCGAACAGTGGGTGCTGGCCGATGACTGACGATTCCCGCGGGCGAACTGACGATGGAAAGCTGCTGTATTGCTCGTTCTGCGGCAAGAGCCAGCACGAGGTACGCAAACTCATCGCAGGACCTTCGGTGTTCGTCTGCGACGAATGTGTCGAGCTGTGCAACGACATCATCCGCGAAGAGCTGGAAGACCGTGCCGACCGGGCGCGGGACAAGCTTCCCAAGCCGCAGGAGATTCGCAAGGTCCTGGACGAGTACGTCATCGGACAGGAACTGGCCAAGAAAGTACTGTCGGTCGCCGTCTACAACCATTACAAGCGGTTGCAGACCCGCGGCAGCGGTCGCGCCAAGGATGAAGTCGAGCTGGCCAAGAGCAACATCCTGCTGATCGGCCCGACCGGTTGCGGCAAGACGCTGCTGGCCGAGACGCTGGCCCGGCTGCTGAATGTTCCTTTCACGATTGCCGATGCCACGACGCTGACCGAAGCCGGCTATGTCGGCGAAGACGTCGAGAACATCATCCAGAAATTGCTGCAGAAGTGCGACTACGACGTCGAGAAGGCGCAGACCGGCATCGTCTACATCGATGAGATCGACAAGATATCGCGCAAGTCCGATAACCCGTCGATCACTCGGGACGTGTCCGGCGAGGGCGTTCAGCAGGCATTGCTGAAGCTCATCGAAGGCACGATCGCTTCCGTGCCGCCGCAGGGTGGCCGCAAGCATCCGCAGCAGGAATTCCTGCAGGTCGACACGTCGAACATCCTGTTCATCTGCGGCGGCGCATTCGCAGGCCTGGAAAAGATCATTCTGAACCGGACTCAGAAGAGCGGCATTGGCTTCACGTCCGAGGTGCGTAGCGGCGATGCGAAGCCGCAGACCGACCTTTTCCATGACGTCGAGCCTGAGGACCTGATCAAGTTCGGCCTGATCCCCGAGTTCGTGGGTCGTCTGCCAGTCGTGGCGACGCTCGACGAACTGGACGAAGATGCGCTGATGTCGATTCTGACCGAGCCGAAGAACGCGCTGACCAAGCAGTATCGCAAGCTGTTCGAGATGGAAGGCTCCGACCTGGAGTTCCGCGACGAGGCGCTGCGCGCGGTGGCACGCAAGGCCATGGCACGCAAGACCGGTGCTCGGGGTCTGCGCACGATCCTGGAGACTGTGCTGCTGGACACCATGTACGACCTGCCGTCGCTGAGCGGCGTCGCCAAGGTCGTGGTCGATGACAGTGTCATCGAGGGCACGACCAAACCTTACCTGGTCCAGCGGACCGAGGCAGATCGTCCCGCGACTGCCGCTGAACCCCGGAGAGCAGGCGGTTCGCTGCACGCCTGAAGCCCGCCGGGCATTGAAAATATGCCCCGCCGGGGATGTCCGGGGCGCCCGGTCTTTGTCGACTTCCACCTTCCGTTTGAATATTCCTGTTGAAATGGGGAAAACATGTCCCCATTTCGCATCGTTGGTCCACCGAAAGGTGGCACCCTATGGTTATGTCCCAACTTCCGAGAACCACTGTGACTGAACAAACTGCCGTGACCGAGACTGCCGCGCCGGCTGCTGTGCCTGTCCTGCCGTTACGCGATGTGGTGGTCTACCCGCACATGGTGATCCCGCTGTTCGTCGGGCGGGAAAAGTCCATCCACGCGCTCGATGCTGCGATGCGGACCGACAAGCGCATCATGCTCGTGGCGCAGAAACAGGCCGACGTCGATGATCCGAAGCTCGATGATCTGCATCGCTTCGGTACGGTCGCCACGATCCTGCAGATGCTCAAACTGCCGGATGGAACGGTCAAGGTGCTGGTCGAAGGCGTCGACCGCGCCCGCATCGAACAGCTTCACACCGGCGATTTTTACAGCGCCAGCATCGCTGTCGAACTGGACGCCGATCAGTACGACGAGCGCGAGATGGACGTGCTCGTGCGGTCGGTGGTGTCGCAGTTCGAGCAGTACGTAAAGCTCAACAAGAAAGTGCCACCGGAAGTGCTGACTGCGCTGGCCGGTATCGAACAGCCGGGTCGACTCGCCGACACGGTGGCGGCGCATATGTCGCTGAAGCTAGCCGAGAAGCAGAAAGTGCTGGAGATACTCGATGTGCGCAAGCGCCTCGAGCACATCCTCGTCGCCATCGAAGGCGAGATGGATGTGCTGCAGATCGAGAAGCGCATCCGCGGCCGCGTCAAGGCGCAGATGGAGAAGAGCCAGCGCGAGTACTACCTCAACGAGCAGATGAAGGCGATTCAGAAAGAGCTCGGCGAGATGGAGGACGGCACCAACGAGATCGCCGAACTCGAGCAGAAGGTGGTGAAGGCCGGCATGCCGAAAGAGGCACGGGAGAAGGCCACCGCCGAGATCAACAAGCTGAAGATGATGTCGCCGATGTCGGCCGAGGCGACCGTGGTGCGCAACTACGTCGACTGGCTGATCAAGGCGCCATGGAAAAAGCGTACGCGCCTGCACAAGAACATCGCCAATGCACAGAAGGTCCTGGATGAGGACCACTATGGGTTGGACAAGGTGAAAGAACGCATCGTCGAATATCTCGCGGTGCTGCAGCGGGTCGAGAAGATCAAGGGGCCCATCCTGTGTCTGGTCGGGCCGCCGGGCGTCGGCAAGACGTCGCTGGGACAGAGCATGGCGCGGGCGACCAATCGAAAGTTCGTCCGCATGTCGCTGGGCGGCGTGCGCGATGAGGCCGAGATCCGCGGTCACCGTCGTACCTATATCGGTTCGATGCCAGGCAAGATCATCCAGAACCTGTCCAAGACCGGTGTGCACAATCCGCTGTTCCTGCTCGACGAAATCGACAAGATGGCGATGGACTTCCGCGGCGATCCTTCATCGGCGCTGCTGGAAGTGCTGGACCCGGAGCAGAATGCGACTTTCGCCGACCATTACCTCGAGGGCGACTTCGATCTCTCCGAGGTGATGTTCGTCTGCACCGCCAACTCGCTCAACATTCCGGCGCCGCTGCTGGATCGAATGGAAGTCATCCGGCTGCCGGGCTACACCGAGGACGAGAAGCTCAACATCGCGCGCCGTTATCTGGTGCCGAAGCAGGTGAAGCAAAACGGTCTCAAGGATGGCGAGCTGAAGGTCTCCGATGGCTCGATCCTGGATATCGTGCGTCATTACACGCGCGAGGCCGGCGTCCGCAATCTCGAGCGCGAGCTCGCTAAGATCAGTCGAAAGGCCGTGAAGCAGCTGCTGCTCGACAAGGGCGACAGGAAGGATGGCGTGGTGGCCGTGACGCCGCGCAACCTCGATAAATTCCTGGGCGTGAGACGATTCCGCTTCGGCAAGGCCGAGGAGATGGATCGCGTCGGCCAGGTGACTGGCCTTGCGTGGACGGAAGTCGGCGGCGAACTGCTGACGATCGAGGCTGCAGTCGTCTCGGGTAAGGGCAAGCTGCTGCACACCGGCCAGCTCGGCGAGGTGATGCAGGAGTCGATCCAGGCTGCCATGTCGGTGGTGCGCAGCCGCGCGGCCGTGCTGGGTCTGGATGTCGACTTCTATCAGAAGCATGACGTGCACATCCACATGCCGGAGGGTGCGACGCCGAAGGACGGTCCGAGTGCCGGTATCGGCATGTGCACCGCCCTGGTATCGGCGCTGACACGCATCCCGGTGCGGTCGGATGTGGCGATGACCGGCGAGATCACGCTGCGTGGCGAGGTACTGCCGATCGGTGGCCTGAAGGAGAAGCTCCTGGCTGCCCAGCGCGGTGGAATCGAGACCGTGCTGATTCCGGAGGAAAACCAGAAGGATCTGGTCGAGATCCCGGACAACGTCAAAGGCAAGCTCAACATCAAGCCGGTGCGCTGGATCGATGAGGTGTTGCAGGTGGCCCTGACGAAGCAGCCGGTCCCCCGGCCGGAAGCGCCAAACGAAGACGCGAATGCGACACCCGAATCGGGCAAGAGCGCCCGCCGCGGGCGACGCAATGGCAGCAAGGTCCAGGCGCACTGATTTGATTGTCTCGGGGCCGGCACATCCATGTGCCGGCCCCGAGCGCGTCCATGTGCCTGGGGTGTTTGGCCCCAGTATCAGCTTCACGAATCTACGTCTAGAATGGCGCCGCTGATCAGATCACCGGGTGCTTAGCTCAGCTGGTAGAGCGTCGCCTTTACACGGCGAATGTCGGGGGTTCGAGCCCCTCAGCACCCACCAGAACCGCCTCCAGGGAAGAAGCTCGCCCTTGGCCGGTATCCGGCAGCGGACTCGGCCAAGGCACAGATCTCGCCATCGATACGCCTGCTGTGTGACGAAATTCCTCGATGGCCGAGAATCCCTAACGGTAATCATTCATGCGCACGCGTGCTGGCCATGGCGACTCGTTACTGAGAGAGTTTGCGCGCAAAGCGTCGGGGTGTCTTCGAATAGAGTCGCTTTCCGAGATGGTACGCGGCGCGCTGCAGCTTGGCGCGCTTGCG